>DATAHR010000222.1:0-6660 GCA_036263035.1 Gaiellales bacterium | reverse complement strand
TGCAGGGCCTGTTCCAGGGCAAGTCCGACCTCGGCAACGACTCCCCGTTCGCCCCCGTATTCCCGCAGACGGACACGTCGGTACCCCAGCGGAACATCAACATCGATCAGGCGAAGTCGCTGCTGCAGCAGGCGGGCGTTCCGAACGGCTTCTCCACCGAACTGGTCGCGATCCAGTCCCAGGAGGTGCCGCAGTACGCGCAGATCGTCGTCGAGGCGGCGAAGCAGATCGGCGTCAACATCAAGCTCTCGGTCGAGGACGGCACGACGTACTACGGCGACGCCGTCTACGGCAAGTCGCCGTGGCTCGACTCGATCATGAGCCTGGTCGACTACGGCCATCGCGGTGTGCCGAACGTCTTCCTGTCCGCGCCGCTGATGTCGGACGGCACGTGGAACGCCGCGCACTTCAAGAACCCGCAGTACGACGGCCTGGTCAAGCAGTACATCGCCGCAGTCGATCTGCAGAGCCAGCGCAGCTACGCCAAGCAGATCCAGACGCTGCTGCTCGACGAGACGCCGATCATCTTCGCCTACTTCTACAACTACCTCTCGGCCACCCGCGCCGGCCTCTCCGGCCTCCGCGCGACGGCCATGGGGCAGACGTGGACTGACCAGGTGTCGGTGGCCTGACGACGACGCATCGCACACCACAGCTGAGCTAGGGCCCGGTGACTCGCTTCATCCTCAGACGCCTGGGCATGGGCCTGATCACGCTGTTCCTGCTGTCCGTGATCGTGTTCTGGGCGACGACCATCCTGCCCTCGAACCCCGGCAGGGCGATCGCCGGTCCGTTTGCCAGCGAGGCAACGGTGAAGGCGATCAACCACGACCTGGGCACGGACAGGCCGATCATCACCCAGTACCGCGACTGGATCGGCGGCGTGCTGCACGGCGACCTGGGCGAGTCCTACGCTCAGAAGCGGCCGGTGTCCGACATGCTGAAGGACGCCCTCGGCAACTCGATCAAGCTCGCCGTGCTCGCGTTCATCCTGGTCGTACCGCTCGGCATCTTCGGCGGTGTTGCCTCGGCGCTCAACGAGGGCAAATGGCTGGATCGGTTGATCACGGTGGGTGGTCTGTCGGCGGCGGTGATGCCCGAGTTCGTCGGCGGCATCGTGCTGCTGTCGATCTTCGCGCTGTGGCTCGGCTGGCTGCCCGTGTCGGCGGCATGGCCGCCAGGCACGAGCGGCGTCGAGCAGATCAAGTACCTGCTCCTGCCCGCGATGGCGCTGACGCTGGTGCTGTTCGGCTACATCGCCCGCATCACGCGAGCGGGCACGGTCGAGGTGCTGCACTCGGACTACACGCGCACCGCCTACCTCAAGGGCCTGCCCCGGCGCACCGTGATCCTGCGCCACGTGCTGCGGAACTCGCTGCTCCCCACGATCGCCGTGGTCGCCACCCAGACCGGCTACCTGATCGGCGGCCTCGTCGTGGTCGAGCGGCTGTTCAACTACAGCGGCGTCGGCCTGATGCTCTTCAACGCCACGCACCAGAAGGACTACCCGGTGATCGAGTCGTCCGTGCTGCTGATCGGCGTGGTGTACCTGCTGGCCACGCTCACCGCCGACATCCTGTCCGCGGTGCTGAACCCGAGGATCCGCGTCGGGAGTGATGCCGGATGACGGTCACGGCGGCCGAAGAGAACAACCCCGGCGTCCTGCAGCCGGCCGCCGAGACCGCCGCCCAGGCTCGCCGCGAGACGCTGCGGCTGATCGTCGGCTCGAAGACCGTCTGGGTGGGCACGGTGATCCTCGCCTTCTGGATCATCTGCGCACTGTTCGGCACCCACATCGCCCCACACGACGCCTACCAGCAGGACCTGCTGAAGCACAACGCCCGGCCATCCTCCGAGCACTGGGCCGGAACGGACGCGCTCGGCCGCGACGTCTTCTCCCGTGTCATCGTCGGAGCCCGGAACATCCTGCTGGTGGCCCCGCTGGCAACGCTGCTCGGCACGATCCTGGGCACCGCCCTGGGGCTGACCATGGGCTACTTCCGCGGGCTCGTCGACGACATCCTCAGCCGCCTCGTGGAGGCGGTGCTGGCGCTGCCGCTCGTGATCGTCGCGCTGACCGTGCTGGCCGCCACCGGCACCTCGAACATCGCGCTGATCGTCGTAATCGGCCTCGTCTTCGCGCCGATCATCGCGCGCACCGTCCGTGCCGCGGTGCTCAGCGAGCGGGAGCAGGACTACGTCACCGCCGCGGAGCTGCGCGGCGAGCGGGCGCCCTACATCCTGTTCCAGGAGGTGCTCCCGAACGTCCTGCCGCCGATCATGGTGGAGTTCACCGTGCGGGTCGGCTATGCGATCTTCGCGGTGGCCACACTGTCCTTCCTCGGCTTCGGCCCGCAGCCGCCGTCTCCCGACTGGGGCGCGCAGATCAACGACGCGTATGCGCTGGTCTCGGCCGGCTTCTGGTGGGAGTCGATCACCCCGGCGGTCGCGATCGCATCCCTGGTCGTCGCCGTGAACCTGATCGCGGACGGCCTGCAGCGGGCGGTGACCCAGTGAGTGCGCAGGCCGTCCCCGAGGCGCCCGCCACCACCGCGCCCGCCCTCGAGGTGGTCGAACTGGACGTCGCCTACCGCGTCCGGGGCATCGACCGCCAGGTGCTGCGCGGCATCTCGTTTACCATCGGCCAGGGCGAGAGCTATGGCCTGGTCGGCGAGTCGGGCTGCGGGAAGTCCACGGTCGCCCAGGCGGCTGTGCGCTACCTGCCCGGCAACGGCCGCATCCGCAGCGGCTCGATCCGCATCGAAGGCCGCGACCTCACCGCCATGGCCGCGGGTGACCTTCGCCGCCTGCGTCAGGGGCCGGTGTCGATGGTCTACCAGGATCCGAGCCGGGCGCTGAACCCCTCGATCCGCATCGGGCGCCAGGTCTCCGAGGTGTTCGAGGTGGCCGGCGTGTCGAAGGGCGAGGCGCGGAAGCGCTCGGCGGAGATGCTGCGCAAGGTGCAGATCGCCGACGTCGACAGCGTGATGAACCGGTATCCGCATCAGCTCTCCGGCGGCATGCAGCAGCGCGTGGTGATCGCGATGGCGCTCGCGTCGGATCCCACGCTGCTGATCCTCGACGAGCCGACGACGGCGCTCGACGCGACGGTCGAGGCCGAGGTGCTCGACCTCGTATCCAGGCTGCGCGAGGAGTTCAACAGCGCGGTGCTGTTCATCTCCCACGACCTGGGCGTGATCTCGAAGATGTGCGATCGCGTCGGCGTGCTCTACGCCGGCGAGCTGGTCGAGGAGGGCGCATCGGCCGAGGTGCTGCGAAACCCGCGCCACCCCTACACCGTCGGCCTGATCCGCTGCATCCCGGCGCGCGGCCACCGCAAGGACCACGGCCGGCTGGACACGATTCCCGGGTTCCTCCCGCTGCCCGGCGCCTTCCTGCAGGGCTGCGTCTTCTCCGATCGCTGTCCGCTGGCGACCGACGAGTGCCACGCCAGCCCGCCGCCCCCGGTCGAGGTCGCGCCCGGCCACACCAGCCGTTGCTACCACTGGGAGAAGGCGCCCGACATGCCGCGCACCACGCCCGCCGACGCGGCCGTGCCCGAGCCGGCGCCACGCGGAGACGTGCCGCTGCTGAAGGCCAATGACGTCGGCAAGACCTTCCATCAGGCAGGCACAGCCGTGCACGTGCTGGACGGCGTCACCATCGAGATCTGGCCTGGCGAGACGCTCGGGCTGGTGGGCGAGTCCGGCAGCGGCAAGACCACCCTGGCAAAGAGCATCCTCGGCATCATCTCGCCGGACGAGGGCGGCACCGTGGAGATGGACGGCGAAGCGCTCGCCGCGCTCGTCGCCAAGCGGGATGAGGAGGAGCAGGCGGCGCTCCAGATCGTCTTCCAGAACCCCGACAGCGCCCTCAACCGCAGCCACACGGTGCGCAGGCTGATCGGGCGGGCGTTGTCACGGCTGGCAGGCCTGCGCGGCCAGGCGAGGGAGGAGCGCCTGCGCGCACTGGCCGACAGCGTCCGTCTGCGCGAGCGTCACCTCTCGGTGCGGCCGACGGCGCTGTCCGGCGGGCTCAAGCAGCGCGTCGCCATCGCGCGCGCCTTCGCGGGGGATCCGAAGGTGGTGGTCTGTGACGAGCCGACCAGCGCACTGGACGTCTCGGTGCAGGCCGCGATCCTCAACCTGCTCGTCGACCTGCAGCGCGAGCGCCAGGTGTCCTACCTGTTCATCTCGCACGACCTTGGCGTCGTGCGCTACCTCTCCGACCGGATCGCCGTGCTCTACCTCGGACGTCTGATGGAGCTGGGGCCGGCCGAGGTGGTGTTCGACGGGCCTCACCATCCCTACACCGAGGCGCTGCTCTCGGCCGTGCCGACCCTGGGCGGGGAGCGCGAACGGATCCGGCTCTCGGGCGATGTGCCGAGCGTCGCCAACCCGCCGTCCGGGTGCGTGTTCCACACGCGCTGCCCGCGCTTCCTCGGCGACATCTGCGTCACCACCGAGCCCGCGCTGGCCGAGGTGGAGCCGGGCCACCACATCCGCTGCCATATCCCGATCGACGAGCTGCGCCGGCTGCAGAAGGATGGCGGCGAGCCGGCCGCAGCAGGTGTGGCGCCGGCAGCAGGCGACCATCCGGTTGCCGCGACCGAGCCGGTCAGGGCCGAGGAACCGGTCGCAGCGAGCGAGACCGTCGCCGCCGAGGATCCGCTCGTGGCCGAGAATCCGGTGGCAGCCGTGGAGGGCGCCGCCTCAGACGACGACGAAGCGGCGCCGGCCGAGTGATAACGCGGGCGGCGGTGCTCGAGCGGGTCGGCGACCCGCTGGTCGTGACGGAGCTCGACCTGGCGCCCCCCGGGCCGGGCGAGGTGCTGGTGCGCATCCACGCCAGCGGCGTCTGCCACTCGGATATGAACGCCATCGACGGCACCGCGGAGACGCCGTGCCCTGCCGTGCTCGGCCACGAGGGCGGCGGAGTCGTGGAGCAGGTCGGCGAGGGCGTCACCCGCGTCGCGCCCGGCGACCACGTGGCGTTGTCGTGGGCGCCGTCGTGCGGCCACTGCCCGGAGTGCCTGGACGATCTCCCCCACCTCTGCGGCACCGCATGGCCGATGATGGCCAGGGGCACGTTGCTGGATGGGACGACGCGGCTCTCCCGCGACGGTGAGCCGGTGTACCACTACTCGTTCCTCTCCTCGTTCGCGGAGCATGCGGTGGTGCCGGAGCGATCGTGCGTCCGCATCCCCGCCGATGTCCCGCTCGAGATCGCCGGCCTGGTCGGCTGCGCGGTGACGACCGGGATCTGCGCCGTGTGGCGGTCGGCCGGCGTCCGGCCCGGCCAACGTGCGGCCGTGATCGGCTGTGGAGGCGTGGGGCTGTCGGCCGTGATCGGGTTGGCGGCCGTGTCGGCGTCGCCGATCGTGGCGGTAGACGTCGACTCGGCCAAGCTCGAGGCGGCGCTCGACCTCGGCGCCACCGACGCCGTCGAGTGGGCCGGCTCGCCGGAGGCGACGGCCGAGGCGGTGCAGGCGGCGAGCGGCGGCGGCGTCGACTTCGCATTCGAGGCGACCGGCCGGCCGGAGGCAATGCTGGCGGCCTTCCTGTCCACGCGCCGGCGCGGGACCGCCGTGTGCATCGGCATCCCACGCGAGGACGCCGTGCTGCCGCTGCCGGCCCTGACGATTCCGCGCATGGAGCGACGTGTGATGGGTGCGCTCTACGGCTCGGCGCGCCCGGAACGCGACTTCCTGGTCATTCTCGACGCCTACCGCCACGGCCGCCTGCCGCTCGACCGGCTGATCTCGCATAGGTTGCCGCTCGACCGCATCGACGAGGCGTTCGGCCTGCTGGCATCAGGGTCGTCGCTGCGGGCGGTGCTCGACATGACAGGAGCAGCAGCATGATCGAACTGGACGACTGGGACGGGCGGATCGGCGAGGCATGGGCGGGCGACGTGCCCAACGGCAGCCACATCAACCTGGTCATCGGCCGGCGCGGGTCCGTGACCGCCGCCGCGGCGATCTCGGCGCTCGCAAACCCCAGACCCGGCCACGCCCCAGTGGTCGTGTGCCTCGGAGCCGGCAACGCGGTGCGGCCGATCACGATCATGACGAACAAGGCACCCGCCGTGGAGGAGCGGCACCAGCTGATCACGTGGGGCGCGGCGCAGCTCGGCATCGGCCAGGGTGTGATGGACGCCGTGGCGGACGGCACGGTGCCCGCCGAGCTCGCCGGCGAGCTGGTGCTGCTGGTGGCCGCGTGGGTCGATCCGGAGGCGCATGACGAGACGGCGTGCCGGATCGCGGCGCGGCAGGCCACACGGGATTCCATCGACGACGCACTCGCCAAAGCCCCGACGGCAGCTGTCCACGCGATCGCCGCCGACCGCGACGCCGCCCGGAACCAGTTCTACAGCGGGTCATGACGGGCGTCGTCTCGATCGAGACGCGCACCTACCGCCATCCGTTCGATCCGCCGTTTCGGGCAGCATGGGATCCGGTGCCGCGAGCGGCGCAGGAGGCCACGCTCGTAATCGTCACGGCTGACGACGGGAGCCGCGGCTTCGCGAGCGGCGGAGACGGGCTGCCCGACCGGGCACTGCTCGAGCAGCTGCTGGCCGATGTCGATCCGCGCGACAGCGACACCGTCCAGCGGGTGTGCGAGACGGTCGACGTCCACGGCGGGCGGCCGTGGGCTGTGG
>DATAHR010000221.1:0-15366 GCA_036263035.1 Gaiellales bacterium | reverse complement strand
GCGTAGCGTCGCCCGGTTCGGGCAGCTCGCGGAGGCCCATCACAGGTGAGGGCAGCAGCCAGAGCACGCCCAGGATGGCCCCGACGGTGGCGATCCAGAGGGCCGGCCGCAGACCGAGCCATGCCCCCAGCGCGCCGCCGGCGAGCGAGCCGATCGGCCGCACCCCGTAGTTGACCACCATGAAGGCCCCGGACACCCGCGACCGCAGGCCCTCCGGCACCAGCGCCGCCGTGATCGCTCCCCCGGTGATGTCGAGGATCATCACGCCCAGCCCCGACCCGAACTCGGCCAGGAACAGCATGGCCAGCACCTGTTCGTGCGATCCACCGGCGAGCGGGACGAGCACGAGCGGCGCCGGAAACAGGAGGCAGCCGAGCGCGAAGGCGGGGCCGACGCCGATCCGGCGCTCGATCGCCCCGGTCACGACCGAGCCGATGATGCTGCCCACGGCTGCGGCGCCGAGCACCAGGCCCAGCGCGGCGGGTGAAACGTGCAGGTCGCGCGTCGCATAGAGGATCACGAGCGCGAAGAACATGAAGTTGAACAGGTTGATCGTCGCCGTCGCGGCCAGGTCGGCCCGCATGATCGCGTTTCGGGCCAGCCAGCGGATGCCGGCCGTGACGCCGCCCTCGACCTCCGGGTCGGGCGGCGGCTCGGTGGCCTTGCTCGCCCGCAGGAACCAGGCCGAGAACAGGAACGACACCGAGTCTGCCAGCAGGGCCACCGGCGCTGTGAGCGCCTGCACCAGCAGCCCGCCCAGGCTCGTTCCCGCCATGTACGACACCGCGCGGCTGCCGTTCAGGAGCGCCGACCCGGTCATGTAGTCGTCACGATCGAGCAGCGCGGCGAAGATGGCGTTGTAGGACACCCAGAACAGCACCGTCAGGGAGCCCACGGCGAAGGCGATGACGTAGAGCTGTGCCATCGAGAGCACTCCCAGCCACGCCGCCGCCGGGATCGTCGCCAGCAGTGCTCCCCGGCCGATGTCCGAGGCGATCATGACCCGCCGCCGCCCGGCGCGGCGGTCGATCCACGCGCCGGCGTGCACCGAGAAGAGCAGGTTCGGGATCAGGTTCGCGGCGGTGAGATAGCCCATCTCGGCGGGGCCCGCATTCAGCTCGAGCACGGCAACCAGCGGCAGCGCGATCAGCGTGATCTGGTCACCGAACAGCGAGATGGTCTGGCCTGTCCAGAAGTGCCGGAACGCGATGTTGCGGTGCAGCAGCTCCGGAAGCAGTCGCCGCCGGGCCGGCATGCCGGCGGCGTCAGTTCGCATCCGGCGCCTCGGTCGGGAAGGCCAGCTGGATCACGGTGACCATGCGAGAGCCGGCGGGCCGCCGGGCCGGGTCCGAGGTGCGCTCCAGGTAGGGCTCGAGCTCGGCTACGAGGCGCTCGCCAAGGTCGCGCAGCTCCTCGGCCGTGAGGTACAGCGGGAAGTCGCTCTGGTGGGCCGCCTCCTGCCACTCGATCGGCTCTTCCGCGCGCTGTTCGAGCCACTCGATGAACATCTCGTGGTAGCGGTCGGCCACCACGCTCGAGAGCAGCTGTGCGGCCGCCTGCATCTGCGGCCCGCCGCCAACCCCCGACCAGCTGGTGAAGCGCGCGGTCGCCTGCCACGGGCGCTCGCGCCCCTTGCCGCCGGGCGCCTCCTCGACCAGGCCGTACTTCGCCAGCTGCCGGAGGTGGAACGACGCGCTGGCCGGCACCTCGCCCAGCAGCGCACCGGCCCGGGTGGCGGTGAGCGGGCCGTGCCGGCGCAGCAGGCCGACCAGCTTCATGCGGGTCGGGTGGGCGAGCGCGCGCAGGGCGCGGGGATCGGTCAGCGTGAGGGTGCGCTTGGGGGTGGTCATGGATCGAAAGATAGCTTTCGAAAGGAGTCTTGTAAAGGGCCAGCCTTTGGGCTGATGCCGGCGCCGCTTCGACTGGTTTCCGGGGCGGCGTCGGTGGCCTAGTACTCGTAGCTCTGCGCGTCGGCGTGCCGCTCGAGCGCCAGCTGGATCAGCCGGTCGAGCAGCTCGCCGTACCCGATGCCGGAGGCCTCGAACAGCTTCGCGTACACGCTCGTCGACGTGAACCCCGGGATCGTGTTGATCTCGTTCAGCACCACTCGCAGCTCCGGCGTCACGAAGAAGTCGATACGGGCCATGCCGGCGCACTCGCACACCTCGAACGCCCGCAGCGCGGTCTCCCGCAGCTCCTGCGTGACCGCGTCTGGCAGGTCGGCGGGAACCCGCAGCTCCATGGCCCCCTCGTCGTACTTCGCCGCGAAGTCGTACCAGTCCGAATCGTTCGTGATCACGATCTCACCGGGGAGGCTGGCCACCGGGTCGCTGTTCCCGAGCACGCCGCACTCGACCTCGCGGCCCGGGATCATCTCCTCGACCAGCACCTTGGCGTCGTGGCGGAATGCGAGCGCGACCGCGTCTCGCAGCCCGTCGCGCGAGGCGACCTTGCTGATGCCGACGCTCGAGCCCAGGTTCGCGGGCTTGACGAAGCAGGGGTAGCCGAGCTCCTCCACCGCCGCGGCGTCCGCATCATCGAACCGCCGGTCGCGGAGCACGACGTGCCGCGCAACCGCGATGCCGACGCTGTGGAGGACGCGCTTGACCAGATCCTTGTCCATCGTCAGTGCGGAGCCGAGCACGCCTGACCCGACGTAGGGGAGCCCGCCGATCTCGAGGAACCCCTGCAGCTTGCCGTCCTCGCCGAACGGGCCGTGCAGGATCGGCAGGACGACGTCGATCGGGCCGGTCTCCGCCGAGGCGGGAAGCGCGCCGCCGGACGGCACGAGCGCGTTGGCCTCACCGCCCGGCTCGAGCGACAGGCGCGACGACGCCTCGAGCTGCCAGCCGCCGCGGCGGTCGATCTGCACGGGCACGGCCTCGTAGCGCTCTGGATCGAGAGCGGCGACCACCGACGCCGCCGACCTGACCGAGATGTCGTGCTCGGAGCTGCGGCCGCCGGCGAGCACGGCCACCCGGATTCGCCGCTCGCTCATGGGCAGGGCGTGGTGGAGCTCGAGTCGGCGACGTACACCGTCACGGACGAGCCGGGGTCGACGTTTGAGCCGGGCGGTGGATCGGTCGCCACCACCAGCCCGTCCGGGGCCGTCGGGTCGCTCGACAGGCAGCGGGATAGGAACGGCTTCAGGCCGGCGTCGTGCAGCTGCTTGCGGGCGGTCTGGTAATCGGTATTGGTCACGTCGGGCACCTGCACCTGGGACGGCCCGGTCGACACCTGCAGGGTCACGGTCCCGCCCTGGGGCGTCTCCTGGCCGGCGCTCGGGCTCTGAGAGAACACCTGGCCCGCCGGCGCCGTGTCGCTGGGAGCGTTCTGGCAGTCCGCCTGCAGGTGGGCCTGCTGCAGCGTGGACGTCGCGCTGCTGCACGACATGCCGACCACGTTCGGCACCTTCACGTTACCGTTGGACACGTAGACGGTGACCGAGCTCCCCGGCTTCACCGGGCCCGGCTTGGGATCCGTGCGCACGACCAGGCCCGACTGCAGCTTCGACGGGATCTGCACCGGGTTCGCGGACAGCCCCAGGTCGGCGAGCGTCTGCAGCGCCTGGCTCAGCGGTTTGCCGTGCAGGTCGGGCAGCTTCACGCTCTTCGGCCCGGTGCTGAGCAGGATCGTGACCTGCGAGCCCTTGTCGGCCTCGCTGCCGCCGGGCGGGTCGGTGCCGATCACGGTTCCCGCAGGCACCGTCTTCGACGCCTTGCGCTCGGTGACGGTCGTGAAGCCGGCCTGCTGCAGCTGGCTCTTGGCCTGCTGCTCGGTGAACCCGGCGACGTTGGGCACCTTCACCTGGTCGGTCTGCAGCTGCTGGTAGACGATGTAGCCGACGACGGCGCTTGCAATCAGCAGCAGCAGCACGAGGATCCACGGCAGGGCGCTGCGACGGGGCTGCTGCTGCGGCGGGCCGCCCCGTGCCGTCATCACGCCGGTCGGCGCCGCGCCCATCACCTGCGTGGCGCCGGCGGCCTCGTAGGCGCCGATCACCTGCGTCGCCTGCTGGGTGTCCTGCGACACACCCAGCCCCCGCCGCGCGCGCTCCAGCTCGTCGGCCATCTCCCGCGCGGAGCGGAACCGCATGGCCGGGTCCTTGGCCAGCGCGCGCATCACGATCGCCTCGACGGCGGGGGAGATCAGGCGGTTCTTCTGGCTGGGAGGCACCGGCCGCTCGTTCACCTGCTTCATGGCGATCTCGACGGCGGACGACCCGGTGAACGGCACCTCGCCCGTGAGCATCTCGTAGAGGACGACGCCAAGCGAGTAGATGTCCGACTGCGGCCCCACCGTCTGACCGCGCGCCTGCTCGGGCGACAGGTACTGCGCCGTCCCCACGATCGAGCCGACCTCCGTCATCTCCACCTGGTTCGCGGCGCGGGCGATGCCGAAGTCCGTCACCTTGAGCAGCCCGTCCTCGGTCAGCATCATGTTGTGCGGCTTGATGTCGCGGTGGATGACTCCGCGCCGGTGTGCGAACTCGAGCGCCTGCAGCACCTGCTGTGCGTAGCCGACCGCCTCCGCTTCGGGCAGCGGCGCCCGCGAGGTGATCTCCTCCTTCAGCGTCGGGCCGTCGATGTACTCCATCGCGATGTAGTAGGTGCCGTCCGACTCGCCGCGGTCGTAGATGGAGACGATGTTCGGGTGGTTCAGGCCCGCCGCCGCCGTGGCCTCCCTGCGGAACCGCTCGACGAAGCCCTCGTCCTGGGTGTAGCGGTCGGCCAGGATCTTGATCGCCACCTGCCGGTGCAGCGTCTCGTCCTCGGCCAGGTAGACGTCGGCCATGCCGCCCGTCCCGATCCGGCGCTCGAGGCGGTACCGGCCGTCGAACAGCTCTCCGATGATGTGGTCTACGCCCACGCGGTCACCATCCTGCGCCCTACTTTGCCACGCTCGAGGCCAGATACGCTTTGATCACCGAGGCTGCGATCGGCGCAGCGACCGTGCCGCCGAACTCCGGCGTGTGCTCGATGGTGACCGCGATGGCGATCTTGGGGTTTTCGGCGGGTGCGAACGCGATGAACCATGCCGTGTTCAGTCCGGATACGCCGGTCTCGGCGGTTCCCGTCTTGCCAGCGACCGATAGACCTCCAACATTCGCGGCCGTGCCCGTGCCTTCCTCCACCACGCGCCGCATCATGTCTCGCAGCTCGCTCGCAGTGGTCGGCGACATCACACGCTGGATCTGCTCGGGATGCGTGGTCGTGACCGTCCCGCCGCCCGGGGTGACGACCCGGTCGACCAGCGTCGGGCGCATCCGGATGCCGTGGTTGGCGATGGTGGCAACAACCTCCGCCATCTGGATCGGCGTCACGCCCAGCCGCTCCTGACCGATCGCGACCCGGGCGACGTCCACCGGGGCCCTCGGCGGCAGCAGGTGGCCGCTGGAGTAGAGCCCGCTCGGGTTCATCTCGTCGGAGGGGTAGTCGAGCGGCGGATCGCGGTAGAACCCGTAGTCCTGCATCGTGCGGACGAGGGCTCGCTGGCCCACCGCCTCTCCGACCTGGGCGAAGACGGTGTTGTACGAGTAGGTGAGCGCATCCGAGAGCGTGACGACGCCCGCCGACTCCCCGCTGGCGTTGCAGAGCGGGACCGTCTGCACGGTGATGCAGGTGCCCTTGCCGTCGATCGTCGAGTCGGGCGTGTACTTCCCGCTCTCGAGCGCCGTCGTTGCGGTGATCACCTTGAACGTCGAGCCGGGTGCGTACAGGCCCTGGGTCGTCCGGTTGAGCAGCGGCGAGCCCGGCCGCCGGCTGAGCTTCTCGAAGTCCTGGGCGACGGTGTTCGGGTTGTAGGACGGCGCCGACGCCATGGCCAGCACGCGGCCGGTGCTCGGCTCGAGCGCGACAACGGCGCCGGTGTGGCCGACCAGCCCCTGCACCGCCGCCCGCTGCGCCGGAACCGACAGGCTGATGATCAGGTTGTTGCCGGTCACCGTCTGGCCCTGCAGCTTGTCGCCGATCGTCCCGAGCAGCGTGGACAGGTCGGCGTTGGAAGCGGTCAGGTAGTCGTTCTCGCTCTGCTCGATGCCCGCCCGCCCCGAGCCGACGGTGTTGTAGCCGACCGGCGGGGCGAAGACCGATCGGAACGGATAGCGCCGCAGGAAGATGTCCAGGCCGTTCTTGTGCTGCTCCACGTTTCGCGCCAGCACGGTGCGGCCGTCGGCGGCGAGGATCAGGCCGCGGCGGATCTCGAGCTGGCGGTAGACCAGCCGCGCGTTGTCCCGCCGGGCGGCGAGCCCCGACTCCGCCCAGATCTGCCAGTAGGCGGTGAGCGAGATGAGCACGACGAACCCGGTCGCGCACATGGTGAAGAGGCCGCCGATGCGAGGGTTCATCTGCGCACCCGTCCTGCCCGGGACGAGACCATCAGGAGGAGCGCGAGCAGCAGAAAGTTCGAGACGATCGAGCTGCCGCCGTAGCTCATGAACGGAAGAGTGATCCCGGTGAGCGGTATCAGCCGTGTGATGCCGCCCACGATCAGGAAGGCCTGCAGCGCGACCGTGAACGTGAGGCCGGTGGCGAGCAGCTTCGAGAAGCCGTCATCCGCCATGCTGGCGATCTTGAACCCGCGGTAGGTGAAGAGCAGGTAGATCAGCAGCAGGCCGGCCGCCCCGGCGAGGCCCGTCTCGTTCGCCCACACGGCGTAGATGCCGTCGGTCTGCGCCGCCGGGATCACGGACGCGCCGTTGTCGAACACCTGGAAGCTGCGGCCGAGGCCCGATCCGAAGATGCCGCCGTCGGCGATCGACTCGATCGACTGGATGATCTGGTAGCCGTCGGTGTGGGGGTGCTTCCACGGGTCGAGCCAGACCTGGAACCGCTCCTGAACGTGCGGCGTGATCCGGTAGACCGCCCACGACCCGAGGGCGAACAGCGCCAGGCCGCCGACGGTGTAGAGATGCCGTCCCGTGGCGACGTACACCATCGCCAGCACGATCCCGTAGAGCAGGAGCGCGGTGCCGAGGTCGTTCATCACCGCCACCACGCCGAGGGCGATGCCGGTCATCGCCAGCAGCGGCCCCAGGTGCCGCGCCGCGGGCAGCCCGATGCCGAGGACGCGCCGGTGCGCCATCGCGAGCAGCTCCCGGCGCTCGCGCAGATAGCCAGCCAGGAAGATCACGAGCAGCAGCTTCGAGAACTCGCCCGGCTGCACCTGGATCCCACCGATCCGGATCCACAGCTTCGCGCCGTTGATGGTCGTGCCGACCACCATCGTCATCAGCAGCAGCACGACGGCGGCGACGCCGAGGGTGTACTTGTAGGGCTCGAGGCGCCGATGGTCGCCGACCACCAGGATCAGGCCCAGGAATCCGGCCACCCCGATGACGATCCAGATCGACTGGTCGCGCGCGAGCAGCGGGTTCAGCCGGTAGATCTCGGTCAGGCCCATCGCGGTCAGCAGCGCGGCCAGCGGCAGCAGCCACGGGTCGGCGTCCGGCAGCCCGGCACGCAGGCCGAGGTGCGCGACGAAGTAGAGGGCCAGGAAGAACCCGGCGTAGATCAACGAGGTGCTGCTGATCTCCTGCTGCCGTGCGGTGTACACGCTGAGGAAGCCGACGCCCGTCAGGACGGCGACCGCGAGCAGGTTGACGAGCTCGCGGAACCGCGCCGACCTCACGGTTGCGGCTCACCCGCTCGTTGCGCGGCGGCCACCGCGCTCGACTTCGAGCGGATGGTGTGGTCGAACAGCTTCTTCCGAGTTGCCGGGTCGAGTGACGCGTAGGCGATCGGGGTGCTCTGCACCTCGTGGTAGAGCTTGATGCCGGCGAACAGGTCGATCGGCAGACCCTGATACACGGCGACGTGGCCGCTCGCCTCGTCCGCGCCGACGAAGTGCGCCCAGCGCAGGAACGCGGCCGACCCGACTCCCAGCGCGATCACGACCGCGAGCGTGGCGAGGGCCCACATCAGCGACCGGCGCCGGCCACCGCCGCCCGTGTCCTCGGGCTCGAGGTCGGGGTCGGAGGTGAGCACCTGGCGTCGCGTCTCCGCCTGCTCGCCGTCGCGCTCGCCGATCCTGAACAGCACCACGGTCACGTTGTCCTCGCCGCCTCCCGCGAGCGCCGCCCGCACCAGCGCCTGGGCGATGGACTCGCAGTCGCCGGAGCTGGCCAGGATCGCGGCGAAGTCGTCCTCGGCCACCATGTCGGTCAGCCCGTCGCTGCAGAGCAGCACGAGGTCACCGTCCTGCGCCTGCAGCCAGAAGGTGTCCACCTGGACGGTCGCCTCCGCTCCCAGCACGCGGGTGACGACGTTTCGCTGGGGATGCGTCCCCGCCTCCTGCTCGGAGATCTGGCCGCTCGCGACCAGCTCGGCCACGACGGAGTGATCCTCGGTGAGGCGCTGCAGCGCGCCGTCGCGCAGGAGGTACGCGCGGCTGTCCCCGACGTTGGCGAAGGCGATGCGGCCATCCTGCTCCACCAGCGCGGCTGTGACGGTCGTGCCCATGCCGGCCGCCTCCGGATCGCTGGCCGCGCGCTCGTGGATGCGCTGATTGGCCGTCTGGATGGCCCGGCGCAGCGCCTCGTCGCCGCGCTGACGGATCAGGTCGATCTCGGCGAACGCCTCCGCGCACATGGCGGAGGCCACCTCGCCGGCCGCCGCACCGCCCATGCCGTCGGCGATCATGAACAGGTCGCCGCGGATCAGGTAGGAGTCCTCGTTGTTGCGGCGCACGTGCCCCGTGCGGCTCAGCCCCGCGTCATCGACCACGCCCAGTGGGCTCACGACCCGGCCTCGTAGGTGAGCTGGGTCTGTCCGATCGTGATCACGTCGCCGGGCTGAAGCCGGTGGCTGCCCACCAGCCGCTCGCCGTTCACGAAGGTGCCGTTGGTCGAGTGTAGATCCTCCACCATGTCCGCGTCGGCGCCGCGGTGGAACCGCGCGTGCCGGGCGGAAGCGTACCCGTCGGCGGGCACCGCCACGTCTGCAGACGCGTCGCGTCCGGCGATCAGATCGCGCGAGATCTCGAGCCGCATGCCCACCGGCAGCTCGGGGCTGTCGGTCACGACCAGGCCGCCCGGGCGCCGCTGCACCGCCTCGGCCGGCCGCACCGGCGTCAGGATCATGCTCTCCTGGCCGACCGACAGGTCGCGTGACGCCACTCGCACCACGCGCCAGATGAAGAGGTACAGAAGCACCACGAACGCGACCTGGAGGACGAGCAGGAGCTGCTCAACCAAGGCGCCGCTCGAACGTGATCCGGGTGGTCCCCACCGAGATCACGTCGCCGTTCATGAGCGCGGTCTCCTGGATGCGCTGTCCGTTCACCTCGGTGCCGTTGGTCGATCCCAGGTCGACCAGCGAGTAGCCGTCGCCGATCCGCCGCACCTCCGCATGCCGCCGTGACACGTTGGCGTCGTCGACACGGACGTCGCAGTCGCTGGAACGCCCGATCACGGTCACCCGGCCGTCGATGGTGAACGTGCCTCCCGACCATTCCAGCGTCGCGGTCTCCTCGCGCTGCTCGGGCTCGGGGGCCGGCGGCAGCTCCTCGTCGGCCGGGGCGTAGATCATCGTGGCCGCGGGCGGCGCGGCGGCCGCCATCGGCGGCGCGGCAGGCGGCGCTGCCACCGGCTCGGCGGCGGGCAGGTCGGCTGCATCGTCAGCCTGGGAGCCTGGGCTCTGGGTGGACACCGCGATGCCGAAGGTGCCGACGGTCAGGTCGGGCTCGGTCTCGAGCAGCACCAGCGGCCGGGCGGCCAGCGAGTAGCCCTCGCGGCGGGCATGCTCGACGAGGTACTCCGCGAGCTCGCTCCGCATCTGCGTCTCGTACGCGGCGAACTGCTCGCGGTCGGCCGGGTTGAGGAAGATCGTGTACTCGTCGGGCACGTAGACGCGGTGGATGGAGATGGTCTTGTGGTCGTCCATCTCCTTCGCCAGCTTGCGGGCCAACTCCACCGGCTGCACGGTGGAGCGGAAGGTGCGCGAGAACACGCCCTCGAAGAGGCCGCCGATCGTGCGTTCTATGCTGCGAAGGACGCTCAGCCGTGAGTACCGGTTGCTGACGGAACAGTGCCGCCGGCCGGTTACCGGCCCAGCCGGATTCGGGGCGCAGCAACCGCCGAGGCGGCAGGCAGTATAGCCACCAGGGCCGCCGCTCCTGCCGCAGGCGCGAGCGCCTCGGGGTGGTGCGCGAGGGCCGTGGGAAGGCCCACCGTGACGAGGGCGAACCCGACGCCCCAGAGCGACAGCGCCTGCACCCTGCGGGGCCCCTCGCGGTGCCATGCGATGGGCAGCAGCACGCTGAACGCGACGATCGAGAGCAGCACCATCACGGTCGCCGGAGCGGCTGCGAGGGCGGCGAGATAGCCGAGCGGATTGTCCGAGCCGGGCAGGTGGCGCGTCGCCTCGTGTGCGATCAGCGGCCCGGTGACCACGGCCACCAGCCCGCCCGCCGCCGCCTCCGCGGCACGCCGCTGTGGGGTGCGCGCCGTCGCAGCCACGAGCACAACCGCCGGCCCGATGCCGAGCAGCGTCAGCGGGATCGCCGTGAGAGGCAGGAGCGCCCTGCGGCCGGCGCTCCGCTGCGTCGCGATCCACGCGGCCGCCAGGACGGCATAGATCAGGCCGCCGGCCTGCGAGTAGTTCCAGAAGGCCGGCAGCATCAGGCCGGCGCCGAGGGTCAGCGCCGCCACCGGACGGCGCCAGGCGATCACCGCCGTGATCATCGCCAGCGGGAGCGTCCACGACGGCGGGTAGACCGGGTAGAGGGTCAGCATCACGGCCAGCGAGACGCCTGCCAGCGCGGCGGATCCCGGCCGTTCGAACCGCTCCGGCCGGGGCAGCTCCCGCGGCTCGCGCGTGTGCACCGCGCTGACGACGTCGTCGTCCTCCGGCTCGGGGCGCAGCGCGGCGAGCAGCTGGTCACGGAGCTCGATCGCCGTCGGCCGACGGCGGGGATCCCGCTGGAGCGCCCGCTGCAGCGTCCGCGAGAGCGCCCGGGGCAGGTCGGGCCGCTCGTGCGCGAGCGGCTTCGCTCCCCTCGACAGCCGCTCCAGCAGGTCGTTCAGCGACTTCGTCCGGTAGGGGTTGTGCCCGGTCAGCGCCTCGTACAGCGTGAGCGCCGCGGCCCACACGTCGGTCGCCCCGGTCGCCTGCTCCCCGGCTGCCTGCTCGGGCGCCATGTAGGAGAGGGTGCCGAGCACGCGCTCGTCCATCGTCTGGTCGCGCGCGTCCTCGTCGCGTGCGATGCCGAAATCGGTGAGCACGATCGCGCCGTCGTCGCCCACCAGGATGTTCGACGGCTTGACGTCGCGGTGGACGACTCCGCGCCCATGCGCGTGCGCAAGGGCATCCGCCACCGCGGCGATCGCGCGAACGGCCTCCTCGTCGCTCAGGTCGGAGCGGTCGAGCCGCTTTCCCACCACCAGCCGCGAGATCAGATAGGCATTGTCCTCGTCCTCCTCCACGCCGAGGCATGAATGGATGTTGGGGTGGTCGAGCTTGGTCGCTGTGCGCGCCTCGCGTGCCGCACGGGGCGCGAAGCCCTCCAGCCGGTTGAAGACCTTGACGGCGACCTCTCCGCCGCCGCGCAGGTCGCGCCCGGCGTAGACGGTGCCAAATCCGCCCCGGCCGAGCAGCCCTGTCAGCACATATCTCCCCGCAACCGTGCGTCCGGTCAGCTCGAGGGTCGGTGCTGCGGGTGCTGGCTGCGCCACGACACCGTCATTTGCCGGTGGGCGCGAGACTCCTTCTCGCACGCCGCGCGGTGTGAGCCAGACGACGTCCGTAGTGGCGATTTTGCATCCGCATCCGGTGATAGGGTCCGCCCGTGCCGCCAGACGACTTCTTCGATGGCGAGTGGGAGGAGCCGAGCCGCACGCAGGAAACAGCTCCCACGCGGCCGGTCGGCGACCAGAGCGATCCCGGCGACCGTCCGCCCCGTCCCGGGCGCAGCCGGTCGCGGCAGCGACGCCCGGCGTCGTCCCGGCCCTCGATCCCGCGCCCGGCGGGCATGCCGGCATCGCTGGAGGGGCTGGAATGGGGCCGTCTGGGCATGCTGGCTGCCGGCGTGCTGGTGCTCGTCCTTGTCCTGCTGCTGCTGACGAAGGCCTGTGGCGGCAGCAGTGCCTCGAGCAAGAACGAGAAGTTCTTCACGCAGGTGTCCGCAGTGCTGAAGAAGTCAGACAGCGCGGGGCAGCAGCTGCACGACCTGCTGCACTCGCCGCAGCCGGTCAAGCCCGCCCAGGCGGTGGCGAAGCTGGGCGCGATCGAGGCGGTATCCAACAGCGCCCTGCAGGAGGCCCAGGCGCTGAAGCCGACCAAGGAGGTCGAGTCGCTGCAGCCCTACCTGCTGCAGACGCTCGCCTACCGCAACACCGGGCTGAAGTGCCTGAAGGACGGGCTGCTGCAGGCCATCAAGTCGAAGCCCGCTTCGCAGGGCGGCGCCCAACTCACGTTGTGCACCAGGTTGCTGCTGGCCTCTGACGCCATCTACACAAACTCCTACGCCGCGCCCGCGAGCAAGGCGCTGCAGGACCACAACATCGATCTGCAGGTGCCGACGTCCACCTTCCTCGCGGGAGGCGACGTGTCGATGGTCACCCCCGCCGGCATGACGGCTGTGCTCCAGCACCTCAAGCCCGGCGCCGCGACTCACGGTCTCCACGGGCTGAAGCTGGACACCGTCGTCGCCAAGGACAGCAGCGGCAAGCTCACCACCCTGCAGGTCGGCACCGTGAACAAGGTCAAGACGTCCGGCCTCACGTTCCTCGTCTCGGCCAGCAACGGAGGCAACTACACCGAGTTCAACGTCCCGGTGAAGATCACCATCGGCAGCGGCGACACCAAGGTGCAGAAGACCGCGACGATCCCGCAGATCGCCCGCGGCGCAACCGAGACCGTCTCCATCAGCGGATTCGATTCCGGCCCGCAGCTGCCGTATGGGCCTGCGGTGAAGATGCACGTGCTGGTCACGCCCGTGCCCGGTGAGCGCACCGCCAGCAACAACGCGGCGACGTACGAGATCTCGTTCAGCCTGTGAGCCACGCCGATCTCGCCCTGCTGGTAGGTGGTGTCGGCTGTGCGCTCGCCCTGCTGCTGGGCATCCTCGTGTTGGTGCTGTGGATGCGGGTGCGGCGCATGCGCCAGGGCCAGAAGCTGCTGCTCGGGGCCGACCAGCACGATCTGGTCGAGTACGCCGTTGGACTGCTCGCCCGTGTCGAGAACGTCGAGACGCGCTTCGGCCACGTCGAGGGTCGGGTCGGGCAGGTGGCGGAGCGCCTGGACGGCTGCCTCCAACGCTGGTCGCTGCTGCGTTACGATGCGCTCGAAGGCGCCGGTGGGCGCCAATCCGTGTCGATGGCCATGCTCGACTCGGCGTCGAACGGGGTGGTGCTGACGGCGATCCAGGATCGTGAGTATGCGCGCATCTACGTCAAGCAGATCACCGCTGGTGAAAGCGACCTCGAGCTCTCGCCCGAGGAGCGCCGCGCGCTCGAGCAGGCGCAGTCGACCGGCCGCTGAGGGCTGCGGCTGATGGCCGCGATAACGATCCGCGACGGGCGGCCGGAGGAGGTGCACCACCTGACGGTGGTGGCCCAGGCGGCGGTGCCGGGCGACGTCGTGGCCGCCGGCGGGACGCTCGAGCCGGAGCGCCTCGAGGGCGAGATCGGATCGGACAGGCTGTTCGTCGCCGAGTGCGAGGGCCGGGTGGCGGGCTACGCGGCGGTCGGAGAGGAGGGCGACGCGCTCGTCCTCGACCAGCTGGTGGTTGCCGCCAGCGACCAGGGGCGCGGGGTCGGAAACGCGCTGCTCGACTGGGTGGAGGGCTACGGGGTCAGCCGCGGGCTGCGGTGCGTCCGCGTCCCGGCCGGCGGCGCCGACACCAGAGCGCGCGAGTTCTACCAGCGCCGCGGCTACCTCGAGGCCGGCTCCGCGATCGAGCGAGAGCTCGTCCACGGCTGAGCGCGGGGGTCCGGTCTCAAAGCAGGCCGTCGGCGCGCGTGACGCAGCTGGCACCAATCCGGCGCAATCTGAGCCTGGCCGGGCGGGGCCCGGCCAGGCCGGTCTCAAAGCAGGCCGGATCCGGCGCCTGCGAATTGTGACCATTCCTGAACGGTCCGTCAGCCGTTGCGGCGGATCTGCAGGAGCTCCCGCTCGGCGCCCTGGCGCTCCACCTGCAGCGTCGAGTGCTCGACGCCGAAGTGGTTTCGGAGCATCTCAGCCGTCCGCCGGCGGACGAGCGACGGCTCGGCGTCTGGTGCGACGGTCATGTGCGCCGCGACGGCGGCGAAGCCCGAGGTCACCGTCCACACATGCAGATCGTGCACCTCCACCACTCCGTCGACGTGGGCCATGGCCTGGCCCATGCGCTCCACGTCGATGCCCGCCGGGGCCGCCTCGAGCAGCACGTCCACGGCCTCGCGCACGATCGCCCACGCGGAGATGAGGATGAGCACGGCGATCACGATGCTCGCGATCGGGTCGGCGGCCTGCCAGCCGAACGCCAGGATCAGGAGCGCCGCGACGATGACGCCGATCGAGGACGCGGCGTCGGCGAGGACATGGCGCGAGGCCGCTCGCACGTTCAGTCCGCTGCCTGAGCGAAGCAGCACCGCTCCCGACATCAGATTGAAGGTGAGGCCGACGGCTGCCACGGCGAGCGTGATGCCCCCGGCAACATCCGGAGGGTCGGCCAGGCGCCGGCCCGCCTCGACCATGGTGGCTGCCGCGATCAGCACCAGCACGACGCCGTTCGCGAGGGCGGCGAGGATCTCTGCGCGCTGCCACCCGAAGGTGCGGCGGCCGCGGGCGGGGCGGGCAGCCATCCAGCCTGCGAGCAGCGCCAGGCCGAGGGCCGCGACGTCGGTCAGCATGTGCCCGGCGTCTGCCAGCAGCGCCAGGCTGCCGCCGGCCAGGCCGCCCGCCACCTCGACCACGCAGATGGCAGCGGTCAGGCCGAGCGCGATCACCAGGCCGCGCTGGCCTCGCTCCCGGTCGTGAGCATGCCCGTGGTGATGCCCGTGGCTGTGGGCGTGCGCGTGTGCCATGGTCAGCCCGAGGTTACTGCGTGTCGGTCGAAACCGAAACGGGCGGCAGCGGTGTCAGGTTGCCCCAGGGACGGGGAGCCGCCTCGATCGCGTACAGCCACGGCCACCAGTCGCACCAGATGGCTCCGGGCAGCGTGGCGTTGCCGGCGCCGCTGGCGGGATCGATCGGAGTGGCGGTGATGCGCTCGTTCACGGGCGGCCGGTCCAGTATCGGGCCCGGCTCGGACGGCATCGGCACGGTGATGTGCGGTCGCGCGCAGGCGGTGACCTTCGCTACCGCGAACCGGGGATAGCGCATCTTCGACGTGGTTCGTAGGGTTCCTCCCGTGCCGGATAGCTCCAACCTAAGCGTGATCACCGAG
>DATAHR010000220.1:0-11912 GCA_036263035.1 Gaiellales bacterium | reverse complement strand
AGGAGCAGGCCGAGAAGCTGCGGGAGAGCGCGGACGCCACCGGGTCGCATGTGTCGGCCTCGTGGACGGATCTGGAGAAGTCCTGGACGCGGCACATCACGCAGGTGCGCCACGATATCGACGCCAGGAAGGCGGAGATGGACCGGAAGCGGGCCGAGCACCGTGCCAAGCACGCGGAGGACGACGCGCTGTTTGCGATCGACTTCGCGTACACGGCGATCGAGGAGGCGGAGTTCGCCGTCCTCCACGCAATCTCGGCTCGGAAGGCGGCCGACGAGTTGGCGGCCACCTAGAACGATGCTGTGAAGACCGGCCTCACCGCCGCGTCGATGGATGGTTCGCCCGCGCGACGTCGACGACGGCGTCGAGGTATCCGCCCGCTGTCGTGAGGTGATCGAGCGCGGCGCGCTCGGCGGCATCCTCGTCGCCGTCGGCGATCGCGCGGTAGATCTGCTCGTGCTCGGCGGCGTCGCCGGCGATCCAATCGGAGCCGGCCACGTTCACGTACGCCTGATAGAGCGGGCGGCCGAGGTCGGCCACCCACAGCTGCTCGGTCAGGCGCTGGAAGAACTCGTTCTCGGACGCGTCCGCCAGTGCCAGGTGGAAGTCCCGGCTGGCCTCGTAGGCGGCCCACGAGTCCGCTGCCCGTTTCTCGTCCTCGATCGCCTGGGCCATCCGTGCCAGCGGGTCTGGCGGGCGCCGTCCTGCCGCCAGCCGGGCGATCAGCGGTTCGGTCAGCCGCGCCTCGACGGCGGCACGCGTGCGCGACTCGCTCATCGTGGCGACGAAATAGCCGCGGTTCGGCTGGAACTCGACCAGGCGGTCGGATGCCAGGTGGGCGAGCGCTTCGCGCACCGGCGTACGGGACGTGCCGAGTTGCTCCGCCAGCTCGGCCTGATGCAGGCGGGCGCCGGAAGGCAGGTTGCCGGTGGCGATCTCCTGGCGCAGCGTCCGGTAGATCGTCTCCACGATCGAGTGGCTGCCGAGCGGCTCCACGATGCCAGGGTACCCGGTCGTGTCGACAGCCGCAATACGATGATATACAATCGCCTCTCTGAACGAAGGGAGGGTCGCCGTGTGTGGCATTGCTGGGCTGTTCGCCAAGTCCGACCGCATCTCGGAGGAGCTGGGAGCTCATCTGGAGCGGATGCTCGTGCAGCTGAATGACCGCGGGCCGGACTCGGCCGGCGTGGCGTTCTACCGCAATCCAGCGCCGGCGGGCGGCTCCAAGCTCTCGCTGCAGCACCCTGACGAGTCGTACGCCTGGGAGGCGCTGGGGCGCGACGCCGCGGACGCGCTGGGCGCCGATGTCGACATCGAGCAGCGCGCCAACCACTGCGTCGTCCGTCTCGACGTTCCGGCGGACACGGCCGAGGAGTGGGTCGCACGTGCCCATCCCGAGGTGCGCGTCATGAGCGCCGGCACCGTCATCGAGATCTACAAGGAGGTCGGCCTGCCGACCGCCTTTGCCGAGCGGTTCAGACTCTCGGAGCTGACCGGCAGCCACGCGCTCGGGCACACGCGGATGGCGACCGAGAGCCGGGTCACCACCGATGGCTCCCACCCCTTCTCGACCGGACTGGATCTCTGCCTCGTGCACAACGGGTCGCTCTCGAACCACAACCGGGTCCGCACCGCCCTCGAGCGGGAGGGCATCGTGTTCAAGACCGAGAACGACAGCGAGGTGGCCGCCGGGTACCTGATGTGGCGGATGCGCGAGGGCGCGACGCTCGACCAGGCGCTGGAGGGATGCCTCGAGGATCTCGACGGCTTCTACACCTTCGCCGTCGGCACGGCCGACGGCTTCGCGGTGCTGCGCGATCCCATCGCCTGCAAGCCGGCCGTGCTCGCCGAGACCGACGACTGGGTGGCGATGGCGTCCGAGTACCGGGCGATCGCCACGCTTCCCGGCGCCGAGGACGCTCGCATCTGGGAGCCTGAGCCGGCGACGGTGTACTCCTGGGAGCGGGTGCCGGCATGAGCGCGACCGCAGAGACGGTGCAGACGGTCGACCTTGCATCGACGCCGCTTCGCGAGCTGAACCAGCGGCTGCACGACCAGGCGGGTAAGGAGGACCCGGAGCGGCACTGGCGGGTGCTCAACCCCTCCGGAGCCCACGCGCTTGCGTGCGGCGTGGACGCCCCGATCGAGGTCGAGATCATGGGCCACGCGGGCTACTACTGCGCCGGCATGAACAAGCAGGCGTCCATCACCGTCCGGGGAAATGCCGGCGTTGGCTTGGCAGAAAACATCATGAGCGGCGTGGTGCGGGTGACCGGCAGCGCGAGCCAGGCGGCCGGGGCGACCGCGCGCGGCGGCCTGATCGTGATCGAGGGCGACGCGTCGGCCCGCTGCGGCATCTCACTCAAGGGCGGCGACATCGTCGTCCACGGATCGGTCGGCCACATGAGCGCCTTCATGGCGCAGACCGGCCGCATCGTCGTGCTCGGCGATGCCGGCGATGCGCTCGGCGACTCGCTCTACGAGGCTCGGATCTACGTGCGTGGCTCCGTCAAGGGGCTCGGTGCCGACTGCGTCGAGAAGGAGCTGCGGGACGAGCACCAGGAGGAGCTGGCGGAGCTGCTCGCCGCGGCCGGTGTCGACGGCGCCGACCCGGGCGACTTCCGCCGGTACGGCTCCGCGCGCAACCTCTACACCTTCCACGTCGACAACGCGGGGAGCTACTGATGACCGCCACCGCCGGCTTGCGCGAGAGCGCACTCTATGACCGCACCACCATCCACGAGATCCAGCGCGCCGCGCGCGAGGGGATCTACGACATCCGCGGGTTCGGCGCCAAGCGGAGGCTGCCGCACTTCGACGACCTGCTGTTCCTCGGCGCCAGCGTGTCGCGTTACCCGCTCGAGGGCTACCGGGAGCGGTGCGACACGAACGTCACGCTCGGCACCCGTTTCGCGAAGAAGCCCCTTGAGCTGAAGATCCCGGTGACCATCGCCGGCATGAGCTTCGGTGCCCTGTCGGCTCCGGCCAAAGAGGCGCTCGGCCGCGGCGCCAGCGCAGCCGGCACGTCCACGACCACGGGCGATGGGGGGATGACGCCCGAAGAGCGCGGTCACTCCGACATCCTCGTCTACCAGCTGCTGCCCAGCCGCTACGGGATGAACCCCGACGACCTGCGCCGCGCCGATGCGATCGAGGTGGTCGTCGGCCAGGGCGCGAAGCCGGGCGGGGGCGGCATGCTGCTCGGGCATAAGATCTCGGACCGTGTCGCCGAGATGCGGAGCCTTCCGAAGGGCATCGATCAGCGCAGCGCCTGCCGCCATCCCGACTGGACCGGCCCCGATGACCTCGAGATCAAGATCGGCGAGCTGCGCGAGATCACCGACTGGGAGAAGCCCATCTTCGTCAAGGTGGGCGCGACCCGCACGTACTACGACGTCCAGCTGGCCGTCAAGGCCGGCGCCGACGTGATCGTGCTCGACGGCATGCAGGGCGGTACGGCCGCGACACAGGAGGTGTTCATCGAGCACGTCGGCATCCCGACGCTGCCCGCGGTCGTGCTGGCCGTCAAGGCGCTGGAGGAGCTGGGCATGCATCGCAAGGTGCAGCTGATCGTGTCCGGTGGGATCCGTACGGGCGCCGATGTTGCCAAGGCGCTCGCGCTCGGCGCCGACGCGGTGTCGATCGGAGTCGCGGCGCTGATCGCCCTTGGAGACAACAGCCCCGACCTGGCCGACGAGTACGCGAAGATCGGTTCGGCGCCTGGCTTCTACGACGACTGGCAGGCGGGGCTCGATCCCGCCGGCATCTCCACGCAGGACACCGAGCTGGCCGAGCGCTTCGACCCGGTGGTCGGTGGCCGGCGGCTTGCGAACTACCTCAGCGTGCTCACGCTGGAGACGCAGACGCTGGCACGCGCGTGCGGCAAGTCCCACGTCCACAATCTGGAGCCGGAGGACCTTGTTGCACTCACGATCGAGGCCTCCGCGATGACCGGCATACCGCTGGCCGGCTGCGACTTCGCGTTCACGCCGGAGTCGTTCGGGCGGGCGATGATGAGCGCCGCAAACGCGGGCAGATGATTGATTTCACGGCGCCGTGCGGTCTGAGCGATCGGTAGGCAAGCAGCGCAAGGATCGAGGGAGGGCCGATATCGGGAATATCGGCCCGACCGAGGACGCCGCGATGTGACGAGGTGCAAGGCGGAACGCCTTGCACCGGTCATGAGCGATCTGCGATCACGCAGATCGCGAATGCGGTCGCAGCCCCCTGACGTATGGCAACGACCCGCAGTCGGGCGGTCAGGCGTGCGGGGTCGTGGAATCAATCATCGAGTCATCGTCGACGTCCTCGAGGACGTCCTCGATCATCTCCTCGAGCTCGAAGCTGCCATGGACGCCGGCGATGTGCTCCTGTGCGGCTAGCACGGCCGACTGGCTATCGGGCGTTACGACCGTCCAGCTGCAGCCGGCCTCGACGCACGTCCATCGCTTCGCCACCCGTTCAGCCCGCCTCGACCCCGACGACGAAGTCGATCGATGGATCCAGGATCTGGTCGATCAGCGTCTCGTCGGGCGCGATGCCCATCTCCCGGCAGCGGTTGCGGTAGTGGCGCACCTTCATGTTCTGGTACTTGTCGAGATCAAGATCCGGGACGGCCTTCTGATATTCGACCAGCCCGACGATGTTGCCCCGATAGGCATCGAACACCTCGTGCACGCACTGCTCGTACGACGGATCCTTCTCGATCAGGATGCGGCAGGCCATGGTGCCGAAGGTGATGTGGCGGCCCTCATCCGAGAGGATCAGCCGGAACCCCTTGTTCAGCGCCGGGAACGCGTGCCACCGTTCCGTCGTGTCGATCACGATCTCGTAGGACGGCATCGTCAGCACGCCCTCCACGAAGGCGTTGTACGCCGCCGAGAACTGCACGAAGGCGCGCTCGACGTCGGCGTCGGTACCCGAGTGCGTCGCCTCCATCAGCCGGCCGCCGTAGTCCGGTAGCGCCTCGTACATGACGTCTCGCACCGTGAACCTGCCGGTGGGATCGACGGTCTTGCCGCGGACGAGGAAGTGCTGCGCCACCTCCTCTGGGTCGAGCACACCGACGACGCGCTCGTGCCAGCGCATGAAGAACTCGGCGTGCTTCGCCTCCTCCATGAGGAAGGTCGACAGGAACATCGTCCAGTCGAAGCGGCGGAGCCGGTGCGCCGCAGCGAGCATGGGCACGAGCTCGTCGGTCACCGCCTGCTCCCCGGCCAGGAACCGCACCGTCACGCCGAGCAGTCCGGTGCGCTGCTCCGGGGTGATCCGCTCCCAGTCGAGTGCATCCTGGCTGAAGTCGATGTCTTCGACGCTCCACATCTTGCGGATCGCCTTCTCGTACTTCCGGTAGACCGGCCCCGCGATCATCTCCCGCGAGAAGTGGAACCGTGACGTGATATCCGGATCGCTGACTGCCATCAGGACATTCTTACAGCAACGGAACGGGGCAGTGACTGCTCAGCGCGGTGGGCCGCTCGCAAGCTTCAGGGTGGCGGTCTGCGTCATGCCGTCCTGGTCGAGGTAGACCGCCGACACGGAGGATCCGGGAGACTGGGCGGAGACGATCACGCTGAGCGCCTCGGGTGACGTGATCGTCTGGCCGCCCACCGACGTGATCAGATCCCCGGGCACGAAGCCGGCGGCCTCTGCCGGGCTGCCCGGCATCACCGACGCGACGACCGCTCCGGCCTGATAGCTGTCCGCGGTGGCCTCGACGCCGAGGAACGCTGTCTCACCAACATGAATCGTCTGTGAGCTCGTGCCGCCCTCGATCTGCCGTGCGATCGTCATCGCCCTGTCGATCGGGATGGTGAATCCCTGGTTCGTCGTCATGGCGATGTCGTTGCTCGCCGACGCTGCCGTGTCCATCCCGATCACCTGGCCGGAGCTGTTGAACAGCGGCCCACCGGAATCTCCGGGCCTCACCGCAGCGTTCGTTTCGATCATTCCGCGCAGGTGCTCGCTGCCGCCCTGGTCGTCGGCGACGGTGATCGAACGGCCAACGCCGGTCACAGAACCGGTGGCCGGGGTGAAGCGGCCCGTGCCACCGGCGTTCCCGAGCGCCAGCACCTTGTCGCCCGCCTGGACATCGTTCGCGCTTCCGAGCGAGACCGTCTTCAGGTTCGCCGCTCCGGCCAGCTGGAGGATGGCCACGTCGTCGGTGACGTCGTAGCCGACCACCTCGGCCCGATACCGGCGGCCTGTGCCCGGCATGACGACGTTGATGGTCGTGGCACCGCGGATGACGTGGTTGTTGGTCAGCACCTCACCGGACGAGGTCAGGACCATGCCCGTGCCGGCTGCCTGCGCGCCCTGGTATGCCAGATTGGTTTCGATGACGACAACGCCGGTGCCCACAGAGGCCGCCGAGCGGCCTTTGGTCACAGCAACGCCGAGGGCGATGGCCAGTGCGACACCGATAGCGACGAGCAGGGGGAGCCCGATGCCGGCATGCCGGCGAGGCGGCCCGAACGTCGGAAGCTGCTCTGTGTCGTCTGGATCCACGAGATCTCCTCTGTCGCAGTGGCACGTCGCGGCACCGACGCCGCGCGAATGACCGCACGAGACCACGCCAACCTTGGGAGCGCCTGAGAAGGTTGCAAACGGATTGGATCGTGGCCGGTCGGGTCAGCCGTGAAGCGCGATCGCAGTGGCGGGCTCGATGGCGTGGCGCTTCCCGCGCTTGTCGACGACGTATGCCTCGCCCTCACCGCCCCACTCGATCCGCCCCTGATCGCGCAGCACCTGCTCGGCGAAGGCGCGTTCGTATTCGCGCTCCCAGGCGGACAGGTTGCCGCAGCAGCCCTGTGCGCGGAATGACCATCTCCCGTTGATCCGCCGCACATGGAAACTCGCCATGCGCCGAACGGTAACCTTTTTCCGGTCGGCGCACTCTGTCCTGGCGCACACGGATCGGAGAGCGATGATCAAGAGCGCACCCGACGAGATGACCGAGCTGTTCACGAGCTGCGGCGGGCAGCTGTGGCGCTCGCTGCTGGCTGCGTCCGCCGGCCGGCACGACATCGCCGACGACATCACCGCCGAGGCGTTCTCCCAATATCTCAAGCACCGCGAGACGGTGCGTGATCCCCTCGCCTACATGTTCCGCGTCGCCTACCGCTTGCTTGCGAAGGAGCTGGCCCGCGAGAAGCGCCAGGTGCTGCGGTCGCCAGACCGTGCCCAGTCGGCGCGTACAGAGAGCGTGCTGTCACCGACGCTGACCGAGGCGCTGCTCGGTATCTCTGTCGAGCAGCGCTTCGCGGTCGTCCTGCATTACTTCCTCGATTACACGGTCTCCGAGGTCGCCAGCTTGACCGGCTCATCGGTGCCGGCGGTGAAAGTGCGGTTGCACCGTGCACGCAAGCAGCTTCGCGAGGCGCTGCCGGACAGGGAGGTTCACGATGTCTGAGTGGCACACGCTGCTGCTCGAGCTCGAAGAGCACGAGCCGTCGTTTGCGCTCATCCAGGATGCGCAAAACCGGGCCGCGTGGCGGTCGTCGCCGTCCCAGCCACCGCGACGCTGGCGCGCGCGGGTGCAGCTGGGCGTGGGGATCGCGGTTGGCATGGCCGTCCTTGTCGGGGTGCTGCTGGCTCTGGCGCTTGCGGCTCACTCCCGGACGTCGCTCACACCGGCGCATTCGGGTCCCGTCAAGCGACCAACGGTGGCCCCGGTGCGGCTCGACAGGCACAACGGGCCGATCGCCGTGTTGGGGAACAACGGTGTACGCCAGATCTCGCCGGCAGGCGGCCCGGGCGCGTTCACCGTCCGCTGCAACGACTGTGAATCCGTCCCCGGCGCCGACTGGTCGGGCGACGGCACGCTCCTGGCCTACAGCGTGTCGTGTGCGTTCGGCGGCTGCGGATTGAAGGTGCCCTCTCACGGCATCAGGGTGCTCGACTCCACGACTGGAACCACCCGCCTCCTCGTCCGGGGGGACCATCTCGCTCCTCTCAGCGTGTCGGCGGACGGTCGGTGGATCATCTACGCGGACACCCACTGGATACGCGTCGTGCCCACGGACGGCTCGCGGCCGCCGAAGACGATCATCACCAGCCTGCTCGACGTGGTGACGACGCCAACCTGGTCACCGGACGGCAAGTGGATCGCCTATGTCCAGGGCCAGCGCGTCTACACGAGTAGTGCGGACGGCCGAAACATTGCCGCCCTCGCGGCCGGCTACGCCGCCGCCTGGTCGCCGGACGGACGGTGGATCGCCTACGTCGGCCGGGGCCTCCACCTCGTTGCCCCGGACGGAACCAGCGACCACCAGCTGTCCTGGCCGGGGCTCAGGGCGTCGCTCAGGATGGACAACGGCCAGGCCGACCTCGTGTGGTCACCCGACGGCACGCAGCTCGCGCTGATGATCGGCAACAGCGTGGTGGTGGTCTCGGCGCGAACGGGCGCGGTGATCCAGCGGCTGACGCTTGCCCAGAATGCGTTCTGGTACCCGACAGGACTGGTCTGGCAACCGGGCGCCCGGATCAAGTGATCGGCCGTATCAGGGCCGCCGGCGGTATGGGAGAATCGGCTGCTCTATGGAGTACGGCTATGACCTTGGATCCCATTCGTGGCCGGTGACCACCGGCTCCGCCGAGGCGCAGGCCTGGTTCGATTACGGGCTGAACTGGTGCTACGGGTTCAACCACGAGGAGGGCCTCGCCTGCTTCCGGCGGGCGGCGGCCGCCGACCCGGGCTGCGCGATGGCGTACTGGGGGGAGGCGTACGCGATCGGGCCGAACTACAACAAGGACTGGGAGGCGTTCGAGCCGATGGAGCTGGTCGACTCGGTCGGCAGCGCCCACGCGGCGATCGCCCGGGCGCGCGAGCGTGCCGGCTCGGCGACGGCGGTCGAGCAGGCGCTGATCGAGGCGCTCTCGGCCCGCTATCCGGCCGATGCGCCGCCCGCTGAGTGCGCGCCCTGGAGCGACGCCTATGCGGCCGCGATGCGCGCGGTGTACGCGAGCCACGGCGACGACGTCGACGTGGCAACGCTGTTCGCAGAGGCGCTGATCAACCGTACGCCGTGGCAGCTGTGGGATCTCGACAACCGAACGCCGGCGGAGGGTGCAGACACGGTCGAGGCGCTGGACGTGCTGGAGCGGGCAATGGCGCAGTCGGCGGCGCCGCATCCGGGGCTGCTGCACATGTACCTGCACGCGATGGAGATGTCACCGCATCCGGAGCGCGCGTTGGACGCGGCAGACCAGCTGCGCGACCTGGTTCCCGACGCCGGCCACCTGCGTCACATGCCGACGCATATCGACGTGCTGTGCGGGCGCTATGGCGACGTGGTCCGGTGCAACGAGGCTGCGATCGAGGCCGACCGCAAGTTCCTCGAGCGAGAGGGGCCGCTCAACTTCTACACGCTGTATCGCTGCCACAACTACCACTTCAAGATCTACGGGGCGATGTTCCAGGGGCGGCTGGAGCCGGCGCTGGAGGCGGCCGACGAGCTGGCGGCGACGCTGAGCGAGGACGTGCTCCGGATCGAGACGCCGCCGATGGCCGACTGGGCGGAGGCATTCGTGCCGATGCGGCTTCATGTGCTGATCCGCTTCGGACTGTGGGAGCAGCTGATCGATCAGCCCCTGCCCGACGACCCGTCGCTCTACTCCACCACAACAGCGCTGCTGCATTACGCCAAGGGCGTTGCCCACGCTGCCACGGGCGACGTTGAGGCGGCCGACCTGGAGCGGGAGCTGTTCGCGGAGGCATGCGAGCGTGTGCCGGAGACGCGCTACCTGTTCAACAACTCCAGCCGCGACATCCTGGGCGTTGCCGAGCCGATGCTGGACGGCGAGATCGAGTACAGGCGTGGGAACCACGACCTCGCCTTCGGGCACCTGCGCCGCGCCGTCGAGCGCGACGACAACCTGCTCTACGACGAGCCCTGGGGCTGGATGCAGCCGGCCCGCCACGCGCTGGGGGCGCTGCTGCTCGAGCAGGGCCACGTCGAGGAGGCGGCGGCGGTGTACCGCGCCGACCTCGGGCTCGACGACACGTTGCGGCGGCCCTGCCAGCACCCCGGCAATGTCTGGAGCCTGCACGGGTACCACGAGTGCCTGCACAGCCTCGGCCGCTGCGAGGAGGCCGACGCGCTGCAGCCCGAGTTGGACGGCGCGCTGGCGCTGGCAAGCGTGCCGATCACGGGGTCCTGCTTCTGCCGCAGAGCGGGCTGAACCCTCGCGCGACCGCGGGGTCAGCCAAGTGCAGCCTTCAGCCCATCCAGGTCGGGCGACCCGAAGACGATGCGGTTGCGGGTGGCGACGTAGACCAGGTCGAGGTCGACGCCCGCCCTGGCGATCCGCCTGGTGAGGTCGGCGAGCACGCCCGGTTGATCATCGACCTCGACGACAACGACCTCGCGCTCGCGGCTCACGGCAAGGTTCGAGATCGCAAGCGCGTGCCTGACCGCCTCGGCGTGGGGGACGAGGATGTGCAGCTCGGCCTGGTCGCCCGGTCCGATGCAGGTCGCCGCCGCGATGTTCACGCCGGCGTCGCTGATCGCTCTCGCGACCTCCGCCAGCGCGCCGGGCCGGTTTTCGATGTCGATAACGAGGTCGAATGACACGTCGGGATGCGCCTCCAGGAGTGATCCTATGCCATGCGCCCGGCACTCATCGGTTCAATTCAACAGTCCCAGTGCATCAGCTCGCGCTACGGCATCGGCGCGGTTGCTGACGCCGAGCTTTCGATACACCGCACGGATGTGGGATCGGACCGTGTTCGGCGACAGATGAAGGTGCTCGGCGATCTCGGTGGTCGAGAGATCCGTGGCGAGCAGCCGCAGGACAACCACCTCCGCCCGTGACGGTCTACCGATCACCTCACCCGCGGTGGCACGCCCGCGGGTCGTCTCGATCTCCTCAGCAACGTCGTCTGCCAGGGCGCGGATGCGACCGGGATCGGCGAGGTCGGCGAGCTCCGACTGGCCAGCAGCCAGGTCGGCACCGCCTTCCCGGATTCGGCCCCGGCGGCACCGCACACGAGCCAGCAGGAGGAGCACCCAGACGTGATGAAGCGACGAGACCTCGTCGCGGAACAGCACCTCCGCCGTCGCCAGTTCGCGCTCCGCCGCAGCCAGCTCACCCTCGGCCGCCAGCAGGCAGCCGGAGGCCGTCGTCGCCTGGGCCCCCAGCCAGCCTCGCGTGCTGCCGATGCTGCCCAGCGCCGCCCTGGCCCGTTCGAGATGCGTTCGGGCGAGGGGCAGGCGTTGGCGCTCGATCGCGATCAGCGCCAGGGTCGATCTCGCGAATGCATGCCCCAGCGGTCGATGCTCGGCGTTCGGATGTTCGATCGCCCGCGACGCACACTCCCATGCGTCGGCGTCCTCGCCGCCGAAGTAGAGCGCCTGAGCGTACCCGGCCAGCGCCGCGACCCGCACCTCATCGACTGCCTGTTCGGAGAGCTCCACCGCGTGACGCCCGTGGGAGATCGCTCGACCGACATCGCCCTCCACCGCGCCGGATCGGATCATGCTGTCGAGCGCATCGACATACGAATCGATGCCCGGGCAACCCTCGGCGCGTGCCTGATCGACCATCTGGAGGAAGCGCCGGCGGGCGATGGTTCCCTGTCCGACCAACGTCGCGGCCACTGACGCCGCGGCGGCAAGCCGTGGTCGTTGCAGCAAGGTGCCCTCCGGCAGGGCCTCTGTCCACTCGAGACACATCCTCGAGCGGCCCTCCCGGATCCATGCCAGGTGGTTCTCCTCCAGGATCTCGGCCACTGCGGCGTCATCCCCGGCGATGAGCGCCTGCTCGACGGCGAGCTCGGCCAGTCCGTGCGACCGCAGCCACGAGACCGCGCGGCTGTGGATCCGGGCTGCTGCGTCCGGCTGCGTCGCATCCAGTCGAGAGCTGGCGAAGCGGGCGACGAACGGCTGGACGGTGAACCACTCCTCGTT
>DATAHR010000219.1:0-4776 GCA_036263035.1 Gaiellales bacterium | reverse complement strand
AGCCGAAGCGGTGCCGGACTGAAGTCCGGCACCTGGCGACGACACATACGGGGTCAGGCCGGAGGCCTGACCCCAGGCCTTAATGGCGGACGCCCGCCGCCTGGAGCCAGGCGGCGGGCGTCCGCGAGAGACCTCCGGGGGCCCGAGTTACTTGACGGCGGCCTTGAGCTGGCTACCCGCCGAGAACTTCGGCACTCTGCTGGCCGGAATGGTGACTTTCTGGCCAGGGTTCCGCGGATTGACGCCGGTGCGCGCCTTGCGGTTCTGCACCGTGAACTTGCCGAACCCGGTGAACACCACGTCCTCGCCCTTGCTCAGGGCGTCCTTGACGGACTCGAGCACCGCGTCCACGGCGGCGCCTGCATCCTTCTTGGACAGGTTCGACTTGGTCGCGACCGCGTCGATGAAATCGCTTTTCGTCACCCTTATTCCTCCTGGTCGTTTTCGGGGCCGGAACGGGTCAATCGGGCTACCCTAGCACGGCCATCGGACGGCAACAATCGGCTTGATTGAGGGGATTTCAGCCCGTCGGTGAGGGCGCGCCAACCCCCAGCTGCGAGGTGGTGAAGAGGGAGCTGAACCGCACCCCCGCCGCGGCGATCGCCTCGGCCCCTCCCTCCTCGCGGTCGACCACGCAAATTGCAGCGGAAACGTGCAGGCCGGCCTCGCGCAGCGCGTCCACTGCGGAGAGCAGCGCACCGCCTGATGTGACCACATCCTCGACCACGCAGACGCGCTGCCCGGCCTCGTAGACGCCCTCGAGGCGCTTGCCCGTGCCGTACTCCTTGGCCTCCTTGCGGACGAGCAGGTACGGCAGGCCGGTCTCGATGGCTGTAACCGCGGCCAGTGGCACTGCGCCGAGCTCCGGGCCGGCCAGCTGGTCGGGGTCGCCGCCGTCCGAGCGCACGAGGGCCGCCAGCTCGCGGCCGAGCCCGGCAAGCAACGTGGGATCGGTCTCGAAGCGGTACTTGTCCAGGTAGTAGCGACTGCGCCGCCCGGATCGGAGCACGAAGTCGCCCTCGAGGTACGCGCGCTCGAGCAGCCGCGCGGCCAGCTCGTCCCGGGTCACGCTCCCTCCCGCGCCGCGGCGAGCACCTCCTCGGCGTGCGGCAGCATGACGTCCGCATCCGGCGACCCGGCCGCCAGCGACACCATCGACCCGTCGTCGAAGTAGACATCGACGCGGGTGCGGTTGCGGACGGAACGGCGTCGGTAGAGCACCGTGCCGAGGAACGATCCGGCGCCGATGACGACGGGGATGACAAGCTTACGCCGTGGCATCCGGCCCCCCGTCGATCTGCCGCAGCAGCGTCTTCAGGTCGTAGAAGACGAGGCCCACCGTTGGATCGGTGCCGGTGGTCGCGACCGCCATTCGCGGGCCGTCGACGACGACGAACACGCTTCCCTCCGGCGTCGCCGCCTGCAGCTGGGCGAGCGCCTCACGCCCGAGGTCGGTGCGCACCTGATCGGCTCCGTCCGCCAGCGAGCGGGCGGCGCGCGCTATCCGGTCGGCGGTGCTCTCGTGCACGCTCGAGGCGACGACGGAGCCGTCCCTCCCGGCCACGACCACCGCCTCGATCTGGGTCGAGAGCTCCCTGAGCTCGGCGATTGCGGCGGTCGCGTCCAACAAAGCCACGCTAGCACAGTCCATTGCTGCCGATATTCTCATCGACGATGGCCGACCAATCCGCCGCTCCTCCGATCGCACCGTACCGGCGTGTCGCCGGTCAGACCGGATCGATCCTCGGGAAGTACCTGTCCGACCGGGGCCCGCATCTGGCGGCGATGGTGGCCTACTACGCGCTGCTCTCGCTGTTCCCGTTCCTGTTCCTGCTGCTCTCCACGCTGGGCCTCGCCGGGCAGATGTCGAAGTCGAGCACCATCGTCAGGGAGCTGGAGCGAGTGCTGCCGCACCAGTCGGCGAACGACCTGGTTCACCTCGTCAGCCAGGTGCAGGAGAACGCGGGCACGTTCTTCGTGATCGGCGTGCTCGGCATCGTGTGGTCGTCGCTCGGCTTCTACTCGGCGCTCGAGTCGGCGCTCAACATCGTCTTCCAGACCAGCAACCGCGGGTTCATAAAGGGGAAGTGGATCAGCTTCATGCTGGTGCTGGGCTCGCTCGCCGTGCTGTTCACGTCGCTGCTCATTGCCACCATTGCTAACGGGTGGCTGCACCGCCACGAGCCGGGCGCGCTGACCCACGGGTTCGTGCCCTACCTGGTCTCGATCGCGGTCTCGAGCATCGGGTCGTTCGTGTTCCTGATGGTCGTGTACCGGGTGCTGACCAACGTCGACCTGCACCGAAACGATGTCTGGCCGGGCGCGCTGTTCGCGACGGTGCTGTTCCAGATCTCGTTCCTGGCGGTGCCGATCTACCTGCAGCGGGCGGACGTGCTGATCGCGCTGCGGGCGTTCGGCGGGCTCGTGCTGCTGCTGGTGTGGCTGTACCTGATGGCGAACGTGATCGTGCTCGGCGCGGAGATCAACTGGCGGCACTGGTCGAGGCACCAGCCGCCGGAGCAGGACGTGCCGGTCGGCCTGGCCTGACCACGCCGGTCCCGTCGCATCCATGCGCCAGGGCGTTCCAGCCGTGTGCCACCACGCTCACGGCGCCCGACGGCATGCTTTGAGACCGGCCGCGCAGCGGCCGCCCAACCACGCGGGCACGCGTCACAATCCCGCGCCGGCGGTGTCACAACGGCCTACCCCCTGCTTTGAGACGGGCTGAGCGGCCGCGCAGCGGCCGCTCAGCCGGCCCGGTCGAGCCAGCGTCCGCCGTGGGTGATCCAGCGATCGGCCGTCGCCGCGTCGTGGTGCACGATCGACCAGCTCGCCAGCCGCAGGGCCATATGCGCGACGTACGCCCGCAGCGCGGCCGCATCGCGCAGGCCGCAGACCAGCTCCCACAGCTCGTCCTGCGCGCGCCGCTCGAGCTCGCCCTCCACGCTGCAGAACAGCAGGGTCACCAGATCGAACACGCGGTCTCCCGGACGGACGCCCTCGCAGTCGACCACCCCCGTGACCGTCCCGCCGTCGACCAGCACGTTGAGATGATGGAAATCCAGGTGCGCCATGTCGGCGGACGGCAGCGACGAGGCGGGCGTCGCCTCCCCGATCGCCACGATCCGGTCGAGCAGTGCGGCGGCAGCTCCCGAATGCGTCCGCATCGGGTCGTGCAGGCAGTACCCGTCCGCGCCGTGCAACAGCGTGCCGACCAGGTAGGAGCCCCACTCGGGGGCACCCGGCTGCGTCGCGCCCTGCAGGCCGTTCAGCGCGACCAGCTGGGCCACGAGCTCCGGCACCAGCCGCTCCGGTGGCCGCCCCGGAAGGAGCTCCTGCACCACCAGCAGAATCCCGTCGCGCTCGGCGATCAGCTCATAGCCCGGCGCCGGGTACCCGCGGTTGCGCAGCACCTCCACGCGACCGGCGCCGCGACGCAGCCACCCGAGCGAGTCGCTCTCACCGCCCTGCGGCTCCCACCACTTGAGCACGCGGCGGGTGCCACCGTCCGAGATGACAGTGGCATGACTGACCTGCCCGCCCGCGAGCGGCGCCACCTCGGTGAACGAGAGGCCGGTCTCACGGCGCAGGGCGCGCAACGCGTCAGCCGTGGTCATGATGCCGGCAGCAGCTGCGCGAGTGCGCGTGCCGCGCGCGCCCGGTGGGAGATCGCGTCCTTCTCCCCGGCCGACATCTCCCCGACGGTGCGCTGCTCGCCCTCCGGGACGAAGGCCGGGTCGTAGCCGAAGCCCCCGCTTCCACGGGGGCCATCCGCAAGCGTCCCGCGGAGCTCACCGCGCGCGTGCAGCTCGCGGCCGTCCGGCGCGATCGCGACCAGCTCGGCAACGTAGGCAACTCTCCGGTCGTCGCTTCCCGAAAGCGCTTCCAGCAGCTTGACCAGGTTCTGCTCGTCGGTCGCGTGCTCCCCCGCGAACCGAGCGGAGCGCACCCCCGGCCGGCCGCCCAGCGCCTCCGCCTCGATCCCCGAGTCGTCGGCCAGCACCCAGCTCGCGCCTCCGAGCGCCGCGTGCACCGCCCGTGCCTTCAGCAGCGCGTTCTCCCGGAACGTCTCGCCGGTCTCTTCGGGCAGTTCGCCGGCATAGGGCTCGACCTCCCAGCCGGGAAGCAGCCGCGTGAGCTCGCGTGCCTTGTGGGCGTTGTGCGAGGCGAGCACGAGCTTCATCGTCGTATCATCGCGCGATGGGGTGTGGCGATGGAAGGCGTGCCACGGGTCGGAGCCGGGATCGTGGGATTAACCGGCTGACGCTGCGGCTGACGCCGCCGCACGCGCCTCGTGCAGCACCCGCGTCTGCAGCGACGCGATCTCCTCGATGCCCGCCGCCGCAAGCTCCAGCAGGTCGTCCAGCGAGGCACGCCCGAACGGCGTCTTCTCGGCGGTCGCCTGCACCTCGATCAGGCGGCCGCTGCCTGCGATGACAACGTTCATGTCGACGTCCGCACGCGAGTCCTCCACGTAGGCCAGGTCGAGCAGCGGCGCGCCGTCCACGATACCGACCGACACCGCCGCAACCGAGTCCGTGAGCGGCAGCTCCTTCAGCCGGCCGCCGTCCACCAGTCCGGAGAGCGCCAGGTGCAGCGCCACGTAGCCGCCGCAGATGGCCGCACAGCGGGTGCCGCCGTCTGCCTGCAGCACGTCGCAATCGATCCAGATCGTCCTCGGCCCGAGCGCCTCCAGGTCCACCACTGCCCGGAGCGAGCGCCCGATCAGCCGTTGAATTTCCACCCCGCGCCCATCCAGCCGGCCCTTGGTGATAT
>DATAHR010000218.1:0-21027 GCA_036263035.1 Gaiellales bacterium | reverse complement strand
CACGTGCGGATCCCGGCGACCGCGATCGATGTGATCGAGGACGACCTGGTGCGGCTGGCGGTGCCGAAGGCCGACCTGGAGAAGCTCGGCCGCTGAGACAGGTGGCGCCCGCTCAGGACGCCTGCTGGAACCAGTCCCAGGTGCGTGAGAGCCCGTCGGCCAGCGGCACCTCGGGGGCGTGTCCGAGCCGGGACCGCGCCTTCTCGATCAGCGAGTAGTTGCGCTGGATCTCGCCGGCCCTCGGCGGCTCGTGCCTCACCTCCGGGCTCGTGCCCGACACCTCGCCCAGCATCCGCACCAGGTCGTTGAGACTGGTCTCCACACCGCTCGCGAGCTGGAACACCTCGCCGCCCACGCCGTCCGCCTCGGCCGCGCGGATCAGCCCGTTGGCAAGATCGGAGACGTAGACGAAGTCACGGGTCTGGGTACCGTCGCCGTAGATCGTCAGCGGCTCGCCGGCCATGATCCTGCGGATGAACAGCGGGATCACGTTCGTTTTGCGGCCCGAGCGCGGCCCGTAGGCGTTCGAGAACCGCACCGCCACAGCGTCCAGCCCGTAGGCGCCGTAGAAGGCCGAGCAGTACGCCTCGCCGGTGGCCTTGCCCGCCCCGTAGGGCGAGAGCGGGGCCAGCGGCTTGTCCTCGCTGGCGGGATAGGCGTTGTCGCCGAGGGGCGCGTTGCTCGACGAGAAGACGAACCGTCCAACGCCCGACTCCCTGGCCGCCCACAGCGCGAGCAGCGTGCCGCGGGCGTTCAGGTCGAAGTTCTCGATCGGCCGCTCGATCGAGTCGACCACGCCTGCGCCGGCGGCCAGGTGGAACATCGCGTCCGCGCCGGCCGCCACAGCGGTCAGCGCGTCGAGGTCGCGAACGTCGCCCGTGACGAGCTCGACGTCGAGGCCGTCGAGGTGGTCACGCGAGCCGGACGAGAGGTCGTCGAAGACGCGGACGTCGTACCCCCGCTCGAGCAGGAGCCGCGTGAGGGTGGAGCCGATGAACCCGGCCCCGCCCGTGACCAGGGCGGATGGCATCGCGAGAGCCTATCCAGCGCTGTCTTCGGGAGCGCCGGTCGGCGAGGCCGGCCGCCGGCGGTCGTACTGCCAGCAGGGCGCCCCCTCGAAGGCGCGCAGCCCGGAGACCGGTTGGCGGCCGTCACGCGGCTCCAGCCCGCGCCGCACGCGAGGCGCTGCCACCGCCACCAGGCCGCCCACCACGCCGCCGAACAGGAACGACCGGACGGCCCGGCGCCCACGCAGCCGGCTCACCCGAGCACCTCCCGGTGCGCGGCGTAGCCGGCGATGAGGGCCCCGAGCGCCTGCACGCCGGCCGGTGCGACGCCGCCGTTCACGACCGCGATCACGATCGCCGGCAGCGCGTAGGCCCAGACCGCGCCGCCTACGGCGATCCAGGCGGTGGACGGGGCGCGGTAGCGGCCGGCCGCGGCGAGCACCGCCCGGCCGGTGACCAGGCCGACCACCCAGGCGATGATGAACAGCCCGAAGCCGAGACCCAAGCCACCGGCGAACGACAGCAGCACCCCGAATGCCGTGCCGACGCCGAGTGCCGCGGCCGCCGCGCGGGCGGCGAGCTTCGGCTTCAGCGCGACGCGGGCCGAGCGCGGAAGACGGGCGCAGTCGCGGCACTTGATGCCGACCGCGGCGTGCACCATGCAGTCGGGGCAGATCGGCTTCCCGCAGTCGGAGCACGAGACAGCGGTTTCGACCTTGGGGTGGTTCGCGCAGTGGCGGGACCCTGTCTGAGGCTCGGTCCCTGGCACGGCTGACACGAGGCCGAGTGTAGCATCGCGGGTGTGCCCGACCCTCTGCTCGTGACCCTCGGCGACGTGCTGGCGCTGGCCCTGATCACCCCGCCGGCCGACGTCATGCCGCAGGCCTCCACCCCGGTCGAGACGCGCATCCTGGTCGGCGGCCAGGCGGCCATCAGCGCCTGCTGGATGGTCGAGACCGGTGCCCGCGTACGGGCCGTGTCGGCGCGCTCCTACGACCGCATGGGCGACTTCGTCGAGGCTGAGCTCGCCGACCGCGGCGTCGAGCTGCAGGGCCCCGGAGGGGAGGGCGCGACCGGCCTGGCGACCGTGATCAGAGCCCCCGGCGCCAGACGGACGGCCTTGACCGACCGCGGCGTATGCCCCTCGCTCAACGCCGAAGGGCTGCGCGAGGAGTGGTTCGAGGATGCGGACATCCTGCACGTGAGCGGCTACGCCCTGCTCGAGGAGCCCTCGGCAGGCGCGGCCGAGCGCGCGGTCGCCATTGCCAGGGCCGCAGGCGCGCAGGTGTCCGTCGACCTCGCATGCGCGGACATCGTCACCCCGCTCGTGCGCGAGCGGATCAGCCGCATGGAGCCGGAGATCGCCTTCGCAACCGCCGCGCAGGCAGAGGCGATCGGCGGCATCGACGACCTCGCCGACACCCCGGTGATCAGCGATCACGACAGCATCCCGGCGATCGATCCGATGGGCGTGGCGGATGCGTTTGCGGCCGGGTTCCTGGCCGCGGTCGCCTCGGGCGCCGACGCCGACGACGCCGTGGAGCTCGGCCGGCGGATGGCCGACCGCTGCGCCGGCGTCGAAGGCCCGCTGCCGTGACCCGCGGATTCACCGGCCTGCTCGTGCTCGCGCCCGAGGTCGAGCGGGCCCTGATCCGCTCGCAGCCCGTGGTCGCGCTCGAGACATCGCTGGTGGCGCACGGCCTGCCGCACCCCCAGGGCCTGGAGGCGGCGCTGCGCTGCGAGCAGCGGGTGCGGGAGGCAGGCTGCGTGCCGGCCACCATCGCCATCCTGGACGGCGCCGTCCGCGTCGGGCTGGAGGAGCAGGAGCTGGAGGCGCTCGCCACCGCCGAGCACGTTCGCAAGGTCGCTCCCCGAGACCTCGCGCCGGCAGTCGTCTCCGGACAGCCGGGGGCGACGACGGTGGCCGGGACGCTCGCCGTCTGCCGGATCGCGGGCATCCACTTCATGGCCACCGGGGGGATCGGCGGGGTGCACCGTGGCTGGCAGGGGACGCGCGACGTCTCGGCCGACCTGTACGAGATCGCCTTCGCAGCCGTCTGCGTCGTCTGCTCGGGCGCCAAGTCGCTGCTCGACATCCCGGCGACGCTGGAGGAGCTCGAGACCCGCGGCATCCCCGTCGTCGGCTATGGCACCGACCGCTTTCCGTTGTTCTACCAGCGCGACAGCCGACACCGGCTGACCGACCGTGTCGACGACGCGGCCACGATCGCCGTGCTCGCCGCAACCCACTGGGGCTTCGCCCGCACCGCAGGGGTGATCGTGGCACAGCCGGTCGCCGAGGAGGTGGCGCTGCGGGCCGAGGAGGTCGAGCCGATCGTGGAGCGGGCGCTCGCCGATGCCGCCGCGCAGGGCGTTCTCGGGGCGGACATCACGCCGTTCGTGCTCTCCCGGGTTCACGAGCAGACGGCGGGGCGCAGCCTGCAGGCCAACCTCAGGCTGGTCGAGGACAACGCGGCGCTGGCGGCCGAGATCGCGGTCGCCTACTACGCGGAATAGCCGCCCGCCGCATTCGGGTGCCCGCCGCCCGCCGGCCCGGGGGTTAACCCTACGGACGCCCGCCCGGGCCCGGACGATCATGGCTGCATCGTGATCATCAACCGGCCGCCAGGTCTGGCAACGGCCCGGGACATCAGGAGCAGACCCATGAGCACAGTACTGATCGAGGAGTTCGCACCACTTCGCGGGCGCGTCGCCGGCGCCGTTGTCGTCCCCGGCGACGATTCCTGGGACGAGGCCCGGCAGGCCTGGAACCTGGCCGCCGACCAGCGTCCGGCGGCCGTCGTGATCGCGGAGTCGCCCGACGACATCGTGGAGGTCGTCCGCTTCGCCCGCACGCAGGGCTACGCCGTCTCCGCGCAGGGAACGGGCCACGCAGCAGCCGCGCTCGAGAGCCATCTGGACAGCACGATTCTGGTGAAGACGCACCTGATGCGGGGTGTCGAGATCGATGCAAAGGCGCGCATCGCGCGGGTCGAGGCCGGCGCGTTGTGGATGGACGTCACCGTCCCCGCGCAGGAGCAGGGCCTCGCTGCGCTCGCCGGCTCCTCGCCGGACGTCGGCATCGTCGGATACACGCTGGGCGGCGGGCTGAGCTGGCTGAGCCGGACGCACGGCGTGGCCGCGAACAGCGTCACCGCCATCGAGGTCGTGACCGCTGACGGAGAGCTGGTTCGCACTGATGCATCGAACGAGCCGGGTCTGTTCTGGGCGCTCCGCGGCGGCGGCGGCAGCTTCGGCATCGTCACCGCCATCGAGTTCGCCCTCTACCCCCAGCCGCAGGTCTACGCCGGCACGATGTTCTTCCCGATCGAGCGCGCCCGCGAGGTGCTGCACGCCTGGCGTGAGATCGCCCCGGAGATGCCCGAGGCGATGACAACGGTCGGCCGCCTGCTGATGCTGCCGCCGCTGGAGGAGATCCCCGAGCCGGTGCGCGGCCGCAGCTTCGTCATCGTCGAGGCGATCTACCTCGGCGACGAGGCCGAGGGCAGCCGGCTGCTCGAGCCTCTGCGCCGGCTCGGCCCCGAGATGGACACCACCGGGACGATCCCCGTGGCGGCGCTCTCGGCGCTGCACATGGATCCGGAGCACCCGGTGCCCGGCGCCGGGGACGGCATGCTGCTCACCGACGTGCCGGCCGAGGCGATCGACGCGGTCGCCGACCTGGCCGAGAGCGGCGCAGTCAAGGCGCTCCTGTCGGTCGAGCTGCGGCAGCTGGGCGGCGCCGTCGGACGGCGCGCGCCGGGCAGCGGCGTGGTCGGGCACTTCGACGCCGGCTACGCGATGTTCGCGGTCGGCATCGCACCCTTCCCCGAGGCCAAGGCGGCGGTGCACCAGGCGGTGGACGCCGTGTTCGAGGCGCTCGGGGAGTGGCGCGCACCGAGCGGCTACATCAACTTCGTCGAGCGGGAGACCGACCTCGGAGCGCTGTACCCGCCGGCATCGCTGCAGCGGCTGCGCGAGCTGAAGCGGTGGTACGACCCGGGCGACGTGATCCGGTCGAACCACCCGATCCGACCGGCCTAGGTCTGGCCTCCGGCTGACCCCGTTGCGGATCCAGCCAGGTGCCGGCCTTAGGGCCGGCACCGCTTCGGCTGACAGGTCAGAAAGCAGTGGGGCCACGCTGAAGCGTGGCCCCACGCGCATCTGCACACGGGGTCAGGCCGGAGGCCTGACCCCAGCGATCACACGGGGTCAGGCCTGAGGCCTGACCCCAGCGAGCGCCCGCTAGCGGGTTCGGTCCTGCGGCGCCACCACGGCCCGGCCGGTGATGTCTCCGTACAGGGCCCGGATGAACAGCGCCGACACTGGCCACGCGATCGGAGCGCTCAGCGCCAGCGCGAGCAGCGTCGCCTTCACCGACCCGGCCAGCGACGTCAGCATCAGGAACATCGCAATCACGATAGGCGCGCAGAACAGAATCGTCACCGTCCACATCGTCCACGTCCGCGTGAAGTTGCCGAATGCGAGCCGCGGGCCGGCGATGAACCCGCCGAGCGCCGTCGCGTCGCCTGCGGCAATGGCCGGAACGATCAGGAGCAGTACGGGGAGCGGCACGACTGCATAGGGCTGGAGCACCAGCACGACCACCCCCGCGATCAGCCCCGTGACCACGGCGGCCGCGTACGTTGCGACCACGCGTGACCGGGGCGCGGGGACGGGGAGGCCGCGCAGGACCACGAACCCGAGCAGGACGAAGTACGCCACGCCGAAGCTGAGGCAGCTCGCGACGAAGACGTCGCTGGGCCCGTGCGACGAGCTGACGGCGAGCACCGGGACGAACCCGACGGCGACGACCACCCAGGTCGCCACCACGAGATCAGCCCACGCGTTGCCGAACCGGTGAACGGCCGTCGCGAACAGATCGGACATCGGCGCCGGTTCCCGCCCGAGCGGGTCGGCATCGCTCATACGGCCGCCTCGGCCGGGGCCGCAGAGCGGACGGCGAGGGTGATCTCGCCGTCCGCCGCATCCACAACCGCCGTGTCGCCCTCACCGAGCTCGCCGGAGAGCACCTTCAGCGCCAGCGGGTTCTCAACCTCACGCTGGAGCGTGCGCTTCAGCGGGCGGGCGCCGTACGCGGCGTCGTACCCGTGCTTGACCAGCAGGGCCTTCGCGGCGTCGGTGATCTCGAGATCGATCCGCCGCTCGGCCAGCCGACGCCTGAGGCCGGCCGCCTGCAGCATCACGATCTCGGACAGCTGCTCCTCGGTCAGGCTCTTGAACGTGACGATCTCGTCGACCCGGTTCAGGAACTCAGGCCGGAACGTCGACTCCAGGTCGCGTGCGTTCGAGGTCATGATCACGATCGTGTTCTTGAAGTCGACCGTGCGGCCCTGGCCGTCGGTCAGCCGGCCGTCGTCGAGCAGCTGCAGCAGGATGTTGAAGACGTCGGGATGCGCCTTCTCGATCTCGTCGAGCAGCAGGACGGAGTAGGGACGGCGCCGCACGGCCTCGGTCAACTGCCCGCCCTCGTCGTATCCGACGTAGCCGGGCGGCGCGCCGACCAGTCGCGACACGGAGTGCTTCTCCATGTACTCGGACATATCAATCCGCACCATCGCCTTCTCGGTGTCGAACAGGAACTCGGCCAGCGCCTTCGCCAGCTCGGTCTTGCCGACGCCGGTCGGGCCCAGGAAGATGAACGAGCCGATCGGCCGGTCGGGGTCGGCCAGCCCCGCGCGCGAGCGCCGGATGGCGTTCGCCACTGCGGCAACGGCCTCGTCCTGCCCGACGACGCGCTCGTGCAGGCGCGACTCCATGTGCACCAGCTTCTCCATCTCGCCCTCGAGCAGCCGGCTGACCGGGATGCCGGTCCAGCTTCCCACCACCTCGGCGACGTCGGTCGACCCGACCTCCTCCTTCAGCAGCGGCGAGAGCGACTGCACCTCCTCCAGCCGCGCCATGGCGTCTTCGAGCTGCTTCTCGAGCTTCGGCAGGTCGCCGTAGGTCAGCTCCGCGGCCCGCTGCAGGTCCTGGTCGCGCTGGGCTCGCTCGGCCTCCGCCCTGGTCTCCTCGATCAGGGCCTTGAGGTTGCGAACGGCCTCGATCGCCTCCTTCTCGGCCTGCCACTCGGCGCGCATGCCGTCGGCCTGCTCGCGCAGGTCGGCCAGCTCGCGGCCGATCGCCTCGCGGCGCTCGACGGCCGTCTCGGCCGTCTCGTGCTCGAGGGCGGCCTGCTCGATCTCGAGCTGGATGATGCGCCGGTCGACCGTGTCGATCTCGACCGGCACGGAGTCGATCTCGATCTTGAGCCGCGAGGCTGCCTCGTCGATCAGGTCGATCGCCTTGTCGGGCAGGAAGCGGTCGGCGATGTAGCGGTCGGAGAGCAGCGCCGCGGCGACGATCGCGTCGTCGGCGATGCGCACGCCGTGATGCACCTCGTAGCGCTCCTTCAGCCCGCGCAGGATCGCGATGGTGTCGGGAACGGTCGGCTCGCCGACCAGCACCGGCTGGAAGCGCCGCTCGAGCGCCGCGTCCTTCTCGATGTGCTTGCGGTACTCGTCGAGCGTCGTGGCGCCGACCGCGCGCAGCTCCCCGCGCGCCAGCATCGGCTTCAGGAGGTTGGCCGCGTCGACGGCGCCCTCCGCCGCGCCCGCGCCGACGATGGTGTGCAGCTCGTCGATGAACAGGATGATGCGGCCGTCCGACTGCCGGATCTCGGCCAGCACGGCCTTGATCCGCTCCTCGAACTCGCCGCGGTACTTCGAGCCGGCAAGCAGCGCGCCCACGTCGAGCGCCCACACGCGGCGGTCCTTCAGTCCCTCCGGGACGTCGCCGGAGGTGATGCGCTGCGCGAGGCCCTCGACGATGGCGGTCTTGCCGACGCCGGGCTCGCCGATCAGCACGGGGTTGTTCTTGGTGCGGCGCGACAGCACCTGGATGACGCGGCGCACCTCCTCGTCGCGACCGATCACCGGGTCGAGCTTGCCGCGCTCGGCGATCTCGGTCAGATCGCGCCCGAACTTCTCGAGCGCGGCGTAGGTGCCCTCAGCCTCCGGCGAGGTCACGCGCTGGCCGCCGCGCACGTCGACCAGCGCCTTCAGGATCGCCTGGCGGTCCACGCCGGCGGTGTCCGACAGCGCCAGCAGCAGATGCTCGCTGGCGACGTACTCGTCCTTCAGCGCCTCCGCCTCGGCGAAGGCCGCCTCCAGCACGGCGCGAAGCGCACGGCTTGCCTGCGGCTGGGCGTTCGCGCCCTCCATCCGCGGCAGCGCGGACAGCCGCTGCTCCGCCGCGGTACGCACGGCCGGCGCGCTTTCGCCCGCCTTCTCGAGGACGCGGGCTGCGACGCTGTCCTGCTGGTCGATCAGGGCCAGCAGCAGATGATCCGGAGTCAGCTCCGGGTTTCCCCGGGCGATCGCGTCGCCCTGGGCGGAGGCGAACGCCTCCTGTGCTTTTATCGTGAGTTTCTGGAAATCCATCTCTCTGGGTGTTTTGGTGGTGTGTAGGGAATCAGGTCCCGGCGATACCGCCGGTGCACGGCCGACACCTCCTGGTGCAGCCGCTCGGCCTCACGGTCGAGCTGCGCTTGCAGCGCCCGCACCTTGCGGTGCAGCTCCTCGACCGTCCCCTCCAGCGTCAGCACGTGGATGGCGCCGGAGAGGCTGAGGCCCAGCTCGCCTGTGAGCCGGCCGATCTTGCGAAGCTTCTGGATGTCCGAGTCGGAGTAGCGTCTGGTGCCCCCGGGCGTGCGCCGCGGGCTGACGAGCCCCTTGGCGTCGTACATCCGCAGCGTCTGCGGGTGCATGCCGGCCAGCTCCGCGGCGACCGAGATCGAGTAGCGGGGATGGTCGGCCGGATGCATCACGCAAACAGCCTGTCACGAGGGTTGCCGTGGCTCGAGCGCTGCAGCTCGTCGAGCTTCTGCAGCGTCTCGCGCTCCTGCTTGGACAGCTTGGACGGCACCGCGATGCGCAGCCGCACGAGCAGGTCGCCGCTGCCGCCGCCGTTCAGCTTGGGGGCGCCGCGGCCCTTGACGCGAAGCGTCTTGCCGTCGGTCGATCCCGAGGGCACCTTCACCTTGACGCGCTGGCCATCGGGGGTCGGCAGCTCCACCTCGGCGCCGATCGACGCCTCGGCGAACGTGACGGGCACGTCCACGACCAGGTCGTCGCCGCGGCGCTGGAAGAGGCCGCTCTCCTCGACCTGGGTGACGACGTAGAGGTCGCCCGGTTCACCGCCGCGCGGCGCCGCCTCCCCCTTGCCCTTCACCTTGATGCGGGTGCCGTCCTTGACGCCGGCCGGGATCCGCACCTGGTAGGTCTTGGTCGACCGCACGCGGCCGCTGCCGCCGCAGACACCGCAGGGGTGCTCGATGACGGTGCCGGCGCCGCCGCAGCGGCGGCAGGTGTGACTGAGCGAGAAGAAGCCCTGGCTCTCGGACGTGACGCCGCGGCCCTTGCAGTCCGGGCAGATGGTCGGCGAGGTGCCGGGCGCCGCGCCGCTGCCGTTGCAGTTGCTGCAGGCGTTCGCCTTGACGACGGGTACCTTGACTGTCGCGCCGTGCAGCGCGTCCTCGAAGGACACGCGCACGGACACCTCGACGTCGGCTCCGCGCAGCGACCGGGGCTCGGCGCCGCGCCCGCCGCGGGTGAACAGGCCGCCGAACAGGTCGCCCAGGTCGAACCCCTCCGTCGCGTTTCGCATATCGAAGCCCTCGAATCCGGTGAAGCCGCCGGTCGGGCCCTGGCCCGGCCGGAAGTTCTGGCCGAAGGTGTCGTACTGCTTGCGCTTGTCGGCGTCGGAGAGCACGTCGTAGGCCTCGTTGATCTGCTTGAACCGCTCCTCGGCCGCGGTGTCGCCTGGATTGGCATCGGGGTGGTACTGCCGCGCGAGCTTGCGGTAGGCCTTCTTGATGTCGTCAGCCGAGGCGTTCTTGGGAACGCCCAGCGTCTCGTAGTGCGACGGCAATTACTGCTCCTCGCCGCTCGAGACAACCACGCGGGCGGGCCGCACCACGCGTTCGCCCAGGCGGTAGCCGCGCTGCCAGACCTCGGAGATCGCCCCTTCGGGGTGCTCGGAGGGCTGCTGGCTGAGCGCCTCGTGGACGTGCGGGTCGAACTCGCCGCCCACCTCCGCCGCGATCTCCTCGAGGCCGCGGCGCTGCAGCAGGTCGATCAGCTGCTGCTGGACGAGCTTGACGCCCTCGGCGACCTTGACCTCCTCGTGATGCTCGGAGGCGTCGAGTGCGCGCTCCAGGTTGTCGAGCACCGGCAGCAGCTCGGAGACGAGCGACTCGGTCGCCCGCGATGCCTGCGCCGCCTGGTCGCGGGCGACTCGCTTGCGGTAGTTGTCGAAGTCGGCAGCGAGGCGCCGCAGGTCGCCGAGGTACTCCTCGGCGGCCCGCCGCGCCTCGTCCAGCTCGGACTCGACCTGCTCGGCCGCGTCCACGCCCGTATCGGGGCCCGACCCCGCCGCAGCGGGATCGGGCTCCGTGAAGCGTCGCTGCTCGGTCACGTGCGATCGCCCGCCTCGTCGACCACCTCGGCGTCGACGATCTCCTCGTCGCCCTCGGCGGACGTGTCGGCGGCGCCGTTGCCTGCACCGTCACCGGCCTGCGCGCGGGCCTGCTCGTAGACGAGCTTGCCCAGCTCGTAGCTGGCCTCCTGCAGGGCCTGCAGCTTGCTGCGGATCTCCGCGGCATCATCGGACTCGAGCGAGCCGTTGACCGCGTCGATCTTCGAGCGGATGTCGCTGCGGGTCGCCTCGTCGAGGCGCTCCTCGTTCTCCTTCAGCGACTTCTCAACCGAGAAGGCGTAGCCCTCGGCCTCGTTGCGGGCCTCGGCCAGATCCTTCATGCGGCGGTCCTCGTCGGCGTGCGACTCGGCGTCGCGCACCATCTGCTGCACCTCGTCGTCCGAGAGGCCGGAGCCGCCCTGGATCTGGATCTTCTGCTCGTTGCCCGTGCCCAGATCCTTCGCCGACACGTGGATGATGCCGTTGGCGTCGATGTCGAACGCGACCTCGATCTGGGGCACGCCACGCGGCGCCGGCGGGATGCCGACCAGCTGGAACTTGCCGAGCGTCTTGTTGTAGGTGGCCATCTCCCGCTCACCCTGCAGCACGTGGATCTCCACGGAGGGCTGCCCATCCTCGGCGGTCGAGAAGATCTCGGCCTTACGCGTGGGGATGGTGGTGTTGCGGTCGATCAGCTTGGTCATCACGCCACCCTTGGTCTCGATGCCGAGCGACAGCGGCGTGACGTCCAGCAGCAGGACGTCCTTGACCTCGCCCTTCAGCACGCCGGCCTGGATGGCGGCGCCGATGGCGACGACCTCGTCGGGGTTGACGCCGCGGTGCGGCTCCTTGCCGATCAGCTCCTTGACCTTGTCCTGCACGGCCGGCATGCGGGTCATGCCGCCGACCAGGATCACCTGGTCGATCTGCGAGGCCGAGAGGCCGGCATCCGACAGCGCCTGCTTGGTAGGGCTGACGGTGCGCTCGATCAGGTCGTGGGTGAGCTCGCCCAGCTTGGCGCGGGTGAGGGTGGTGTCGAGGTGCTTGGGGCCGTCCGCATCGGCCGTGATGAACGGCAGGTTGATGTTCGTGGACTGCGTCGTCGACAGCTCGATCTTGGCCTTCTCGGCCGCCTCGTAGAGCCGCTGCAGCGCCATCGGGTCCTTCGACAGGTCGATGCCCTGGTCGCGCTTGAACTCCGCCGCCAGCCAGTCGACGATCGCCTTGTCGAAGTTGTCACCGCCGAGGTGGTTATCACCGGAGGTGGCCTTCACCTCGAACACGCCGTCGCCCAGCTCGAGCACGGAGACGTCGAAGGTGCCGCCGCCGAGGTCGAAGACGAGGATGGTCTGGTCGTGCTCCTTGTCGAGGCCGTAGGCCAGCGAGGCGGCGGTCGGCTCGTTGATGATGCGCAACACCTCGAGGCCGGCGATCTTGCCGGCGTCCTTGGTGGCGTTGCGCTGTGCGTCGTTGAAGTACGCGGGAACCGTGATGACCGCCTCGGTCACCGGCTCGCCCAGGTAGGCCTCCGCGTCGGCCTTCAGCTTCTGCAGGATCATCGCGGAGATCTCCTGCGGTGGGAAGGTCTTGTCGCCGGCCTTGACGCGCGCATCGCCGTTGGGACCGCTCGTCACCTCGTAGGGGACGATTGTCTGCTCCTCGGACACCTCGGCGGCCTTGCGGCCCATGAAGCGCTTGATCGAGAAGATGGTGTTCTGCGGGTTGGTGACCGCCTGGCGCTTGGCCGGGGTGCCGACCAGCCGCTGGCCGTCCTTGGTGAAGGCGACCACCGACGGAGTGGTGCGTCCACCCTCGGCGTTCGGGATAACGGTGGGCTCGCCGCCCTCCATCACCGCCATGCACGAGTTGGTCGTGCCCAGATCGATGCCGATCACTTTGCTCATACGGGACTCTGCTCCTTGTGGGGGTACATCAGTCGTGTCGCGATAGAAAATCTCAGTCGCTTTATAGCAAGTTCTGGTTGGGCACGCCACATCTTGACGGCAGCTGTTTCGATACCTAGACTGTCGAGGTATGAAGCTCTCGACGGACGCCCGCGGCCAGCTCGACCTGCTGCTGCTCTCGGCGCTGGCGGAGCGTCCCGCCCACGGGTATCGCGTGATCGAGCAGCTGCGCGACGCCAGCGGCGGCGCCTTCGAGCTGCCGGAGGGCACCGTCTATCCCGCGCTGCACCGGCTGGAGCGCGCGGGGCTGCTCGAGAGCAGCTGGTCGGAAGGATCGGCCCGGCGCCGGCGGGTGTATGCGGTCACCGAGCGCGGGCGGGGAGCGCTCGAGGGCAAGCGGCGTGAATGGTCGGCGTTCATGGGCGCGATGCAGGCGGTGGTGGCGCGATGACGGAGCGGTGGCTGGAGCGGTTCGCGGCGGCGCTGCGGGTGCACGGACGGCGACGGCGGCGGATCCTCGAGGAGATCGAGGCGCACCTGCGCGAGAGCGCGGCGGCGCACGGCGAGGCTGCGGCGGTCGAGCGGATGGGCGATCCCGAGGCCGTGGCCGGGGCATTCACCCCGCGGCCGGCCGACCGCCTGTTCGAGCAGCGCGACCGCGCCGCTGCGTGCGTGCTGCTGGCGGCGATGGCTGCATCGGTGCCGCTCGCGGTCGACCTGGCCCGCCTCGGCCGCGGCGCCGGCTCGTGGGCCTGGCTCGGATTCTTCGCGTTCCTGGCGCCGACCGCAGCCGTGGCGGCGGTGTCCGCGGTGGCGGTGCTCGCGCGGCGGCCGCTGGGTGCGCGGCTGGCGCGGCCGCTCGCGGTGATGGTCGCGGTCACGGCGGCCGTGGTGGTGCTCGGGCTGCCGCCGGCCGGCGGTGAGTTCGCGCAGTACCGGGCGGCGGTGCGGGCGGGCCACGACACGGCGGGGTGCTCCGGTCGCTCGCTCGCCTCCTGCGCGGAGGATCACGCGGCGGAGATCCGGCTGAACTTCAGCGCCGGGGCGCTGCTGCTGGCCGGGGCGTACCTGTGGGCGGTGACCGGCTGGACGCCGCGCCGGCCACGCCGGTTGCAGCCGGCCTGATATCTGACTAAGGTCAGACAATGGACGCGGCGGCGATCGCTGAGATCCGCTCCCTCAACCGCACGGTCACCGAGCGGGTGGGCGCGCTCGAGGATGCCTACCTGGGAGGCGGTCGGCCCCTGGGCGAGACGCGGCTGCTCTGGGAGATCGGGCCGGAGGGACGGCGCGTCCGCGACCTGCGCAGCCGGCTGGGCCTGGACGCGGGGTACGCATCGCGCATGCTCCGAGCCCTTGAGCGGGACGGGCTGGTGGTTGTGGAGCCCTCGTCCGAGGATGGGCGGGTGCGGCGCGCGCGGCTGACGCGGAAGGGGCGGGCCGAGCGCGAGCGGCTGGACAGGCGCTCGGACGATCTGGTGCGCTCCATTCTCGAGCCGCTCGACGAGCGGCAGCGCGACCGGCTGGTGGCCGCGGCACACGAGGTCGAGCGCCTGCTCCGCGCATCCATGGTCGAGATCGAGCCTGCCGACCCGGCAGAGCGCGACGCGCGCTGGTGCATCGCCCGCTACGTGGAAGAGCTCGGCGAGCGGTTCGACGACGGCTTCGATCCGGCACGCAGCCTGCCGGCCGATGACGCCGACCTGCGGCCGCCGCACGGGATCCTGCTGCTAGCCCGTCTTCGCGGGGAGCCGGTCGGGTGCGGTGTCGTCAAGCTGCACGGCGCCGAGCCGGCAGAGCTGAAGCGGATGTGGGTCTCACCGGCGGCCCGCGGGCTCGGACTGGGCCGGCGGATGCTCCGCGAGCTGGAAGCGTTCGCGGCGGAAGCGGGAGCGCCTGCGGTGCAGCTCGAGACGAATCGGGCGCTGACCGAGGCCATCGCCCTGTACCGCTCGGCCGGGTACCGCGAGCTGGCGCCGTTCAACGACGAGCCATACGCGCACCACTGGTTCGAGAAGCCGTTCTCCGGCCCCGCGTGACAGCCGCGTCACGACACGCAACAACGCCGGGTCGGCCGTTTCACGGCCGACCCGGCCTGCTTTGAGACCGGGGTTCGCCCGCGCACGCACCGGCGTGGAACTCCGTGCCGGACCTGCATCGATCTCGCCACGTGGCCGTACACCATGCTTTGAGACCGCCTGGGCCGGGCGCAGCCCGGCCCAGGCCTGCGGCCGTCCGCCTCAGAGCGGCAGTGATTCAGCCCCGGCCAGGCCGGTCGGGCAGAGGTCGAGCAGCACGCACTCGCCGCACAGCGGCCGCCGTGCCTTGCACGTCGTCCTGCCGTGCGCGATCAGGAGCAGGTGCGCCTCGAGCATCCGGTGCGGTGGCGTCATCGCCGTCAGGATCGGGTGAGCCGCTTCCGCCGACACACGCGCGTCGATCAGTCCCAGCCGCAGCGCGATCCGGTGGATGTGCGTGTCCACGGGCATCACCGGCATCCCGAACGAGAACAGCAGCACACAGCTCGCCGTCTTCGCCCCCACGCCGGGCAGCGCCGTCAGGTACTCGAGCGCCTCACCCGGACCCCTGCCTGCCAGCCACTCCAGATCGAGCCCATGCTCGGATCCGTCCAGCTCCCGCAGGATCGCCTGGATCCTCGGCGCCTTCTGGTTCGCGAGCCCACCAGGCCGAAGCACGTCGACGAGCTCCGCCGTGTCTGCCTCCGTCACCTCCCGCCACTGCGGGTACCGCTCGCGCATCGCCCGGTAGGCCCGGCCGGTGTTGACGTCGCTCGTGTTCTGCGAAAGCACTGTCATCACCAGCTCGTCGATCGCCGGCAGGCGCCGGTGCTCCGGGCTGCCGAACTGCGCGTGCAGGCGGTCGAGGATGGTGGTGAAACGGCTCATGGGTAGTCTTCCACTAGGGATGGCACCGCTCACCGACACTCTCGCACGGCCGATCCGCGACCTGCGCATCTCGGTCACCGACCGCTGCAACTTCCGCTGCACGTACTGCATGCCGCGCGAGGTGTTCGGCCACGACTTCCAGTTCCTCGCCCGCGAGGAGCTGCTCTCGTTCGAGGAGATCCAGCGCCTCGCCCGGCTCTTCGTCCGCGCCGGCGTGACCAAGATCCGCGTCACCGGCGGCGAGCCGCTCGTACGCCGCGACGTCGAGCGGCTGATCGGCATGCTGTCCGACCTCCGCGGCGACGGCCTCGCCGACCTCACCCTCACCACCAACGGCTCGCTGCTGCCGGCGAAGGCCGCCCGCCTCCGCGAGGCCGGGCTCGACCGCGTCACCGTCAGCCTCGACTCGCTCGATGACGCCGTCTTCCAGTCGATGAACGACGTCCGCTTCCCCGTCGCCCGCGTCCTCGCTGGCATCGATGCGGCGCAGGCTGCCGGCCTTCCCGTGAAGGTCAACACCGTCGTCCAGCGCGGCGTCAACGAGCGCTCGGTCGCCGACATGGCCGGCCACTTCCGCGGCACCGGCATCATCGTCCGCTTCATCGAGTACATGGACGTCGGCACCACCAACGGCTGGCGCCTCGACGACGTGGTGCCGGCGGACGAGATCCTGGACCGCATCGGCGAGCGCTGGCCGCTCGAGCCGGTGCCGCCGAACTATCCCGGCGAGGTCGCGACCCGCTACCGCTACACCGACGGCGAGGGCGAGGTGGGCGTGATCGCGTCGGTCACCCGGCCGTTCTGCGGCGGCTGCACCCGGGCGCGGCTGTCGGCCGAGGGCGAGCTCTTCACCTGCCTGTTCGCCGCCACGGGAGCGGACCTGCGCGCCCCCCTCCGAGCGGGCGCCTCGGACGACGAGCTGGCCGGCCGCCTGGCCGCCATCTGGGGGCGGCGCTCCGACCGCTACTCGGAGATCCGCGGCGCCGAGACGCGCGATCTCCCGCGCGTCGAGATGTCCCACATCGGCGGTTAACACTCCGGAGCTTCACGATCCGTACCGTCGGGTACGATGGGTGGATGGCAACTCTCGCGTCTGCACGGTCCCGCACGCGCGAACGGTCGAGCTTACTCCCCAAGGGCTGGCCGGACTTCCTGCTGCAGCTCGGCCTGTTCGCCGCCGTCGACGTGCTCTACGAGCTCTCCCGCACCTTCGCCGAAGGTGATCTGGGCGCGGCGTTCGTGCATGCCAGGGACGTCGTCTCAATCGAGCAGACGCTCGGGATCTTCACCGAGATGGACGTCCAGCACTTTGCGCTGCGTCATCCGTCGGTGCTCGACGTGGCCAACCTGACGTACTTCCACGCCCACTTCGCGGTGACCACGCTGTTCATGTTCTGGCTCTACCTGCGCCGCAACGACTTCTACTACTTCGTCCGCAACATCGTGTTCGCGGCCATGGGCGTGGCACTGATCGGCTACTTCTTCTTCCCCACCGCCCCCCCGCGGATGCTGACCGACCTCGGCTTCATCGACACGCTGGAGAAGACGGCCAGCGTCAACTTCAGCTCCGGGCCGATCGCGTCGCTCTCGAACCCCTTCGCCGCGGTGCCCAGCGTCCATACCTGCTTCGCCCTGATCATCGGGACGAGCTGCTTCCTGCTCGTACGCCACCCCGCGCTGCGAATCCTGTGGCTGTTCTATCCCGTGCTGATCGTGTTCTCGATCGTGGCGACCGGCAACCACTTCTGGTTTGACGCGTTCCTCGGCGCCCTGCTCGCGCTGACCGCCCTCGGCATCGCCTGGCTGGTGGAGCGGTACCACCCCACGCTGCCCCAGGGCGCCCGGCGCCGCCTGCGGCTCGAGCCGGCCTGATCCCGCCTCGGGAGCCGGCTCGCACCTCCCCATGCACGAGATAGCGCGCGTGGTATAGTACGCGCGATGACCACCTCGCTCGCCCGTCTCAAGGATGGCTACACGAACGGCGGGCGCTCCATGGCGCTGCGATTCATGCAGCGGTTCAGGAGCGTTCCGCTCACCCCCAACCAGCTGACCACCGCCGGCTTCATGCTGAACGTCGTGGCCGGCGTCCTGATCTACCAGGAGCACTGGGTGTGGGCGGCCGTCGTGTTCGTCGTCGGCAGCGTGATCGATGCGCTCGACGGCGCCCTCGCGCGCGCCCACGGCAAGATGACGCCGTTCGGCGGATTCCTCGACTCGACGCTCGACCGCATGAGCGAGGGCGTCATCCTCGGCGCCATCGGCCTCGTCCTCGCCGCGCAGGGGCACACCCTTGCGCTGGCCTGTGTGTTCGTGTCGCTGGTCGGGTCGTTCCTGGTCAGCTACACGCGCGCCAAGGCGGAGGCGCTCGGCCTCAAGGGCGACGTCGGCCTGATGGCGCGCGCCGAGCGGATCGTCCTGCTGGCGGTCGCGCTGCCGTTCGCCGGCCTCGGCGTCCTGCCCTACGTGATCTATGTCCTGGCCGTGCTCACCACCGTCACGGTGATCCAGCGCATGGTCTTCGTCCGAGCCCAACTGCAGTCGAACGTGGAGGAGTAAGCATGGCCGACTCGGCCTCTCAGAACGGACACCGCAGCGCGAATGGAAAGGTGCGCGTCGCCATCGTCGGCGTCGGCAACTGCGCCTCGTCGTTCGTGCAGGGTGTCGAGTACTACAAGAACGCGAAGCCCGGCGAGCGGGTGCCGGGCCTGATGCACGTCGACCTCGGCGGCTACCACATCTCGGACATCGAGTTCTCCGCCGCCTTCGACATCGACGCCGACAAGGTCGGCAAGGATCTCTCCGAGGCGATCTTCAGCGGGCAGAACAACACCGTCCGCTTCGCCGAGGTGCCGAAGCTGGGCGTCGAGGTGCAGCGCGGGATGACGCATGACGGCATCGGCAAGTACCTGTCGCAGGTGATCACCAAGGCCCCGGGCGAGACGTCGGACGTCGTTCGCATCCTGCAGGAGACGAAGACCGACGTGGTCGTCAGCTACCTCCCGGTCGGCTCCGAGGAGGCGACCAAGTGGTACGTCGAGCAGGTGCTGGCCGCCGGCTGCGGCTTCGTCAACTGCATCCCGGTGTTCATCGCGCGCGAGCCCTACTGGCGGCGGCGGTTCGAGGACAAGAACCTGCCGATCGTCGGCGACGACATCAAGTCGCAGGTCGGTGCGACGATCGTCCACCGCCAGCTGGCGCGCCTGTTCCAGGAGCGCGGCGTGCTGCTCGAGCGCACGCACCAGCTGAACGTGGGCGGCAACACCGACTTCCTGAACATGCTCGAGCGCGAGCGCCTGGAGAGCAAGAAGATCTCGAAGACCAACGCGGTCACCTCGCAGCTCGACCACGACCTCGGCGCGAAGAACGTGCACATCGGGCCGTCCGACCACGTCGCCTGGCTGGAGGACCGTAAGTGGGCCTACATCCGGCTCGAGGGCCGGTCGTTCGGTGACGTGCCGCTGAACATCGAGCTGAAGCTCGAGGTGGTCGACTCGCCGAACTCCGCGGGCATCGTGATCGACGCCGTGCGCTGCGCGAAGCTGGCGCTCGACAACGGCATCGGCGGCGCGCTCGAGTGGCCGTCGGCCTACTTCATGAAGTCGCCGCCTGTGCAGCACCCGGACGACGAGTGCCACACCCAGGTGGAGACCTTCATCGAGCAGCACGGCCGCAAGACCGCGCCGAAGAAGGAGAAGGCGGGCGCCTCCGCCTGAGCGGACGGGACGACCCGTCATGGCAGACACGCTGACGATCTGCCTCGTCTCGCCGTACGCGCTGGCCGGATCGCATCCGGTCGCGGAGTACGTGCGAAACGAGGCAACCGGACTCGCCGGGCGCGGGCATCGTGTGACGGTGCTCGCGCCCAGCTCGTCCACCCGATCGCTGCGAAGCGGCCGAGAGCGGCTGCGGGCGCTTGCGGGAGGTGACCGCGAGGCGGTGCACGCGCTGGCCGGCGAGCCGCTGGCGATCGCGGTCGGCCCGGCCGTGCCCCACCGGTCACGCGGCCGTGGCCGGGGCGCCGGCATCCCCGTGGCGGCGTCGGCCAATGTCGCGCTGGCGGTCGGCGAGGGCGTCTTCGACATCGTCCATGCCCACGACCCGACGGTGCCTGGATTGGCAACGGCGGCGCTGCGGCACACGCGCGGCCTGACGGTGGCGACCTTCCACGCCGAGACGGAACGCGCGCTCGCCTACCCCCTGCGCGGCGGCAGCCGCAAGCGGTTCGGGGCCCGGATCGATGCGCTGGTCGCCTCCTCGCCGCAGGCGGCGGAGCTCGCGGCCACCCTGTATCCGGGCGACTACCGGATCGAGCCCGACCCGATCGCGCCCGCCTTCGCCCCCGGCGAGAAGGCCGGTCGGCTGGTCGTCGCCGAGTGGACGGGCGAGGCCAGGCAGACCGTCCGCGCCCTGCTGCGGATGGTGGCCGACGCGCCCGGGACCGAGCTGATCCTGGCGTGGGATCGCCGCGGCAGGCGGCCGATGCGGCCGTACATCCCGCCCGGTGCGCGCGGCCGCGTGCGCATCGAGGGGATGGAGAACGAGGAGGCCCGGGCGCGCCTGCTGGGCGACGTCGACGTGTTCGTCGGCGCCCCGGAGGGCAGCTCACGGCTGGCCTGGGAGGCGCGCGCTGCCGGCGCGGTCGTCGTGTCGCCGGGCGACGGGCCCGGGCTGCGCTATGCGCCCGACCAGCCGCCCCTGGCCGCCGCGGCCGCGGTCCGGGCGCTGGAGGACGACGAGCTGCGAGCGCGGCTGTCAGCAGAGGGCCGCGAGGCGGCGGCCGGCCGCAGCGCCGGCGCGCTGGCGGAGCGGCTGGAGGGCCTGTACGACGCGCTTCGCCGGCGGCGCCGGGCGCGGGCATCCGTCGCGCCCGCCCGCCGTCCGCTGATCGACGTCGACCTGCACATGCACACCAGCCACTCGCACGACTGCGCCACCGATCCCGAGGCGCTGGTCGACCACTGCATCGAGCAGGGCCTGGGTGCGATCGCGATCACCGACCACAACGAGATCTCCGGCGCGGTCGAGGCGGCGGCGCTGGGCAAGCCGATCACGGTGATCGTGGGCGAGGAGGTGAAGACCTCGCAGGGCGAGGTGATCGGGCTGTTCTTGACCGAACGGATCGAGAAGGGCATGCCCATGGCCGAGACGATCGCAGCCATCCAGGCGCAGGGCGGCCTCGTGCTGATGCCCCACCCGTTCGACCGCCTGCACACGATCCCCGACTCGGCGACGCTGCTCCGGCACCTCGACGAGATCGACGTGTTCGAGGTCTACAACTCGCGGCTGCTGTTCGACTCGTTCAATGACGACGCGCTGCGCTTCGCGACGAAGTACAACCTCGTGCAGTCGGCGGGCTCCGACGCGCATGTGCTGCCGGGCATCGGCACGGCCATCAACCGCATCCCCGCCTTCGACGGGCCCGAGGAGTTCCTGGTGGCGATGCGGCACAACGAGATCGTCCGCCGGCCCAAGAACCTGCTCTACCTGCAGGGCCTGAAGTGGGTGCAGCAGGTGGGGAAGACCGGGAGCTAGATGATTGGTTCCACGGCGCCGTGCGGTCTGAGCGATCGGTAGGCAAGCAGCGCAAGGATCGAGGGAGGGTCGATATCGGGAATATCGGCCCGATCGAGGACGCAGCGATGCGACGAGGTGCAAGGCGGAACGCCTTGCACCGGTCATGAGCGATCTGCGATCACGCAGATCGCGAATGCGGTCGCAGCCCCCTAACGTTGG
>DATAHR010000217.1:0-7967 GCA_036263035.1 Gaiellales bacterium | reverse complement strand
GACGGCCTCCTTGCCGAGCCCGATCGAGATCGCGTACGACATGATCACGTAGAAGAGGGCCGAGGCACCCACCGTGCCCATCAGCGCCCGAGGAATCGACCTGGCCGGGTCGTGGCTCTCCTCACCCAGCGACGCCGCCGCTTCGAAGCCGACGAACAGCAGGATGCCGAGCATCACGCCGTTGAAGACGGTGTGCACCGAGGTGGTCGAGGGATTGAAGACGGAGAGCGTGTTGTCCGCCTGGAAGACGATCGCGATCGCGAGGATCAGCATCGGTGTGAACGACAGGGCTGCGAACGTGAGCATCGCGCCGATCGCGATCCGCACGCCGATGTAGTTCAGCACCAGCACCAGCGCCATGAAGAGCAGTGCGAGGAACCACCACGACGGCACCGTGGACGTCGAGATGTGCTCCTGCCAGAAGCCGTTCGTCAGGATGCCGAGGCCCAGGTAGATGCCACCGCCGCCGAGGAACAGGGTGCCCATGAAGAAGACGCCGGCGGTGAAGATGCCCACCGCAGGGTGCGCGCCGCGCACGAGGTACTCATAGACCGCGCCGGCGCCCTGGTACTGGCGGGCGAAGACGGATATTGCATAGGCGATCGCGAGCACGCCGAGACCGGCGACGAGCACCGATAGCGCCGTATTGAAGCCGGCGCCCGTTACGGGGGCCGAAACGAAGCCAAGAACGACCGCCGTCGAGAACATCGGGCCGATCGCAAGAGCCTGTGCGACGGCGTGGATGGTGCCGAGCCGTCGCTCGCCGAGCTCCCCTCCTGTGGCCGGCGGGGGTGCGGCCTGTGCCATGACTCCCTCCTCAGGGTCGGAACAACTTGGATACATTCGCACCAAGATCGGACGGCTGTCAAGACCAGGCGCCTTGACCCGCCCGCGCGGCGGCGTAATGTATGCAAAGACCATGAGCGTCCAGCCTGCCGTCGGGCCACTGCACATCCAGAGCGTCGTCGACCATGTCTACTCCGCCCTGCGCGAGCGGATCCTGTCCGGCGACCTGCCCCGTGGCACGAAGCTCCGGCAGGCGTCGCTGGCCGAGGAGCTGGGCGTGTCGCGGACGCCGCTGCGCGAGGCGCTTCGCCGGCTCTCGACCGAGGGGCTGGTCGAGTTCTCGCCGAACCGCGGCGCGACCGTCTCCGAGCTCGACTTCGGCGACATGCGGCACGCGTGGTCGGCGCGCGTGGCCCTGGAACCGGGCGCCGCCCGCCTGGCCGCGGAGCGCCGAGACGGCGACTCGATCGCGGCGATGCGTGAGGCGATCGCCCAGCAGCGAGCTGCCGCCGACGACAAGGACGGCAGCTTCGGCGCGAACCGCACCTTCCATCTCGCCCTCGCCGCGGCGTCGGGCAACCCGCATCTGACGCGGTTCGCGGAGATGCTGTGGGTGCCGCGAATCGGCGTCCCTATCTACCAGGCACAGGCCGCCGAGCCCGCGGGCGCCGGGGCCTGGGCCGAAGAGCACGAGCGGATCACCGAGGCCATCGAGGCGGGGGACGCGGACGAGGCCGAGCGGCTGACCCGGGAGCACATTCAGGCGCACCCGCCGGTCGCGCCTGCGGTACCGTAGGCGCGGATGCACGACCTGCTGATCACGGGCGCCCGGATACGCACGCTCGACCCCGGCCGTCCCGTCGCCAGCGCGATCGCCATCGCCGAGGGCACGATCATCGCCGTCGGCAGCGACGACGAGGTGCGCCGCGCATCGGCGGCCGGATCCGAGCACATCCGTGTCGGCGGCATGGCGATCGTCCCCGGGCTGGCCGACAGCCACAGCCATCCCTTCATGGGTGCGCTGGAGACCCGCGGCGCCAACCTGTCGGGTGCCGCCACGGTGGATGAGGTGCGCGAGCGGCTCGCCGCCGAGCGGCGCCGGTGCGGAGACGGTGCGTGGGTCACCGGCTACTCGCTCGAGTACCGGGTGTTCGATGGGATCGAGGCGAGCGGCGAACTGTTCCAGGAGGCTGTGGGCGGCAACCCGGCGCTGCTCACGTTCTTCGATTTCCACACGGCCCTGGCGACGCCCCCGGCGCTGGCCGCGGCCGGCATCACCGGCCCGCGTGCGTTCGAGGACGCCTCAGAGGTCGTCTGCCGGCCGGACGGGCGGCCGACCGGCGAGCTGCGGGAGAACAGCGCGATCGGCCTGGTCGCGGTGGCGATGCCCGAGCCGACGCGCGACGAGCGGCTGGCATACATCGCCGAGGCGCTCGCGGCCATGAACCGTGTCGGCCTCACCGCATGCCACATGATGGACGGGACGCTGGCGACGCCGGACGAGTGCCGCGACCTGGAGCGGAGCGAGCGGCTGACCGTCCGGCAGGTGGTGCCCTTCACGGTGCAGCCGACCATGACGGACGAGGAGATCCAGGACGCGATCGACGCCGGCGCGCAGAGCGGCCGGCTGTGGCGGTCGGGGTGGGCCAAGCTCTTCATCGACGGCGTCGTCGAGCCGGGCACCGCATGGCTGGAGGAGCCGGATACCCACGGCCGCGGCATGGAGCCGAACTGGCCGGATCCGGAGCGGTACGCCGACGTTATCGCGCGGTTCGCGCGCGCGGGTGCACCGTCGATCACGCACGCGATCGGCGACCGCGCGGTGCGCTGCGCGCTCGACGCCTACCGGCGCGCGGGGCGCGTGGAGCGCGGGCCACACAGGGTCGAGCACATCGAGACCATGCGGGACGACCAGCTGCCGCGGTTCGCAGCGGAGGGCGTCGTGGCGTCGCAGCAGGCGATCCACCTGCAGTGGATGCGGCCGGACCTGAGTGATCCGTGGAGCCAGGCGCTGGGGCCGGAGCGAGCCGGTCGGGCGTTCCGTACGGCGGAGCTGCGGCGGTCAGGTGCGGTGCTGGCGCTCGGCTCGGACTGGCCGGTGGCCGGCTACGACCCGCGGGAGGGGATGGCCTGGGCGCGGCTCCGGCGCCGGCCCGGCGACCGCGACGCCGAGGCGTACATGCCGCAGCAGCGGCTGACGGCGATCGAGGCCTTGGAGGGGTACACCTCCGAGGCGGCACGGGCGGTGGATGACCAGGCGGTGGCAGGCAGGCTGGCGCCCGGCTACCGCGGCGATCTGACGGCGTTCGCCGAGGATCCGGTCGAATGCGATGCGGACGACCTGCCGCAGCTGCCGGTGACGCTGACGGTGGTCGACGGTCGGGTGGTTCACCGGGCGTAGTCGGGGATCAGCCTTCGGGCTGACCCGGCACTGCCTCGGCTGCCGTCTACGCCTCCAGCGTCACCGGATTCGACAGCGTCCCCACGCCGGCCACCGTCACCTCGACCACATCGCCCTCCGTCAGGTACACCGGCGGCTGGGCCGAGTCGCCCACCCCGCCCGGCGTCCCGGTTGCGATCACGTCCCCCGCCTGCAGCGTCATCCCCTTCGACAGGTACACGATCAGCTCGACCACCGAGAAGATCAGGTTCCGCGTGTTCGACGACTGGCGCTGCTCGCCGTTCACCTTCGTCGAGATGTCGATGTCCGCCAGGTCCATGTCCTCACAGCTGGCAACGCACGGCCCCATCGGTGCGAACGTGTCGAAGCTCTTCCCCAGCGTGAACTGCCGCAGCGGCGTCTCCAGCTGCGCTCTTCGTCCGGACACGTCGTGGAACGCCGAGATGCCGCCCACCGCGGCCCGCGCCTGATCCTCGTTCGCCCGGTAGACGTCGTGCGCGAGCACGACCGCCACCTCGCCCTCATAGTCGGGACGGGTCTCCTCCCGGGGAACCACGATCGGCTCATGGTGTCCGATCAGCGATGTCGTCCACTTGGCAAACACCACCGGCACCGCCGGGATCTCGAGCTCCGACTCCTCCGCATGGTCGCGGTAGTTCAGGCCGATGGCCATCAGCTTCCCGGGCTCCGCCGGGTGCAGCAGCCGAACATCGTCCACCGGGTGCCCGATCCCCGACGCGTCCGCGATCCGCCGCCAGCCCTGTGCGTCTGGGACGAAGCCGCGCGGCCCGGCCGGCCCCGCGTCCACGATGATCTCCCCGTCGAGCCGTCCCAGCTTGATGTCGCCACCCGCGTCGACGAACCGGACCGCCTTCATCGTCCCTGCTCCGTGCGCAGCACCTTCAGCGCGTTGATCGCTCGCGGGATGCCCGCGTACGGGGCCGTCTGCAGGATCGTCTCCTCGATCTCCTCCCAGGGCACGTCGATCGCGCGCAGCGCGCGGATGTGCGCGGCAACCTGTGGATCGGAGCTGCCGATCGCCGTCAGCACGGCAACGATGATCAGCTCGCGCTCGCGCGCGGTCAGGCCGTCCCGCGTATGCACCTCGCCGAACACCCAGTCGACCAGCCAGTCACCCATCGGGCTGCCCATGCGCTCGATGAACGCATCGCCGCCGGGCTCGTCGCCGAGCAGCTTCAGCCGCTCCAGCCCTCGCTCACGTGCCGTCTGCTGCTGCATCGCTCCTCCAGATCGCGGGACGCGCAAGACTGTAGCCGCACAGTGACGGCAGCCGCCCAGGCGGCCGAGTTGCACGCCTCAGGAGAAGCGCATATTGTATCCAATCGTGGCTGAGCGTCGCGTTCGCGTGCTGGTCGAGGGGTCCCCGCGCTGGGGCCGGCTGGACGGCGCGAACGTCGTGCTTGACGGCGGCGGCAGTGTCCCGGAGGGGGAGGCGGAGTTCCTGGCTCCGGTCGAGCCGACCAAGATCATCGCCACCCACCTCACGTACCGCAGCCGGGTCGAGGAGTACGCCGCGCGGACGCCGCCCGAGCCGTCGTACTTCATGAAGCCGCCCACGACCCTGAACGGACACCGCGGCGTGCTGCGCCGCCCGCGAGGCGCCCGCTTCCTCAACTACGAGGGCGAGGTCGCCGTCGTCGTCGGCCGGCCCATGCACGGCGTCCCCCAGTCCGAGGTCCTGTCCTACGTCGCCGGCTACGCCTGCGCGAACGACGTCGGCCTGCACGACTTCCGCCACGCCGACCGCGGCTCCATGCTGCGGGTCAAGGGCCAGGATGGCTTCTGCCCGATCGGGCCCGAGCTCGTGCCCGCCGACGAGTTCGACCCGACCGACTTCGAGATCCGAACCCACCTGAACGGCGAGGTCGTCCAGCAGGGCACCGCCGCCGACCTGATCTGGCCGATCTCCTACCTGCTCGCCGACCTCTGCCGCACCATCACGCTGCTGCCCGGCGACGTGATCCTCTCCGGCACACCAGCGCACTCGCGGCCGATGGAGCCAGGCGACGTGGTGGAGGTCGAGGTGTCCGGCCTGGGCAGGCTCTCGAACACGGTCGTCGACTGGGACGTCGACCTCTCCGGCCCCGGCGATCAGCTGCAGGTCTCCGCCAACACGCTGCATGTCGCACTGGCCATGCCTGAGGACGAGGCCGAGCGGGCAGTGAACGAAGGGATGGTGAACCCGTGATCGAGATCCGGCGGATCGACCACGTCGCGCTCCGCGTCGCGAACCTCGACGAGGCGATGGACCGCTGGTCGATCCAGTTCGGTCTGACCGAGGTGGAGCGGGTCGGCCATCACGGGTACCTCCGCTGCGGGTACGAGCCGTACTCGCTCCAGCTGGTGGCAGCCGGCGAGCCGGGCCACGACCACACCGGCTGGGAGCTGCGCCGCACCTGCAGCCTCGAGCAGGCGGCGGAGCACCTGGATGCGCACGGCATCAGCTACGAGCACCACGACGGCGGCCTGCACTTCGCCGACCTCGACGGCAACGGCATCGAGCTGATGCCCTACCGCGAGGAGGAGGACCGCCGCCCGCCGGTGGCGCGCAGCACCACCACGCTGCCCGGCCTGCGGCCCCGCAAGCTCGGCCACGTCAACGTGCTCACCACCGACCTGGACGCCCAGACCGCCTTCTACACCGACGTGCTCGGCATGCGCATCTCCGACCGGCTGCTCGGCGCGGGCAACTGGTTCTCGGTCAACCCCGACCACCACTCGATGGCGCTCGTCCAGTTCGACTACAGCCACTTCCACCACCTCGCGTGGGAGTACGTGGACTGGGGCGAGCTGCGCGTCCTGTTCGACCACCTCGGCCAGCACGGGCGCTGGTTGGTCTGGGGGCCGCTCCGCCACGCGCTCGCGCAGAACCTGTGCGCGTACGTCCGGCTGCCCGAGGAGGAGCTGCTCGTCGAGTGCTACTGCGACATGGAGCAGCTGGAGCCCGACCACGAGCCGCGCGACTGGGATGACACCCCCCACTCCTCGAACGTATGGGGCATCCTCCCGCCCCGCTCGTACTTCCGCTTCGACGCCGAGGCCATCCGCATGGAGCGCGAGGGCCTGCTGGCAAAGGGAGAGCCGCTCCCACCGCTGACGCACCAGGAGGCATGATGGCGACCGCCGAGACGTCCCAGCAGACACCCACCGCCGCCCGCACCGGCCAGCAGTTCCTGGACGGGCTGCGCGGCGACTCCCGCGAGATGTGGTTGAACGGGGAGAAGATCACGCACCCGCTCGACCACCCTCAGCTGGCCGAGGCCGCGCGCACCATGGCGCGGGTGTTCGACCTGCAGCACGAGCATGCCGACGAGATGCTCGCCCCGTCGCCCGACGACGGCCGCCTGGTCAACGTCACGCACCTGATCCCCCGCAGCAAGGAGGACCTGGAGCGCCGGCGCCGCGCGATCGAGCTGACCGCGGCGGCCACGGCCGGGATGATGGGGCGCACACCCGACTACCTCAACGTCACCTTCGCCTGCTTCGCCGGCCGTGCGGACGTGTGGGCCCGGCGCGGCAACGAGCAGGGCGCGGCCAACCTGGTCGCCTACCAGAAGGAGATGCGCGACCGCGACCTCTCCACCACCCACTCGATCATGAACCCGCAGGTCGACCGGACGAAGCCGGAGGCCGAGCAGGCCGCGGGCGAGGTCGCCCTGCACAAGGTCGGCGAGACCGAGAACCACATCACCGTCCGCGGCGCCCGCATGCTGGCGACGCTCGCGCCCTACGCCGACGAGCTCACGATCTACCCCGGCTCCGACATTCGCCCCCAGGACGGCAACTACGCGCTCGCCTTCGCCATCCCGATGGGCACCCCGGGCCTCAAGTTCATCTGCCGCGACAGCTACTCCAAGCAGCGCAACAGCTTCGACTATCCGCTGTCGTCGCGCTTCGACGAGATGGATGCCGTTGTCATCTTCGACGACGTCGAGGTGCCGAAGAACCGCCTGTTCCTGTGCGGCGACACGGACGGCTACTCGGAGGTGATCAGCGACACCGGCTGGCGCGGGCACATCATGCACCAGGCCTTCACCCGGGCCTACGTGAAGCTGTCGTTCGCCCTCGGCCTGGGCCACCTGATCGCGAACACGACCGGCGTCGTCCGGTTCGACCACATTCAGGAGAAGCTCGGGCAGATCTGGAACATGGTCGAGCTGACGCGGTCCGGGATCGTCTCGGCGGAGGCCGGATCGGCCCTCGACGAGGGCGGGGTCTGGTACCCCGACGACCGACCGTTCCTGGCCCTCCGCGGCGAGATGCCGAAGTGGCTGCCCTACGTGAACGAGCTGCTCCAGCTGATCGGCGGGGGCGGCTTCATGGCGACGCCGTCGCTGGCGGACATCGAGGGCCCGCTGGCGGACGAGATCGCCAAGTACTACCAGGCGGCGGGCGCCGACGCGGATCGCCGGATCCGGCTGTTCAGGCTGGCCTGGGACTACATCGGGAGCGACCTCGGCGGCCGCGGCGAGCTCTACGAGCGGTTCTACCTGTCCGACTCCTGGCGGATGACGGCGCTCGCCTACAAGATCGCCGACAAGAGCTTCGCGGAGTCGCTGGTCGAGCAGTTCCTCGCGGAGCAGCCGTCGTGATCGTGCGGGTGGCGACCTTCAACACCGGCCGCGGCGACCTGGGGCTCGACCGGTCGGAGTGGGTGATCGAGGCGCTGCGCGGCGTCGACGGCGTGCACGCGCTCTACCACTGCCTGGCCGAGGACGGCTCCGCCGTCTCGATCACCGTCTTCGAGGATCCGGAGGCC
>DATAHR010000216.1:0-17784 GCA_036263035.1 Gaiellales bacterium | reverse complement strand
GTGCCGAGCGGCCGCCCATGTCGGAGAATGGATGCCAGAGCGCGCCGGTGGTGCTTTCAGAGCCATGGGAACCCACGGCCTCGCTCGGCCTGACGGTCATGGCGCCATTGTCATCGCTCGAGGCCGAGCGCCGCAAGGCGGCTGACACGCCGACGGCCTGCCTTGAGACAGCTGGGCCGCGCAGCGGCCAGGCTCCATGGCGAACGCAACGATCGTGTGCCGATCGTGCCACGTGGCCGACGGCCTGCCTTGAGACCGGCCGGCCGGCCGGTCCCGGCGTCGTCAGGTCTCAGGCCTGCTCGGGAGCCGCCGCGCGTGCCAGAAGAGGCGGGGTGACACCACCGCGGCGTACGGCTATCCGCACCTATCTGCTGAACAATCGCCGATAGCATCGATCACCTGAACGGCCACCGGCCGTCGACACGATCACACACAGGCGCGGCCCCCGACGCCGCCCGACGACTGGCTCAGGAGACGCACGTGAACACCGAACTGCACACGGAGCCCGTGGACGAGGGCTTCTACTTCAAGGGATTGGCCGCTGGGCCCGGCATCGGCCGGGAAGAGGCGGTGGAGCTGATCAGGCGCGTCCAGGAGGGCGATGCCTCCATCACCGTCACGGTCTCGACCGGCGACGGCCGCACACGGCCGCTCGAGTTCCGGCCGATCCAGATGCTGTTCTGCGGCTAGAGCACCGGCGTCTACGGCGTGCGCACCGGATAGCGCAGGTGCGTGACGCCGACGCCGGCGGTGACCGTCGGGTTGCCGAGAAGAGCCGGCGTCTTCGCGAGGTGGTCGAACAGCCGGACGCCGTCGCCCAGCAGCACCGCGGCCAGGTCGACGTGAATCTCGTCGAGCAGTCCGGCGTTCAGCAACTGCTGGATCGTGCCGGCGCCGTGGACCCCCACCGACCTCGGCGCGGCAGCCGCCCTGGCCCGCGCAACGGCCTGCTCGATGCCGCCGGTTGCGAACTGGACGGTGGAGCCCGGGCGCGGCCAGCCCTCGGGAATCGAGTGGGTGACCACGAAGGCTGGGATGTCCCAGGGATGCTGGCCGCCCCAGCCGCCGGCACGGTCGAAGGTGCGCCGGCCGGTGAGCATGGCGCCGATCTCGCCCATCAGCCCCTTGAGATGGTTTGCGCTCGCCTCGGAGACGCGGAAGGTGAACGGCGACGTCGTTCTCGGCATGGGCACCTCGACGTCGCCCGAGAAATACCAGTCAAACACCTCGTCGACGCCGTCGTCGGGGTCGGCGACGTAGCCGTCGAGTGACATGGACATGAGCGCGATCACCTTTGTCATTGCATCTCCCGGTTGGTATGCGGTATACGACCGAGCTGCTCTCGGGAACTCATCGCCGCAGCTTCCCCGGTCGCCGTCTACGACGACGGCGCACCCGCAGGAGGCTGGCTCATCGACGCGCGGCGGCGCCGGGGACGGTGCCCGGTGATGCGATCGACCATGTCCGCGGCGGCTCGCAGGCCTGCCGCGATCCGGTCCTCGCCCGGCTGGCCCAGCACCACACCGGTGATCGCCCTCCTGTGGCCGCGGAACCATCTGATCGCCGTGAAGGCGAAGCAGCCGCCGGCAGCGCTGTCCGAGCCGGTCTTGACGCCGATGAACCCGGCGTGGCCGAGCCGTGCGTTGGTGGTGTATACGATGCCGACAACGGGCAGCGTCGCGCGTGGGGTCGCGACGATCGCTGCGAACGTGGGTACGCGCATCGCCCGGGCGACGATCCGCACCTGGTCGGCCGCCGTGGAGACAGTCCCATCGTCGTAGCCGCTGGGATCGGTGTAGCGCGTGTCAGCCATGCCGAGCCTTCGCGCCGCGGTGTTCATGCGGGCGACGAATGCCGCCACCGAGCCGGCGTCCCACCGCGCAAGCACGGCGGCGATGTTGTTCGCCGAGGGCAGGAGCAGCGCCTCCAGCGCCTGCCGCTCGGTCAGCTGCTCCCCGGCTGCCACGGGGACGATCGATTCGTGCCTGCCGGCCCGGCGTTCGGTGTCGAGCACGTCGGCCTCGCTGAGCGTGATACGTGGCCCCTCGTCACCCGATCCGAGCGGGTGGTCACGGAGCACGAGGTAGGCGGTCATCACCTTGGCGATGCTTGCGATCGGCGCGGGGTGCTGGTTCGGGCCGGCGTGGATGTGCGGATCTCCGGTTGCGATGAACGCCGCCTGGCCGTCCGCCGGCCATACGCTGCGCGGGACATCGAGACCTGTGCCCGAGCCGAGTCCGAGCCGGTGCGCGGCGCGCAGGATGTCGTTGGGCGGCGAGATCCCCCGCAGGAAGGTGGAAGCAGGCCCGTGGCCACGGGCCACGCCGACCGCGATCACGGCGAGCAGGCCGGCCGCCACGATCCTCGGCGTCCGGCGGTTGGGTATTCGTGCTGATCTGGCATGGGTCATGCCTCCAGTCAAGGGGGGCCGGCGTTGCCAGTGCGTTTCTGATTTTGCATATGCCGACGAAACGCGGCAGCTCCTATCATCGGGGCATGCGCGTGCTGGTGGTCGAGGACGAGCCCTACATGGCGGACGCCATCCGTGATGGCCTGCGGCTGGAGGCGATCGCGGCAGACGTCGCCGGCGACGGCGACACGGCCCTGGCGCTGCTCGACCTGAACGCCTACGACATCGCTGTGCTCGACCGGGACATCCCCGGGCCGAGTGGCGACCAGATCGCCGAGCACATCGTCGCCTCGGCCAGCGGCACGCCGATCCTCATGCTGACTGCAGCCGATCGGCTCGACGACAAGGCGACCGGGTTCGAGCTGGGAGCGGACGATTACCTCACGAAGCCGTTCGAGCTTCGCGAGCTCGTCCTTCGCCTTAGGGCCCTCGACCGCAGGCGCGCCCGCAGCAGGCCACCGGTGCGGGAGCTGGCGGGCCTGCGTCTGGATCCGTTCCGGCGCGAGGTGTTTCGCGACGGCCGGTACGTCGCTCTGACGAGGAAGCAGTTCGCCGTCCTCGAGGTGCTCGTGGACGCTGAGGGCGGCGTCGTCAGCGCCGAGGAGCTGCTGGCTCGCGCATGGGACGAGAACGCCGACCCGTTCACAAACGCGGTGCGGATCACGGTCTCGGCGCTGCGGAAACGGCTGGGCGAGCCGTGGGTGATCGCAACCGTTCCCGGCGCCGGATATCGGATCGACGTGGAGCGCGAGGGTGGGGAGGACGGCGGTGCCTAGGCCATCCGGGCTCAGCGTACGACTCAAACTGACCCTCAGCTATGCCGGTTTCGTGATGCTCGCCGGCGCGGTTCTGCTGGTGGTCGGCTACCTCTCGTTGTCCCGCGGTGTCCACCCCGGAGTCGTCTTCATGGTGCAAAGCCATTCCGACCTGTTTCGGGACTTCGCTCCGACCGCTGCCATCCTGGCGGGGTTCCTGCTCGTCTTCGGGCTGGTGGGCGGATGGCTGCTGGCCGGACGCATGCTCGCTCCCCTCACGCGCATCACGTACGCCACGCGGGTCGCCGGTAGCGGATCGCTGTCCCATCGCATCGCGCTGGAGGGCCGGCAGGACGAGTTCCGCGAGCTCGCCGACAGCTTCGATGCCATGCTCGCGAGGCTGGAGGCGCACGTTGCCGAGCAGCAGCGGTTCGCCGCCAACGCCTCCCACGAGCTGCGCACGCCGCTGGCAATCACGCAGGCGCTGCTGGACGTGGCCCGCAGCGATCGGAACCGCGACGCGGACCAGCTGCTGGAGCGTCTCTATGCAGTCAACGCCCGCGCGATCGACCTGAGCGAGGCCTTGCTCTCGCTCAGCCGGGCCGATCAGGGCGTGTTCAACCGCGAGCCCGTGGATCTTTCGCTGGTGGCGGAGGAGGCGACCGAGACGCTGCTTCCCCTTGCCGAGCGGCGCGGCCTGACGATCGAAGCGTCCGGCGATCCCACACCGACCCTGGGATCGCGCGCGCTCCTGCTGCAGCTGAGCACGAACCTGCTGCACAACGCCATCGTCCACAATCTGCCCGAGCACGGCACGGTGTGGATCTCCACGCGCGTCCAGCCGAAGGCGGCGTCGCTGATCATCGAGAACACCGGCGAGCGGCTGCCTCCACAGGTAGTCGCGACGCTGGCCGAGCCCTTCCAGCGCGGTACGACGCGCGTCCGGAGGGATCAGGCGGGTGTCGGTCTCGGCCTTGCGATCGTGAAGAGCATCGCCCATGCGCACGACGGCTCGCTCGATCTGGCACCGCGCGCGGATGGGGGGCTCCGCGTCACCGTGCAGCTGCCGGTCGCTCCGGCGTAGCGCGTCGCCCTCTCAGCTAACTCCCGCGGACCACCGACACCGGGCGCCGGTGATGCTTGCGCCCACCGGAGAGATGTCCTGGTGGCGTTCGCTACCCGGCGACGGCATAGAGTCGCCAAGCGCCTGGGATGCCTTTCAGGTGGTGCTCGCCGCGATCGGTGAGGACAAGATTCGCGCCGACCGTGAGATCTCTGATGGTTTGTGACACGAGCACCTCTGAGGGGCCTGCCAGCGCGCCCACGCGTGCGCTGATGGCGACGCCAATGCCGGTGATGTCGTCGCCGTCCAACTCGATCTCGCCAGTGTGAAGCCCGGCGCGGATCTGCAAACCGAGACCGGCCATCTGGCTGATGATTTCCTGGGCGCAGCGCACGCCGCGAGCGGGCCCGTCGAACGTGACCAAGAAGCCATCACCCATCGTCTTGATCTCCTGGCCACGGAAGCGGGCAATCTCGGTGCGCACGATCTGGTCATGACGTTCGCGAAGCTTCCGCCAGGCGCTATCACCGATGGACGCGGCGTGTGTCGTCGAATCGACGATGTCGGTAAACAACACCGTTGCCAGCACCCGGTCAAAGCTCGGGTCAGACGATCCCAACCCGCGGACGAACCGGCTCACCTCCGTGGTGATCGTTCCTGACGGCCGGTGCCACCAGAACTCATCGCCACCGTGGTACCCAACCAGCTGCGAATCCTTGATCCGAGCGGCCAGCAACCGGGCGCCCCTCGGATCAGACATATCCGCACCATCCGCGTCGTGCAGCACCAGCGTTGGAACGCGGATCGAGGCCAACACTCCGCGGGTGTCGGTCAGCCGCCACCGGCGAGCCTCGAACAGACGCGCAGTTGGCGTGCAGGACGCCCGTTGCATACGCAGCACCCATTCCCGCTCTCGTTGATCCAACAGATAATCGAAGTCGGATCCGAGGCGACGGCCCCAGTCGCTGTCGCGCGCCTCGTTGCGCAGCCACTGCTCGGCCCGGTCCAGCCACGGCGTCTCTGCGGTGTACACGGCAGTCGCGAAGCTGTCGACCAATACCAGGCCGAGTACTCGATTCGGGTGTGCGGCCGCGAGCAGCTGGGCAACAAAGCCGCTCTCCCAAAAACCGATGACGACCGCCGTGTCGGAGTTGGCAGCGTCGAGCACCGCGAGCACGTCATCAACCAGGGACTCGATCGGCGGCACATGATCCGGCGCAAACCGCTCCGACAATCCCAACCCACGACGGTCGGTCACGATCAGCCGATGCCCCTCAGCGAGCCCCTGTAAAAACTCGGCGAATCGCGGATCCTCCCACTGCACATCCAGATGCGAAAACAAGCCGGGAAGCATCACCACGTCGACCGGCCCATCACCGACAACCTGGTATGCAAGCGCGATGTCGCCATTAAAGGCGTAACTGACCGGGCCAGGAGTCACCCTCGCCAGTATCCCATCAAGGGCAAGGCCCAGCGACGCGCCGGCCACAGGACGATCAGCGTGCAGCGCGCTCGACCAGCGCAGCGATCTGGGCCTCGACCTCCGGCGTCAGCTCGTCGATCGCGAACGCCGTCGGCCACATGCTGCCCTCGTCGAGCTCGGCCCGGTCGCTGAACCCGAACGTGTCGTAGCGCGTCTTGAACTTGCTCCGTGCCTGGAAGAAGCAGAGCACCTTGCCATCCTTCGCGTAGGCCGGCATCCCGTACCAGGTGCGCGGAGCCAGGTGCGGGGCGGCCGTCGTGACGACGGAATGCAGCCGCTCTGCGGTCGTGCGGTCGGGCTCCGGAAGCTCGCCGATCTTGGCGAGCAGCTCTTCCTCGCCGCCCTTCGACCGCAGCTCGGCGGCGCGCTCCTTCATCGCCGCCCGCTCCTCGGCGGAGAACGTCTCGCCCTTCGCGCGCGTGCGTCGCTTCGCCTCGGCCATCCGCTGCAGCCTAGCCAACCGGAGCGCGTGGCATCCAGAGCCGCCGGCGCGGCAGCGTCATGGCAGCCGCGGCGTCCATGCTGCCCAGCGACGGTTTTGAGAGTGAAGCGAGAAGGAGCCAACGATGTCTCAGCTGAATGGAAAGGTGGCGGTCGTCAGCGGCGGAGCCCGCGGGATCGGTGCTGCAACCGCACAGGAGATCGTCAACCACGGCGGCAGCGTCGTGATCGGTGACCTGCTGCAGGACGAGGGCGCGGCGCTCGCAGCTCGGATGGGACCGGCCGCGACGTTCGTCCCGCTCGACGTGACCGACCCGGACTCCTGGAGCGAGGCAGTGGCGACGGCCGGCGAGACCTACGGACGTGTCACCACGCTGGTCAACAATGCCGGCATCGCCGGCGCGGCGCCGGTCGACCGGTATCCCAGGGACGACTGGGATCGGGTGCTGGCGGTCAACCTGACGGGCGTCTTCAACGGCATCCAGGCGGTGGTTCCGGCGATGAAGGAGGCCGGTGGCGGCTCGATCGTCAACATCTCCTCGATCGAGGGCCTGATCGCGCTCCCCGGGACGTCCGCATACGTGGCGACCAAGTTCGGAGTGCGCGGCCTGACGAAGGCAGCGGCGATCGACCTCGGCCCGCACGGCATCCGGGTGAACTCGGTGCATCCCGGGTTCATCAAGACGGAGATGACCGCAGTTGCACCGCCGGACACGAGCGGCGTGGCCCTTGGCCGTGGCGGTGAGCCATCGGAGGTGGCGAAGCTGGTCGTCTTCCTGGCCAGCGACGACTCGTCGTTCTCGACCGGCGCCGAGTTCGTGGTGGACGGCGGGGAGACCGCCGGAAACATGACCGGAGGCTCGCTCAGCGCGCTGCTGGGCCCCTCCGGTGCGATGTGGGCGGCGGCATAGCCGGATCGCGCAGGGTCCAGCACCGTACGCCCCCTACGGGCCCGAGGCCGGTGCGTGCGGCCTCGGGCCCGGACGAAGCGGAGACGCGCCGGTCCGAGCCACCCTCCCTCCCGGACCGGCGCTCTCCGTCGCCTGGCGAACCACCGGGGATGTGACCCGGCCATGCGGTAGCGTGCGTGCGTGGCCGAGCGTCCGCCGTTCCCGCCCTTCACCGACGAGACCGCGCGCCAGAAGGTGCTTGCCGCCGAGGCGGCCTGGAACACGCGCGACCCCGATCGCGTCGTGCTCGCGTACACCGAGGACACGCAATGGCGCAACCGCGACGAGTTTCTCAGCGGCCGCGAGGAGGTGCGCGCCTTTCTCGTGCGCAAGTGGGAGAAGGAGCTTGACTACGTGCTGCGCAAGGATCTGTGGACGTTCGCCGGCAACCGCATCGCCGTGCGCTTCCAGTACGAGTGGCACGACGCGGACGGCCGGTGGTGGCGCTCGTATGGCAACGAGAACTGGGAGTTCACCGACAGCGGTCTGATGCGCCGGCGTGAGGCCAGCATCAACGACGTTGCAATCGCGGAGTCGGATCGCCGGATCCACGGGCCGCGGCCCGAGGGCGACGTCTCAGGGATTCCGCTCCGCTGAGACCGCAGGCTCAGCCTGCGGCGAGCACAAGCAGGTTGCCGGAGGGGTCGCGCACCGCCGGGCCGAAGGCCGACTGCTCGACATCGTGGCCCTCACGGCGGATCCGCTCGAGCAGGACGTCGCGGGCGCCGTCGTCGTTCAGCACGATGGTGGCGTGGCGCAGCGCGGCCATGTCTGAGTCCGGCGGGGGTGCGCCGGCGCTCTCCCAGGTGTTCGCCCCGATGTGGTGGTGGTAGCCACCCGCGGCGAGGAAGGCGGCACGTGAGCCGAGCTGAGCCATCAGATCGAAGCCGAGCACGTCCCGGTAGAAGCGGACGGTGTCGCTGATCTCCCGCACCCGCAGGTGCACGTGGCCCATCACCGTCCCGGCGGGTAGTCCGGAGAACGGCGCCGTCGCCGGGTCGTCCAACTCGCCGAAGAGGTCGTCGACATCGAGCGGCTGCGTGGTCATGCGGATGTCGACCTTGCCCTCCCACACGGAGCGTGGGCGGTCAGCGTAGATCTCGATGCCGTGCGCATCGGGATCGCTCAGGTAGAGCGCCTCGCTGACGTAGTGGTCGGAGAGGCCGACCAGGGGGACACGGTCGCGCGCGGCGTGCGCCAGCCAGGACGCCAGGTCCGCGCGGGCGGGAACGAGCAGGGCGAAGTGGTAGAGGCCGGTGCGGCCGTGGGCCGGTGCGGCTCCCGGCTGCTCGACGAGGTGCAGAAGCTCCGTCCCTCCCGTACCGAGCGAGGCCTCGTCACCCTCCTGGCCCAGAAGCTCGAGGCCGATCGCCCGGCGGTAGTAGTCGAGCGAGCGCTCGAGGTCGGCGACGGTTAGATGCACCGACCCGAGCGAGATGCTGGCGGGAAGGGCCGCGCCGTGGCTCGCGGCGGCCGCCTCCAGCTCCTCGGGATCCTCCGGCGCTGCTGCCGACTCGATTGGGGGCAGGTCGCTCACTGCTCGTAGTTCTCCACGACGTCCGGCCGACGCGGCTGGGCGGACTCGTCGTCCAGGCCGAACTCACGCAGCGCGCGGCGCTGGCGAAGCAGATCCCAGTACTGGTCGAGCTGCACCTTGATCTCCTGCAGGCGGCGGCGGTCCGAGTCGCTCGCCTCGCCCGCCGACTCGCGCTCCCAGAGCTCGTGCTCCTCGCGCACGAGGCTCTCGATCATGCCGTGAACGTCATTGTCTGCCATGCCTCGCTCCTTCTCTGGTGCCGGAAGCGTACTTGCACGAATGTGCAACAGCGTGTCGCAGAGCGGCAACGCCACGGTCGGTGACGGAAAAGTGCCCGGCACTTTTCCGTCAGCCGGCGCCGTCGCGCGAGGTCGCCGCGTAGGCGGCCAGCGCGCGCTCGCGTGCGGCGGCGTGGTCGACGATCGGCGCGGCGAGCTCGCCGTCCAGCCACCGGTCGCGATAGCGGCCGTCCCCGTCGAACCGCTCGGCCTGCCCCGAGGGGTTGAAGACGCGGTAGTAGGGAGCGGCGTCCGCGCCGCTTCCCGCAACCCACTGCCAGCCAAGCGTGTTGTTCGCGAGGTCGGCGTCGACCAGCGTGTCCCAGAACCAGCGCGCCCCCTCCCGCCAGTCGATCAGCAGGTCCTTGGTCAGGAACGACGCGGCCACCAGCCGGACGCGGTTGTGCATCCAACCCGTCTCCCACAGCTGCCGCATGCCTGCGTCGACCAGCGCATATCCCGTCCGTCCCTGCTGCCACGCCCGCAATCCTGCGGGGTCGTCCCGCCACGGCATGTCGGCGAAGGCCGGGCGCAGCGGCGCCTCCGGCGTGTGCGGGAAGTGGAACAGCAGGTGATGTGCGAACTCGCGCCACGCCAGCTGGCGCAGGAACGGCTCTCCGCTTCGCCCAGCGGCATCGCGCACGGCATGCCACACCTGGCGGGCAGAGACCTCACCGTGATGGAGGTATGGCGACAGCCGAGACGTCGCCTCGGCTGCGGGAATGTCCCGCTCGCGCCCGTAGCGGCGTGCGCCCTCGGCGAATGACGACAGCCGCTCGAGTCCGCCCTGCTCGCCCGGCGCCCAGGTGCGGGCCAGGCCCTGGTCCCAGGGGATATCCGGCAGCAGGCCGAGGTCGTCGACGGTGAGCGACTCGGGCCAGCGCTCGGGGCTGCTGATCGACGGCTCCGGCTGTGGGGTGCCGGGGTCGCCCATCGACTCGAGCGCACGCCAGAACGGCGTGAACACCTGGTAGGGGCCGCCCGACCGGTTCTGCACGGCCCATGGCTCCCGGAGCAGGTTGCCGGGCAGGCTGCGCGCGCCGGGCAGGGCCTGCTTCATCGTCGCGTCGCGCGCGATCACGGTCGGCTCGTAGCGGCGGTTCCACAGCACCGCCTCGGCCCCGGTCTCTCTGCAGAGCGCCTGCAGCGCGACCTCGGTCGGGCCGCGCCGCACGATCAGCCGCGAGCGGTGCCGCCGAAGCGCGCGGTCGAGTGCGACAAGTGAGTGGTGCAGCCACCAGCGCGAGGCCGCGCCGGGTGCCCAGCCGCCCTCCTCCTCGGGCGCCCAGATGAAGACCGGCACCACCGGCCCCTGCTCGGCCGCCTCGCTCAGCGCCGGGTTGTCCGCGAGGCGCAGGTCGTTGCGGAACCAGACGAGCGAGGTCACGGCGGCAGGGTAGCCTGCGGGCATGCGACGACGAACGGTGCGCGCGGCGGCCGCCGGCATCACGGCAGCAGCGGTGTGGGTGGCGGTGGAGCCCGTGTGGCGGCGCGCGTTCGGCGGACCGCACACGGAGCTGCGGCTGGTCGGACGGATGCTCGCGCCGGAGTCGGCCTGGAGGCCGGTCGGGTTGGCGGTGCACCTGATGAACGGCGCCATGTTCGGCGTGGCGTTTGACCGGCTGGGCGGCCGCGGTGTGCGCCAGGCGGTCGTCGCCGCCCAGTTCGAGAACGCTGTGCTGTGGCCGACGATGCTGATCGTCGACCGCCTGCATCCGGACGTCCGAAACGGCGACTGGCCACCCCTGGCGCGCGACCCTCGAGTCGCGGCGCAGGAGGTGGCCAGCCATGCCGTCTTCGGCGTCGTCCTGGGGAGCCTTCTCTAGGCGGCTTCCACCTCCGGTACGGGGGTGATGACCGGCTCCAGCTCGGGCTCGGCCCCGCGCCGCCGGGGGATCAGAAGCGCCAGCGCCGCGCCGACCGCGACTACCACGGCGCCCACCGCCACCGCCGGCACCAGGCCGTCGACGAAGTGCTGCGGCGCGCCGTAGCCGCCCTGCCGCGAGAAGATGGTGCCGAGCACCGCGACGCCGAAGACGCCGCCCAGCTCGCGGATGGCGTTGGCCGCGCCGCTGGCCTTGCCCTCGTCCTTCCGGCTGACCGACTCGAGGATGACGTACGCGGACGGGGCGAAGTACAGGGCCATTCCGACCCCGGCCATCGCGAACGGAATCACCATCTGGACGTAGGGCGTGTCCGTCGTCGTGATCAGCGCCATCCACGCCAGCGCGCCGGCCTGGAGCGCCATGCCGGCCGCCATCAGCGGGCGGCCGCCGATGCGATCGGCGAACGCGCCGGCGATGGGAGCGACCAACATCGGCATTGCCGTCCACGGCAGCGTGGCCAGGCCGGCCTTGAACGGCGAGAACCCGTGGACGGCCTGCAGGTACTGCGTCAGCAAGAAGATCGAGCCGAACATCCCGAAGTACATCAGCAGCGAGGCGGCATTCGAGGCGGCGAAGGCCCGCCGCCGGAAGAACCGCATCGGCAGCATGGGGGCGGGGGCGCGCAGTTCCCAGGCCACGAAGGCCGCCACCAGCAGCAGACCGGCCGTGAGCGCGCCCAGGATCTGCGCGCTCGTCCATCCGACCTCGTTGCCGCGGACGAGCGCCCAGACGATGCCGAACAGGCCGGCGCTGACCAGGGCGAGCCCGCGCAGGTCGAGGCTGCGGTCGGGGCCGTAGCTCTCGCGCAGGCGGGTCAGCCCGAGCGGGATCACGACCAGGCCGATAGGAACGTTCAGCCAGAAGATCCACTGCCAGGAGATGCCCTCGACCACCGCGCCGCCGACCAGCGGGCCGATCGCCACGGCGAAGCCGCTGATGGCCGACCAGAAGCCGAGTGCCAGGCCGCGCCGCTCGGGCGGGACGGCGTCGGAGAGGATGGTGAGGGTGAGCGGCAGCACCAGCGCTCCGCCGGTGCCCTGCAGCGCGCGTGCGGCGACCAGCCAGTCGACGCTGGGCGCGACCGCGGCCGCGGCTGACGATGCCGTGAAAAGCGCCAGGCCGGCCGCGAACATGCGGCGCCGGCCGAAGCGGTCACCCAGGGCCGCGCCGGTCAGCAGCAGCACGGCAAACGTCAGCGTGTACGCGTTGACCGTCCATTCCAGATCCTGGATCGATGCGTCAAGGCTGCGCTGGATGGTGGGAAGGGCCGTGGTGACCACAAGGTTGTCCAGGACGACCATGAACAGCGCCGCCGAGGTGATTGCGAACGTCCAGAGCGTGCGGGCTCTCGATGACATCACGTGCTCCTCAGGTAGTGGTTGATCACTCACAACTGGGTCGAAAAAAAGGGGCGCCCTGCTACCCCATCTTGTCGAGCAGCAGCTCGCCCATCAGCTCGCGCGCCCACGTCCCCTTGACCGAGGGCGCATCCATCGCGGCCATGACGTTCAGGAACATCCCCACGCAGAACCAGTCGCGTACCGCCTCGTGGCCGGCGCCGCTCAGGTGGGACACCTCGCGGTAGAGGTGCTCATAGCCGCGGCGCACCGCCTCGCGCACGGCGTCGTCGTCGCACGACACGTACGCCTGCATCTGCATCATCAGCTTCGGGCGGTCGGCCAGCATCTCGCAGTATGCGTAGCCCATCGAGTGGAGCCGCTCCTCGGGGCTGTCGCCCACGGCCGCGTCGCGGAAGGTCTGCTCGGTCGCCCTGAAGCATCGGTCGACCGTGGCCAGGAACAGCTCCTGCTTCGTCCGGAACAGCCGGAACAGGTACGGCTGGGATATCCCCGCCCGCCTGGCGATGTCGTCCGTGGATGTCCCGTGCAGCCCCTTCAGCCCGAACTCGACCATTGCCGCCTCGAGGATCGACTCTCGGCGCTGTTCGGCGGTCTGTCGTCCGGTCGCCGTTGCCATGTGCGAGAAGTTAGCAGTCACTCACAACAATGTCAAGGGTCGGCTTCGTGGCCCGGCGATCGGTACGGTACGCGGCGTGATCGAGCCGTTCTCGATGCAGCTGCCCGTCCGTGTCCGTTTCGGCAACGATGCCGTGCGCTCGCTGCCCGAGATGGTGAGCGGCCGCGGTGCGCTCGTCATCTCCGAGCAGCCGGTGCTCGCGATTCCGGCGGTGGCCGAGGCCGTGCGAGGGCTGGCGGTCTACGAGAAGCCGGCCGGAGAGCCGACGTTCGAGATGGTGGCCGAGGCCGCCGGGCGTGTCATCGATGAGCGGCCCGGGGTCATCGTGGCCGTCGGCGGAGGCTCCGCGCTCGACCTGGCCAAGGCAGCGCGGCTGACGGCCGACACGGGTCTGCCGCTGCGGGCGTTCATGGAGGGCGCGCCGATCATCCCGCCGGCGACCGATCTGGTGGCGGTGCCGACCACGTCGGGCACGGGCAGCGAGGTATCGGGGGGCGCGGTCGTCGTCGACCGGGAGGAGGGCCGCAAGCGCGGAGTGGCCCATCCGCTGCTGCGCGCGCAGGACGCCCTGGTCGACCCGCTGCTCACCCTCGCGTTGCCGCCGGACGCAACGGCGTACACCGGCGTGGACGCGCTGGCGCAGGCGATCGGCGGAGTCATCGTCTCGAATGGGAACCCGGCTTCGGCGGCGCTCGGCCTCGAGGCCTGCCGGCACGTGGCCGCCGGGCTGGAACGAGCCGTGCGGGACGGGGACGATGTGGAGGCGCGCGGGCGCATGAGCCTCGGCAGCCTGCTCGCCGGGCTGTCGATGAACCTGTCGGACTGTGGCGCGGACCACGCGCTCGGCCACTCCATCGGGTCGACGCTTGGGCTCCCTCACGGGCTCACGGTGGGGCTGGTGCTGGCCGAGACGCTCGAGGTCAACCGGCCGGCATGCGCGCCGCAGCTGGAGCGGGTCGCCGACGCTCTGGGAGAGCCGGACGACCGCAGCGCGGACGGCAGCCGCGCGATCCGGGCGGTGCGGCGGTTGCTGGCGGCCGTCGACCTGCCGACGATGCGGCAGGCGGGAGTGGAGGAGCCTCACGTAGAGCGGCTGGTGGAGCTGTCGATGGCGGACTACTGCCTCACGGTGAACCCACGCGTGTGGGACGCGGGCGACGTGCGGGCTGCGTACGAGGCGGCGCTGGCCGTGGAGGGGCGCTAAGGCATCTGGGTCAGGCCTCCGGCCTGACCCCACCTCGACCCCACACGACCACTCCCTCCCGCGCCACGTTCTCCGCAAACCCCGCCGACCCGAGCGACTCCTCCGTCCGGAACTGCGGCCCGATCTGCCGGCCGCACTCCAGGTACAGCGGATACGTCTCGTTCACCAGCTCCTCCGCCGCCGCCTCCGAGAGCTGCGTTCGCGTCACCACCAGCAGGTCGATGTCCGAGTGCATCGGCGAGCCGGCGTCCCACATGTCCCCGCGGGCCGCCGATCCAAACAGCACAACCCGTTCCAGGCCCGACCCCAGGCGCTCCTGCAGCAGCGAGACGTACCGTCGAACGCAGCTCCGCTCCGCCTCTGACAGGTGCCGGAGCGGATCCGGCTCGGCAGTCACAGCTCGACCTGGATCTCGCCGTCCTCTTCGCGCACCCGGTAGGTCTCGAGCGACGCGACTGCCGGCCCCACCAGCGCCTCGCCCGAGCGGATGTCGAAGTACGACCCGTGGCAGTAGCACTCGATCTGGTGGTCGACGAACTCGCCTTCCCAGAGCGGACACTCCTCGTGCGTGCAGTACCCCTCGAAGGCGAACAGCTCGCCCTTGCGCCGGGCCACCACGATCGGCTCCCCGCGCAGGTCGACCTGCACGAGCGCGCCCTCCGGAACGTCGTCTGCGCCGGCAACGGTGCTCCACTCGGCCATCAGTCCCACCTCGTGTGCACCGCCGTCGGTGCGCGGAACTCCCAGCCCGAGAGCTGCACCTCGTGCCCCGGATCGAGCCGCAGCCGGGGAAGCCGCTCGAGCAGCAGCCGCAGCGGCAGGACCACCTCGTGCCGCGCCAGCGGCGCGCCGGCGCAGTGATGCGCGCCCAGTCCGAAGGCCGCGTGCGCCCCCCGCCGGTGGATGTCGAACCGCTCCGGCTGCTCCCAGTGCCGCTCGTCCTGATTCGCGGAGGCGAGCACCGCGGCGATCACCGCGCCCGGCTCGAGCGTGACTCCCGCGAGCTCCGTCCGCTCCGTGACCTGCCGCGTCTGCGTGCCAACCGGCGAGTGCCACCGAAGCGCCTCCTCGACCGCCCCGGCCAGCATCTCCGGATCGGCGCGCACCTCAGCGAGCGCCTCCGGATGCGTCAGCAGCGCCCACAGCGCGATACCGAGCGCGTGTCCCGGCTCCTGCATCCCACCCAGCAGGATCAGCTTCAGGTTGGACAGCACCTCCGCCTTGGACAGGCGGCCGCCCTCCGGCGGCTCGGTGTGCAGCATGTCGGAGAGCACGCTGCCGTCCGGTTCCTCCGCCAGCCGGTCGAGCAGCGGCATCACCTGGTCGTCGATCTCCCGGCTCGCCGCATCGGCGACCGCCTGCTTCTCGGGGTCGTCCTCGAAGTTGGAGCCGCCCAGGGCCAATGCCCCGAACCAGCGCCGCAGGGTGTTCGCGTCGACGTCGCCCAGCCCCATCACCGCGCCCAGCGCGAGCACCGACACCGGCTCGCAGTAGGTCGCCATCAGCTCCGCTCCGCCGTCCGGCTCGATCGTGGCGAGGTGCTGCTCCGCCAGCGGCATGATCACGCCGGGGGCGTACTCGCGAACGGCCTTCGGCCGCATCGGCGGATCGAGGGTGGCGCGGATCCGCTTCTGCGCCGGGCCGTCGAGGGTCAGCATGTTCTGTCCCAGGGTGCGGGTGAGCGGGGAGGCGCCCACGTCGGCCGTGAACAGCTCCGGGTGCAGCGCAACGTGGTGCACGTCGTCCCACCGCGTGACCAGCGTGAGGCCGACCGCCGGCACGTGGCACACCGGCGCCTCGTCGCGGAGCCGCCGGTAGATCGGGAACGGGTCGCGCTCCAGATCCTCGACGGTGATCGACTCGGCGAACGACGCGATCGAGCTCATAGGTGGTGCGTGTACTCCCGGAACTCCCAGTCGGTGACGTACTTCTTGGCCCGTTCGAGCTCGGCGCCCTTGATCGTGAGGAACGTGGAGACCAGCTCCTCGCCCATCGCATCCTTGATCACCGAGTCGGCGTCGAGCGCCTCCAGCGCCGCGTCGAACGTGCGTGGCAGCGGCACGCACTCGCCGGCGCGCTCGTCCTCGTAGATCAGCCCGGTGAACGGCTCCGGGGGCTCCAGCTCGCGGGCGATCCCATCCAGGCCGGCGAACAGGGCGGCAGCCGCGGCCAGGTAGGGGTTCGCCGCGCCGTCGCCGAGACGCAGCTCGATCCGCGTCGCGCCGCCGCGCTCGCGCGGCACGCGCGCGAGGCAAAGCCGGTTGTCGTGCCCCCAGCTGACCAGCGTCGGCACGAGCGCCTCCTCGTGGATGCGGCGGTAGGCGTTGGTCGTCGGGTTGAAGAAGGCCATCAGCGCCGGCCCGTGGTCGAGCAGTCCGGCGAGGAAGTGGTGGGCGACGTCGGACAGGCCCTCGTCCCGGTCGCCGTTCAACAGGTTGGCGCCGCTGTCGTCGGACAGCGAGAGGTGCAGGTGGAAGCCCGAGCCCTCGTCGTCGTTCCACGGCTTGCCGATGAACGTCGCCAGCAGACCATCCAGCGCCGCCATCTCCTTGACCAGATCCTTGAACAGGTACGCCCGGTCGGACGCGTCCAGCGCGTCGGAGTGGCGCAGGTTGATCTCGTACTGCGCCCGCCCGAACTCGTGGTTCGCGGCGTAGGTGTTCAGCCGCATGTCGGCCGACGCGTGCAGCATCCTGCGGAGCAGGTTCTTCGGATCGGCCACGGCGCCGACGGTGTAGACGTGGCTGTCGTTGTCGACGTAGCGGCGATAGCCGTTCGGCGCGGTCGGGTCGGGCATGCACAGGTAGAACTCGAGTTCCGGCCCGAGCACCGGCACCAGGCCGCGCTCGGTGTAGCCGGCGATCGCGCGCTTCAGCACGCCGCGCGAGTCGACGCCGTAGGGCGAGCCGTCCATCCGTTCGAGGTCGGCGATGCACACCGCCACCTCGGGATCCCACGGGATCCGCCGCAGCGTGGCTGCGTCCGGCCTGGCGACGATGTCCTGGAACCCGTGCTCGAACCCGGCGACGACGTTGTGGCGCAGGTCGACCGTCATGATCGCCTCGCAGTAGGCGGCGCCGTCGTCGAGCAGGTGCGTGAAGTACTCGGCTGGAAACTCCTTGCCGCGCGCGATCCCGTGCAGGTCGGAATAGCTCATGCGCACCGTGGTGACGCCGTCCTTGACGAGCTGATCCAGCGTTTCGGCCATCTACCGCCCTTTCGTCGTCGGGCCTACGCCGTCGTCACCCGCACGGGCATCGACTTGTAGGCATTGGTGAAGTTGGAATGCATGCGGCGCGCCGGGCCGGTCGGCTCGACCGTCTTCACCCGAGGCAACAGCTCCTCGAACATGATCCGGGTCTCGAGCTTGGCGAGGTGCGCGCCCAGGCAGAAGTGCGGGCCGCCCCGGCCGAACGTGATGTGGTTGTTCGGCTTCCGCGTGACGTCGAAGGTCAGCGGATCGGGGAACTGGCGCTCGTCGTAGTTGCCGGAGATCAGCCACACGACCACCTTATCGCCCTCCCGGATCTGCACGCCGTGCATCTCGACGTCCGTCGTGGCGGTGCGCCGGAAGTGGATCACCGGCGATGCCCAGCGCATGATCTCCTCGGTGGCGGTCGCCATGAGCGACGGCTCGTCGCGCAGGCGATCCATCACCCCGGGGTTCTCCATCAGCACCTGCATGCCGTGCGCGATCGACTGCCGCGTCGTCTCGTTGCCGGCGACCACGAGCAGCAGGAACATCGTGTCGAACTCCTGCTCCGTCAGCCGGTTGCCCTCCTCGTCCTCCCACAGCACCA
>DATAHR010000215.1:0-11633 GCA_036263035.1 Gaiellales bacterium | reverse complement strand
GTCGAACAGCTGGGTCATCCCGATCTTCCTGCCGATGATGCCTTTCCCTGCCATCCCCGTCCTACAGCTTTATCTCGATGTCGACGCCGGCCGGCAGGTCGAGCCGCATCAGCGAGTCGACCGTCTTTGGCGTCGGCAGGTGGATGTCGATCAGCCGCTTGTGCGTGCGGATCTCGAAGTGCTCGCGCGAGTCCTTGTCCTTGAAGGGACTGCGGATCACGCAGTAGACGTTCTTCTCGGTCGGCAGCGGAACGGGGCCCGAGACGGTTGCCCCGGTCCGCTGCGCGGTCTCGACGATGGAGCGAGCCGACAGGTCGACCTGTGTGTGGTCGTACCCCTTCAGTCGGATGCGGATCTTCTGCTGAGCCACTGTCGGTGCGCGTCCTCTCCGGTTACTTGAGGATCTTGGTCACGGCGCCCGCACCCACGGTGCGGCCGCCTTCACGGATGGCGAAGCGCAGCCCCTCGTCCATGGCGATCGGCTGGATCAGCTCGACGGTCATCTCGGCGTTGTCGCCGGGCATGACCATCTCGACGCTCTCCGCCAGCTCCACCACGCCCGTCACGTCGGTCGTGCGGAAGTAGAACTGCGGGCGGTAGCCCTTGAAGAACGGCGTGTGGCGGCCGCCCTCGTCCTTCGAGAGCACGTACACCTGCGCCTCGAACTTCGTGTGCGGCGTGATCGAGCCGGGCTTCGACAGCACCTGACCGCGCTCGATGTCCTCACGCTTGACGCCGCGGAGCAGGCAGCCGACGTTGTCACCGGCCTGGCCCTCGTCCAGCAGCTTGCGGAACATCTCGACGCCCGTGACGACGGTCTTCTCGACCGCCTGGTGAATGCCGACGACCTCGACCTCGTCACCGGTGTGGACGACGCCCTGCTCGATGCGGCCGGTGGCGACGGTGCCGCGACCGGTGATCGTGAAGACGTCCTCGACCGGCATCAGGAACGGCTTGTCGATGTCGCGCTGCGGCTCGGGGACGTACTCGTCCACGGCCTTCATCAGCTCGAGGATCTTCGGGGTCCACTCGGCGTCGCCCTCGAGCGCCTTCAGCGCCGAGACGCGGACGACCGGGATGTCGTCGCCGGGGAACTCGTACTTCGAGAGCAGCTCGCGAACCTCGAGCTCTACCAGCTCGAGCAGCTCCTCGTCATCGACGGCGTCCGACTTGTTCAGGGCGACGACGATGTAGGGCACCCCGACCTGACGGGCGAGCAGGATGTGCTCGCGCGTCTGCGGCATGGGGCCGTCGGTGGCCGACACGACCAGGATCGCACCGTCCATCTGGGCGGCGCCGGTGATCATGTTCTTGACGTAGTCGGCGTGACCCGGGCAGTCGACGTGCGCGTAGTGGCGGTTCTCCGTCTCGTACTCGACGTGGGCCGAGTTGATTGTGATGCCGCGCTGCTTCTCCTCGGGCGCCTTGTCGATCTCGTCGAAGTTGGTGGCGTTGGTACCAGTCCCGGCCTCGGCGAGCACCTTGGTGATCGCCGCAGTGAGCGTGGTCTTGCCATGGTCGATGTGACCGATGGTGCCGATGTTGAGGTGCGGCTTGTTCCGCTCGAACTTCTGCTTGGCCATTGTCTTCTCCGGTCTCCTTTTGCCCTAGCCCTGGCTCTCGGTGAGCTTCTCTGCGATGGAATTGGGAACTTCTGCGTAGTGCAGGAACTGCATGGTGTAGGTGGCGCGCCCCTGGCTCATGGTGCGGACGTCGGTGGCGTAGCCGAACATCTCGGCGAGCGGCACCTTCGCCCGGATCACCTGCGCGTTTCCGCGCGGCTCCATGCCCTCGATCTGGCCGCGCCGTGAGTTGATGTTGCCGATCACGTCGCCCATGTACTCCTCAGGGGTGACGACCTCGACGGCCATCACCGGCTCGAGCAGGACGGGCTTCGCGCGCTTGGAGGCCTCCTTGAAGGCCATCGAGCCCGCGACCTTGAAGGCCATCTCCGAGGAGTCGACCTCGTGGTAGCTGCCGTCGACCAGCTGCACCTTGATGTCGACGACGGGGAACCCGGCGAGCACGCCCGCCTCCATCGCCTCCTGGATGCCGGCATCGATCGACGGGATGTACTCCCGGGGGATGGCGCCTCCGACGATCTTGTTCTCGAACTCGTAGCCGCCTCCCTGCCCGTTCGGCTCCAGGTTGATGACGGCGTCGCCGTACTGGCCACGGCCGCCGGACTGGCGGACGAACTTGCCGCGGACGCCCTGGACGGCGTTGCGCACCGTCTCGCGGTAGGCGACCTGCGGGCGGCCGACGTTGGCGTCCACCTTGAACTCGCGCATGAGGCGGTCGACGATGATCTCGAGGTGCAGCTCGCCCATGCCGGCGATGATGGTCTGGCCGGTCTCCTCGTTGGTGCGCACGCGGAAGGTGGGATCCTCCTCGGCGAGGCGCTGCAGGGCGGCGGCCAGCTTGTCCTGGTCGGCCTTCGTCTTCGGCTCGACCGCGACGTCGATGACGGGGTCGGGGAAGTCGATGTTCTCGAGCAGCACGGGCGCGTCGGGGTCGCAGAGCGTGTCGCCGGTGGTCGTCTGCTTGAGCCCGACGGCAGCGGCGATCGCGCCGGCGCCGACCTGGTCGACGTCCTCGCGGTGGTTGGCGTGCATCTCCAGCAGGCGCCCGACGCGCTCCTTGCGGTCGGTGGCCGTGTTGAGAACGTATGAGCCCGAGTTGAGCTTGCCCGAGTAGACCCGGAAGTACGTGAGCTTGCCGACGAAGGGGTCGGACATGACCTTGAAGGCGAGGGCCGAGAAGGGCGCATCGAGGCGCGCCTCGCGCTCGGTGGGCTCGCCGGTCTTGGGATCGGTGCCGGTGACAGCGGGCACGTCGATCGGCGAGGGGAGGTAGTCGATGACGGCATCGAGCAGCGGCTGGATGCCCTTGTTCTTGAACGCGCTGCCGAGCAGGACGGGCGTGATCGAGATGTCGAGCGTGGCCGCGCGGATGGCGGCCTTCAGCTTGTCGGCCTCGATCGGCTCGTCCTCGAGGAAGGCGAGCATGATGTCGTCGTCATGGTCGGCAACGGCCTCGATCAGGTCATGGCGGTACTGCTCGGCCTGCTCCTTGAGCTCGGCCGGCACCTCGTCCTCCTCCCACGTCTGGCCCAGCGGGTCGACGTAGCGGATTGCCTTCATGGTGATCAGGTCGACGTGGCCGATGAACTGATCCTCTGCGCCGATCGGGATCTGGACGGCGACGGGCTTGGCGCCCAGGCGCTCGATCATGGTCTCGATGGCGTTGAAGAAGTCGGCACCGGTGCGATCCATCTTGTTGACGAACGCGATGCGGGGCACGCGGTACTTGTCGGCCTGCCGCCAGACGGTCTCGGACTGCGGCTGGACGCCTGCGACGGAGTCGAACAGCGCGACAGCGCCGTCGAGCACGCGCAGGGAGCGCTCGACCTCGACGGTGAAGTCCACGTGCCCGGGCGTGTCGATGATGTTGATGCGGTGATCGGCCCAGAAGCAGGTGGTGGCGGCGGAGGTGATCGTGATGCCACGCTCCTGCTCCTGCACCATCCAGTCCATAGTGGCTGCACCCTCGTGCACCTCGCCCATCTTGTGGGAGCGGCCGGTGTAGTAGAGGATGCGCTCGGTTGCGGTCGTCTTGCCGGCGTCGATGTGCGCCATGATGCCGATGTTGCGGACGCGGTCGAGCTCGTCCATCTTCGGCACGCGGCTGCCGGCCTGTGTCTGGGTTACTGCCATAGCGGGATTACCACCGGTAGTGGGCGAAGGCCTTGTTGGCCTGCGCCATTCGGTAGATGTCGTCCTTCTTCTTGTAGGCGCCGCCCTGCTGATTGGAGGCGTCGAGGATCTCTGCGGCGAGCTTCTCGTGCATCTCCTTCTCGCGCCGCTGGCGGGAGAAGGTGACGAGCCAGCGCACGGCCAGGGTGCGGGCGCGGCGCTGCGGCACCTCGACGGGCACCTGGTAGTTGGCGCCGCCGACGCGGCGGGAGCGCACCTCGAGCACGGGCGTGACCGACTTGATGGCGCGCTCGAGCACCTCGACCGGGCTCTGGCCGGTCTTCTGGCCGACCGACTCGAGGGCCTGGTAGACGATGCGCTCGGCGCTCGACTTCTTGCCGTCCAGCATCACGCGGTTGATCACCTGGGTGACCAGCGTGGAGTCGTAGACGGGGTCGCGCAGGAGGGTGCGCGGTGCGATCTCGGCGCGGCGGGGCATCAGCCGCCACCCTTCTTCGCGCCGTACTTGGAACGGCCCTGCTTGCGGTCGTTGACGCCGGAGGTGTCGAGCGCTGCGCGGATGATCTTGTAGCGCACGCCCGGCAGGTCCTTGACGCGGCCGCCGCGGATCAGGACGACCGAGTGCTCCTGCAGGTTGTGGCCGACACCCGGGATGTAGGCGGTGACCTCCATGCCGTTGGTCAGGCGCACGCGGGCCACCTTGCGAAGGGCCGAGTTCGGCTTCTTCGGGGTGACGGTGTAGACGCGCGTACAGACGCCGCGCTTCTGCGGAGCTCCGCGCAGCGCGGGTGTCTTGGTCTTCGCGACGGCCTGCGTGCGCGGGCGGCGGACAAGCTGATTGATCGTGGGCATACCGGGAACAGGCTCTTCCGTTCGAAGGCAAAAAGAGAGCAGCCCGAAACGGGCCGCGACCGTGGACTCTAGCACAGGCATGCCTCTCGACAAGCCCTGTGCGAAGCCCGGCTGTAAGGTAGCAGGGGATGCTGTGCGCGGCGTGCGGAACCGACAATCGGGCCGACCGGCGGTTCTGCCGGGAGTGCGGCGCGGCGCTCGCGATCGGGTGCCCCTCGTGCGGTGCCGAGAACGATCCGGGCGACCGGTTCTGCGGCTCCTGCGGAGCCGGGCTGGGGAGCGCCGAAGGGGCCGGCGTGCCCGCGCGCCGGGAGGGGGCCGAGCGCCGGATGACCTCGATCCTGTTCGCGGACATCGTCGGGTTCACGCCGCTGGCAGAGCAGCGCGATCCCGAAGAGGTGCGGGAGCTGCTCGACCGGTACTTCACCGCAGCCCGGCAGGTCGTGCAGCGGCACGCCGGCACCCTGGAGAAGTTCATCGGCGATGCCGTCGTCGCGGTCTGGGGAACGCCGGTGGCGCAGGAGGATGACGCAGAGCGGGCGGTGCGGACGGCGCTCGAGCTGGTCGCGGCGGTGCGGGCCCTCGGCGCCGAGGAAGGCGTCGACCTGGCCGTGCGCGCGGCGGTGACCACGGGGCAGGCAGCGGTGACGCTGGGCGCGGAAGGCCAGGGGATGGTGGCCGGCGATGTGGTCAACACGACGGCCCGCATCCAGGCGGCAGCAGATCCGGGCACGGTGCTCGTGGACGAGGCCACGCGGCGTGTGACGGAGGCGTCGATCGCGTTCGAGGCGGCCGGGACGAGGGAGTTGAAGGGAAAGTCGGAGCCGGTGGCGGTGTGGCGAGCGCTCCGCGTGACCTCGGCGATGCGGGGCAGCGGACGCAGCGGAAGCCTGGAGCCGCCGTTCGTCGGCCGCGAGCGGGAGCTGTCGATGCTGAAGCAGCTGCTGCATGCGACGGCGGAGGACGACCGGGCGCACCTGGCCGTGCTGAGCGGCATCGGGGGCATCGGGAAGTCGCGGCTCGCGTGGGAGTTCGAGAAGTACGTGGACGGCCTGGTCGACGTGTTCCTGTGGCATCGCGGCCGGTGCCTGTCATACGGGGATGGGGTGGCATTCTGGGCGCTGGCCGAGATCGTGCGACAGCGATGCCGGATCCTCGAGGACGAGGCGCCGGACGAGGCGACGAGGAAGCTCGACGAGGCGATCGCCGGGATCCTGCCGCCGGAGGAGATCGAGGTGGTGCGGGGGCCGCTTCAGGACCTGCTGGGGCTGACCACGGAGTCGGAGGGCGACCGGCACCGGCTGTTCCCCGCATGGCGGCTGTTCATCGAGCGGATGTCGGAGCAGGCCCCGGTGGTGCTGCTGTTCGAGGACATCCAGTGGGCGGACACGGCACTGCTCGAGTTCATCGAGTACCTGCTGGAGTGGTCGCGTCGACGGCCGCTGTTCGTGCTCGCGCTCTCGCGGCCGGAGCTGGCGGAGCGGCGGCCCGACTGGGGAGGCGCGGCCCGCGGCCTGACGTCGCTGACGCTTGACCCGCTCGACAGGGATCAGATGCTGGAGCTGGTGCGCGGGATCATCCCGGGAGCGCCGGACCAGGTGATCGAGCGGATCGCCGACCGGGCGGAGGGCGTGCCGTTGTACGCGGTGGAAACGGTGCGGATGCTGCTCGACCGCGGGCTGCTGCGGCGCGACGGCGATGCGATCGTGCCGGCCGGGGATCTGGAGACGCTGGAGGTACCGGAGACCTTGCACGCGCTGATAGCCGCACGGCTGGATGCGCTGCCGGACGTCGAGCGCAGGCTGATCGAGAACGCGGCGGTGTTGGGGAAGAGCTTCACGGTGGCCGGCCTGACGGCGGTGTCGGGGCTGTCGCAGGACGAGGTGCAGCCGATGCTGGACGCGTTGGTCAGGCGAGAGGTTCTGGTGCTGCAGACCGATCCGACGTCGCCCGAGCGCGGGCAGTACACCTTCGTCCAGGCGATCGTGCGCACGATCGCATACGAGACGATCGGCCGGCGGGAACGCAAGCGGCTGCATCTGGCGTGCGCAGGGCATCTGGAGGCGATCGGCGGGGAGGAGTTGGCCGAGGTGATCGCGGCGCATTACGTCGATGCGGTTCAGCTGGCGCCCGAAGACGAGGACGCGGACGAGATCCGGGAGCAGGCGGCACAACGGCTGCTTCGCGGCGCGGAGCGGGCAGCCGGCCTCGCCGCACCGGGGGAGGCTGAACGCCTGGTTCTGGCCGCGGCGCAGCTCGTGGCCGCGGATACTGCGCGCGCTGAGCTGCTGGAGCGGGCCGGGCTGCTGGCGCTGTCGGACAGCAGGACAGGGGATGCCGACTCCCGGTTCGTGGAGTCGGCAGCGTTGTTCGAGCGGCTCGGCGACCCCCACGCGGCGGCGAGGGTGAATGCGCGCCGAGCGGAGGCGCTGTTCCTCGGCGATCGCGTGGCTGAGGCGATCGCCGCGATGGAGCCGGCGTACGAGGTGTTGCGCGACCAGGAGCAGGACGCCGACCTGGCCGCACTGGCCGCCCAGTTCGGTCGCATGCTCGGATTCGTCGACCGGATCGGCGAGTCGGTCGAGCCGCTGGAACGGGCCCTGGTCATCTCAGAGCGCCTCGGACTCTGGGACACGCTGTCGTCGGCGTTGAACACGAAGGGACTGTGGCTGCTGAGCGTTGCGCGGCGCGCGGAAGGTCTGGCGCTTCTGCGCGGGTCGCTGGACGTGGCGCTCGCACATGATGCGCACCTCGACGCGATGCGCGCGTACTTCAACCTCGGGTATGCCGCGTCCCTCGAGGACGATACGACCGCGACATGGGACGCCGAGGGATTGGAGTACGCACGCCGTGTGGGCGATCGAAACTGGGAGCGGGCGTTCCTCGGTCACCTGTCCATGCTCGCGTTCGCAGCCGGGCGCTGGGACGACGCCCTGGCGCTCGCGCACGAGGCGGCCGAGGGTGCAACGGACCTCTTCAGCCTCGCAGGCCTGGGGCACCCGGGGTCGACCGTGCACGCCTTCCGCGGGCAGGCTGAGCAGGCCGAAGAGCTTATGGGGCGATCGCTCTTCCGATCGGATTCCGACGACGTGCAGACGCGGGCGAACTGGGCGGCCGCCGAGGGGCTGAGGTTGATGGCAGGTTCACGCTGGGACGACGGAATGCGAGCCGCGGCGGTGTGGGAAGACGCCGAGCGCGCCATGGGTCTCGACCATCCGGCCGCGAAGTACGCCTATATGGTCTGGGCAACCTGCGCCCTTCGCTCCGGGGACACCGCCGCGGCGCAGTCGTATCTGCGACAGCTCTCCTCCCTCACTCCAACGGAGCGGACACCGGTCCTGGAAGCCCAGCGGCGGCGGTTCAGCGCGCTGCTCGGCGAGGCCGACGACCCAGCCGCTGAGATCGCAACTGCGGGGGACATCCTGCGGAAGCGGAACCTGCGGTTTCAGCTGATGCTCGTGCTCGCGGACGCGGCAGAGTTGCTGGCGTCGTCGCATCCGCAGGATGCGGAGCTGGCCCGCGCCGAGGCGCTGGATCTGGCGGCCGAGATGGGCGCGGCGGTCGTGACGGAGCAGCTTCAGGCGTCGAACGCCACGGCGCCGGCAGCAGCCGAGGGATAGAACTGCTCGAACCCGTAGGGCGGGGCCTTCGGATGACCGAGCTCGGAAGATCCGTCCAGGGGAACGGGCTCGAGGGGAACGGGCTCGGAGCCCGACACAGGCAACGCCGCACGATTGAGTGGCCGCAGAGATTCGCCGCGACACATTCGTGATGGCCCTTTGGCGCAACCAGGCCGATCGTAGCCGTGACGGGCTCCGAGCCCGATTCGGCCCTCGACGGAGATTTGTGACGGGACTGGCAGGTGTCGTGACTGCGCCGTTGCGACGTCCCACCGTATCTTGAGCGGCATGCCGCGGCGACCCCGCATCGACTATCCCGGAGCCATCCATCATGTTGCCGTGAATGGAAACAACCGGCAGGCGATGTTCCTCGACGACGACGATCGCCGCCACTGCCTATCCCTCCTCGGCGAGTCCGTTTACCGGTACGGGTGGAAGGTGTGGGCCTACTGCCTGATGGACACACACTGGCACATGGTCGTGCGGACGCCGGACAAGAATCTCTCCCAGGGCATGCGCCGCTTGAACAGCTGCTACTCCAGCGGATTCAACGCACGACATGCTCGAAGCGGTCACTCGATCCGCCACAAGTTCATGTCCGTGCCGGTCGAAACCAGAGGGCATCTGCGTGAGCTGACCCGGTACCTCCCGCTCAACCCTGTGCGCGCCGGGTTGGCCGCGATACCCGAGGCCTGGCGGTGGTCCAGCTATCGCTGCGAGCTCGGAATCACGACCCCGCCTCCATGGCTGGACGAAGGCTGGAGCCGCACGCTCCACGGCTCGGTCGAGCGCCTGCGGGCCTACGTAGCCGAAGGCATGGCGGAGCCGGACGCCCAGTGGGCGCCCGGCTCCGATCCCACGCTTACTCGTCCTCGACCGGCGGGATGAACGGCTCCTCCGCGCCCGGCTTGGGCGTGAGGTCGAGACCGTCGTCGTCGGAGACGGCGATCCCGTCGCCGAACACCGCCGCCCCGACCGGGGCCGCTTCGAGCAGCACCGGGTCGTCGGTCGCGGTGATCGAGACGTTGCGGTAGCGCTTCAGGCCGGTGGAGGCCGGGATCAGCTTGCCGATGATCACGTTCTCCTTGAGACCGTGCAGCGAGTCCGACTTGCCCTCCAGGGCCGCGTCGGTCAGCACCTTGGTCGTCTCCTGGAAGGAGGCCGCCGAGAGGAAGCTCTCGGTCGCCAGCGATGCCTTCGTGATGCCGAGGATGATCGGCGTCCACTCCGGCACCTCCTTGCCCTTGGCCTTCTGCAACCGAGCCACCTCGGTCTCGAGCTTCGGCTTGTCGACCAGCTCGCCCGGCAGCAGCGTGTCGCTGTCGCCGGCCGAATCGAGCCGCACCTTCTTCAGCATCTGGCGCACGATCAGCTCGATGTGCTTGTCGTGGATCTCCACGCCCTGGCTCTTGTAGACCTCCTGCACCTCGGCCACGAGATACCTGGCGGTCTCGGTCTCGCCTCGCAGGTCGAGCAGCTCCGCCGGAGCCAGCGGCCCCTCGTTCAGCGGCGTGCCCTGCTCGATCACCTCGCCCTTCGCGACGCGCAGCCGCGTCCGCCTCGGGAACGAGTACTCCTTCACCTGCGGCTCGCGGTCCTCGCCCTTCGCCACCTTCTCGGTGACCGTGACGACGTACCCGCGCTCCGACTCCTCGACGTCGACGCGACCGGCGATCTCCGCCAGCGTTGCCGCCGCCTTCGGCTTCCGAGCCTCGAACAGCTCCACCACGCGCGGCAGGCCGTGCGTGATGTCCGCGCCGGCGACACCGCCGGTGTGGAACGTCCGCATCGTCAGCTGCGTGCCCGGCTCGCCGATCGACTGCGCGGCCACCGTGCCGACCGCATCGCCGATCTCCGACATCTCGCCGGTGGCCATCGACCAGCCGTAGCACTGCCGGCAGACGCCGATCCGCGCCCGGCAGTGCAGCGTTGTCCGCACGGGCACCGTGGCCGTGGTGTCGTCGCCGACCGCATCGGCCAGCTCACGCAGCCGCGCGCCGTTGATCTCGGTGCCCTTCGGCAGCTTGAACCGGCCGAACTTGACGTCCGCGGCCAGCACCCGCCCGATCACGCTCGACCGGTTCGGCGAGTCGTCGGCCAGCTTCACCGGTACGTCCAGCGAGCCCTCCGTCCCGCAGTCCTCCTCGCGGATGATCACGTCCTGCGACACGTCCACCAGACGCCGGGTCAGGTACCCCGAGTCCGCCGTGCGCAGCGCCGTGTCCGCCAGGCCCTTGCGGGCGCCGTGCGTCGAGATGAAGTACTCGAGCACCGACAGGCCCTCCATGAAGTTGGACTTGATCGGCCGCTCGATGATCTCGCCCTTCGGATTCGCCATCAGGCCGCGCATGCCGGCCAGCTGGCGGATCTGCTTGAACGAGCCTCGCGCACCCGAGTTCGCCATCATGTACACCGGGTTCAGCTCGACCAGGTTGCGCAGCATCGCCTCGCCCACCTCGTCGGTGGCCTTGTTCCACAGCGACACCACCTGCTCGTGGCGCTCGTCCTCGGTGATCAGCCCGCGCTCGTAGTTGCGCTGCGCCTTCGACACCTCCTCCTCGACGCCCGACAGGATTTCCTCCTTGTCCGGCGGCGTGATGATGTCGTTCTTGGACACCGTCACACCCGCACGCGTCGCGTAGGTGAAGCCGAGCTCCTTGATCGTGTCGAGCACCTCGCTGATCGCGGTCGCCCCGTAGCGGTCGACCAGATCGGAGATGAAGTCGGTCATCTCGCGCTTGGTGAACGTGACGTTCTGGTAGTGGTACGAGGCCGGGTCGAACTCCTTGCCGACCGCGTGCGCCAGCGCCCGTGACACCTCGTCGTTGAAGATGGCCCGGCCGACCGTCGTCACGATCCAGTCGCCCCCCTCCCGCAGGCCGATCACGGCCTGCAGCGAGAGCTGCTTCTGGTCGTAGGCGATCTCGACCTCGTCCATCGACCCGAAGTACCGCGCCTTGCGGTCCTTCAGATCCTCCCACGAGACCTTCGACAGATCCTCGTTGGAGTACGTGAGGTAGTAGGTGCCGAGCACCATGTCCTGCGTCGGCGTCGCCAGCGGCTTGCCGTGCGCCGGCGACAGGATGTTGTTCGAGGACAGCATCAGGATGCGGGCCTCGGCCTGCGCCTCTGCCGACAGCGGCAGGTGCACGGCCATCTGGTCGCCGTCGAAGTCGGCGTTGAACGCATGGCAGACCAGCGGATGCACCTGGATCGCCTTGCCCTCGACCAGCACCGGCTCGAACGCCTGGATGCCGAGGCGGTGCAGCGTCGGCGCGCGGTTCAGCAGCACCGGATGCTCTGCGATCACCTCTTCCAGCACGTCCCAGACCTCGGGCACCATCGTGTCGACCATCTTCTTGGCCGCCTTGATGTTCTGCACGAGCTTGCGCTCGACCAGCCGGCTCATGATGAACGGCTTGAACAGCTCGAGCGCCATCAGCTT
>DATAHR010000214.1:0-21298 GCA_036263035.1 Gaiellales bacterium | reverse complement strand
CGTCGAGAAAATCAATATGCAGCCGGCACGAACGCCGCTTACCTCTAGCTGATTCGAACGGCGCGCGTGTTCCACGCCACTGAACCGGGCGGGGCTACACATGACCAACGGGGGTGAGGGTTCTGCGGAGCCTGCCGCGAGACGGCCCAAACGCGCTGCGAGTCAGGCTCAACACCCGGTGGTCGCGCACCCGGTGGTCGCGCTACGCCGGTCGGCTAGGCGATGAGCCAGTAGGCACCCGCGACCACGGCCACCAGTGCGGCGATACAGAGGATGACGGCGAACACCCAACGCTGACCCGGAGCATCAGATGTCCGGAGCGACCGGAGGCGGCAAGATCCGAGGCACCATCCAGTAGCGCCAGTCGAATCGATGGGCCTGCTGCAGTGTGGTGACCACGCGGACGCCGCCCAGCGGCCGTGGCTCGTCAAGCCTTCCGTACGCGCATGGTACGCCCAGGTCTTCCGCACGCCTGTCCACGCACCGACCTACGAGCCAGATTTCGCCTGGTTGAGCTGATGCCCGGGGTGGGACTCGAACCCACGCTCCCAAGGGGAAGGGGATTTTAAGTCCCCCGCGTCTACCAGCTCCGCCACCCGGGCCTGCGCCCACGATACCGCCGGATCGCTTCGTCAGGACTCGGCGTCGCCGGCGAGGAGGACGGCGCCGTGCAGGATGTCGCGCTCCGAGACGCTCAGCCGCTCGGCGCCCAGCTCCTGCATCAGCTGCGCAAGGATCGCGGCTCCCGCCACGATCGTCGGCGCGCGCTCCGGCATCAGCCCGCGCACCTCGCGGCGCCGGTCGAGCGGCAGCCCCGCCAGCCGCTCCAGCTCCGCCTCGACGGTGCTCCGCTCGAGCACGTGCCCGTCCACCAGCTCCGGCACCTCGTCGTCGAGCCCGAGGTCGATCGTCGCCAGCGTGGTGATCGTGCCGGCCACCCCGAGCAGATCTCCCGCCGGCACGTCGCCCGGGATCAGCTGCGTCACCTCCGCGCGCACCGCCCCGACCTGCTCCGCGGTCGGCGGGTCGTCGTGCAGGTGCCGTTCCGAGAGCCGGACGCAGCCCATGTCCAGGCTGACCGCGAACCGCACGTCGTCTCCGGTCCCCGCGATCAGCTCCGTCGAGCCGCCTCCGATGTCACACACGACAACAGGCACGTCGAGCGACCGCCCGGATGCGACCCCCCGCAGCGTCAGCCGCGCCTCGTCCTCGCCCCTGAGCAGCCGCGTTCGCACGCCGTGCTCCTGCTCCAGCCGCGCCAGGAACTCCCGCCCGTTCGCGGCATCCCGGACAGCGCTGGTGGCGACGGCCAGCGGGGTCTCCGAGCCGAGCTCGGACGCTCGTTCCGCGTACCGACCCACGCAGCGGGAGACCCGCTCCATCGCGTCGTCGGCGAGCCGACCGTTCACGTCCACGCCGTCCCCGAGCCGCGTGATCGTCAGCAGACGCTCGACCTCCTGCAGCCGCTCGCCGTCCGCGTCTGCGACCAGCAGCCGCGTCGAGTTGCTGCCGATGTCCAGTGCGGCGAGCCGGCGCGTCACTTCGTCGTCACGAACGTCCGCAGCGCCCGCAGGGGGCCGGTCACCGAGGTGAAGGCGCCCCAGATCACCATGAACTCCGCCACCGCCGCCTGCAGCCCGGCGATGGCCTCCGCCAGGCGGGCCTGGCTGCGCTCCAGCTCGGTCAGCCGCTCCGGCAACTCCCCGAGGCGGCTGCTCGCAAGCCGCTGGTCGATCCCCTCCTGCGTCGAGCGCGCGATCACGTACAGCCGACGGCCGCGCAGGCCGACCCAGACGGACGTGCCGATGACCGCAATCAGCCAGACGATGAGGAGCGCGCGCACCACGCCGGCCATGCTACCAACGAGGGGCCTGTGGTAAACTCCGTCGACCGGCGCGGGGTGGAGCAGTCCGGTAGCTCGTCGGGCTCATAACCCGAAGGTCGCAGGTTCGAATCCTGCCCCCGCTATACGTGCTGAAGGGGCCCCAAACGGGGCCCCTTCGTCATTCCTGGGGCGACGAGTACCGGTCGAGGACCGGTTCATGCCGCGAGCTTGAACACCCCCACCAGCCCGTTGAGCTCGCTTGCGGTCTGGGCAAGATCGTGCGCCGACGCGGCGATCTGCTCCGTCGAGGCCGAGGTCTCCTCGGTGGACGCGGACACCTGCTGCGCGGACGCGGATGATTCCTCCGCGATCGCGGCAACCTCAGCGGCGCTCTTCACGATCTCGCTGATCTGCCCCTGCATGCCGTCGACGGCGGCGTCGATCGCCTCGAACGCCTCACGCGCGCGGGCGACCACGGCCGCTCCCTCCTCGGTTTTCGCCGCGCCATCCTCGACAACGGCGACGGCAGCCTCCGTCTCGGTCTGGATCTCGGCGATCAAACCCGCGATCGTTGCCGCCGCTGCCTGGGATTCCTCGGCCAGCTTCCGGACTTCCTCAGCCACGACGGCGAAGCCGCGGCCCTGTTCGCCTGCGCGCGCCGCCTCGATTGCCGCATTGAGTGCGAGGAGGTTGGTCTGGCCGGCGATGCCGGTGATGGTGTCCACGATCCCGCCGATCTTCTCCGAACGCTCGACGAGCTCGTTGATGGCGTGCGTCACCGCCGCGGACGAGGCGCGCATCGCAGTCATGGCACCGTCGGCCTCGGCCGCAGCTGCGGTGCCCTGGCGAGCGAGCTCGAGTGCCTTCTGAACGGAGCTCTCGGTCGCCTCGGTCGACGCGCGCGTGCTCTCCGCCATCCGAGCCTGGCGGTCGGCGCCCGCCGCGACGTCCGACACGGCCTGCGCGATCTCCCCAACAGCCCGCCCCGCTTCATCGGATGTCGCTGCCATGGAACGCGAAGCAGTCGAGAGGGACCCGGCGGTGCCCCGAACGTCGCCGACGATCTGGCGCAGGCTGTCCGCCATCTCTGCGTGCGCCGTTCCAAGCAGGTCGTGATCGGACCGCGGCTCTGGGCGCACGGTCAGGTCGCCGCGTGCGATGCGGCCCGCGACCTCTGCGCTCTCCGCCAGGTACGCAAGCATGCGACGGAATGAATCCGCAAGCTCGCCGATCTCATCCCTGCTGCTCACGGCCGGCTCGTGCTGCACGTCGCCCTCGGCAATGGCGTTTGCGGACCGCACGATCTCGCGAATACCGCGGCTGAGCTGACGCGAGATGAGGATTGCGATCGCGAGCCCGAGGACGCCTGCGAGCGCCACGAGGCCCCAGACGATTCTCTGTGCCGACCCGTACGTCGCGTTTGCGCGCCCAAGCTCTGCGTCGACGGAGTTCGTCGTGGTCGTCTGCATCCGCGCGATGGATGCCTTCACGGGATCCCACAGCGTGTCCGCAGCGCCGCCGTCTGCGATCAGCGTCTGCGCCTGCACGCCATGGCCGCCGTCGACGAGGCTGAACAGCGGAGCTCCCGCTGCGACGTACGCCTTCCACGACTTCTCGAAGCCATGGAAGGCGGCGAGCTGCTGTGGTGTCGTCCCGGCGTAGTCCTTGAAGGCGGCTGCCATGTCAGCCTGATCGCCGCTGAGATCATCCCTCACGTCAGCCCGCGAAGCCGGCGAAACGACCATGTAGTGGATCTGATCCTTCCGGAACTTGTTCATGATCTGGCCGATCGTCGCGACGGAGGTCTCTGAAGCAACCCCGTCGTGTCCAACCGCCGTTGCCACCCGGTACACCGACCCAACCCGGGACACGGCAACCAAACCGAGAACCCCCGTCAGCACCAGCACCACGCCGAACGCCGCAATCAGCTTCGCCTGAATCGTCACACGCATTGCTCTCCACTCTCCACGTCGCTTTCGACTCGGTGTTCGGCCGCCTCGACCCGAACTTCACCGGCGATTACTGCCGGTAGTGGTTCGCCCGGATGTTCTTGGCGGCCAGCTCGACCGTCTCGGAGACGCGCCGCTCGCGCGTCTCCGCCCGCTTCGCCGACGTGATCCAGGTCAGGATGATCTTCTTGGACGAGGGCGGGAACGCGTCGAAGTGGCGGGCCGCGTCCGGGTCGGCGGCCAGCGCGGCCGCCAGGTCGTCAGGGATCTCCAGCCGCTCGACGGCGTCGAGCGCCGTCCACGCGCCGTTCCGCTTCGCCTCGGCGATGGCCGCACGGCCGGCGCCGGTCATGAGCCCCTCGCGCTCCAGCCGCTCGACCCGTTCCTTGTTGGTCCGGGACCACCCGCTCCTCGGCTTGCGGGGGCTGATCCAGAGCAGCGACCGCTCGTCGTCGAGGTGGTTCGACTTCGAGTCGATCCACCCGAAGCAGAGCAGCTCCTCCACGATCTCGTCGTACTCGAGGCGCGGCTTCCCGGTGCCCTTCTTGTGGTTGGCGAGCCACACGCCGTTCGTCAGCGAGTGGTTCTCGGCCAGCCACGTCCGCAGCACCTCCCGGTGCCCGGGCTCGATCATCGGCCGGCCGTCCGGCGCGTTCACGTCAGCTCGCGACGCCGCCGATCGACACGTACTTCACGCTCAGGTACTCGTCGATGCCGAAGTCGCCGCCCTCGCGCCCGAAGCCTGACTGCTTGACCCCGCCGAACGGTGCGCTCGGCACCGACGGCGCGCCGTCGTTCGCTCCGACGATCCCGAACTCGAGCCGCTCGGCCACCCGCAGCATCCGCGCGTAGTCCCGCGTGAGCAGGTAGGCCGCCAGGCCGAACGGCGTGTCGTTGGCCATCGCGATCGCCTCGTCCTCGGTGTCGAACACCGTCAGCCCGGCCACCGGGCCGAACGTCTCCTCGTGCGACAGCAGCATGTCGGCGGTGACGCCGTCGAGCAGGGTGGGGGTGACGAAGTGCCCGCCGGACGGCCGGTCGCCGTTCGCGGGTTCCCCGCCCACCACGAGCTCGGCGCCCCGCTCGATCGCATCCTCCACGTGCCGCCGCACCTTGGTCACCGCGGCATCGTCGATCAGCGGGCCGATCTGCACGCCCGGCTCCGTGCCCGCTCCGACCCGCAGCGCCGCCACCCGCTCGGCCATCGCCGCGCGGAACGCATCGTGGATGCCGCGCTGCACGTAGATCCTGTTCGCGCAGACGCATGTCTGGCCGGCGTTGCGGAACTTCGATGCCATCACCTGGGTGACCGCGTCATCGAGATCGGCGTCGTCGAACACGATCGCCGGCGCGTGGCCGCCCAGCTCGAGGCTGAGGCGCATCACCTGATCGGCCGACTTGCGGATCAGCTCCTTGCCGACCTCCGTCGACCCGGTGAAGGACAGCTTGCGAACGCGGGCGTCGGACATCAGCACGTCGCCGACCTCGGCCGGCCGGCTGCTTGTGACGAGGTTGACCACGCCCGCCGGCGCGCCGGCGTCGATCAGCGCCCTGCACACCTCGACCGCCGTCAGCGGCGTTGCCTCGGCCGGCTTGACCACGCTCGTGCAGCCGGCGGCCAGCGCCGGGCCGAGCTTGCGGGTCAGCATCGCCGCGGGGAAGTTCCAGGGTGTGATGGCCGCGGTGACGCCGACCGGCTGCCGCAGGACGAGGACGCGCTTGTCGGCGTTCGCCGGCGGGACGACCTGGCCGTAGATCCGTTCCGCCTCCCCGCCGAACCACTCGAGAAAGCCCGCCGCGTACTCGACCTCGCCGGCGGCCTCGGCCAGCGGCTTGCCCTGCTCGGCCGTCATCACGGCCGCGATCGCCGCCGAGCGCTCGCGCATCAGGTCGGCCGCGCGCCGCAGGAGGCGGCCCCGCTCGCGCGCGGGCGTCGCAGCCCACGCCGGGAAGGCGGCCGAGGCGGCGTCGATCGCCGCGGAGACGTCGTCGCGGTCGGCGTCCGCGACGGATCCGACCACCTCGCCGGTGGCTGGATCGGTCACGTCGAAGCGCCGGCCGGAGGCGGCCTCGCGCCATGCGCCGCCGATCAGCAGCTGCTCGTCATGCGTGATCGTGGCCGTGTCGGTCATGACCGAATGGTATGTGAGCGCGCAAGAATCAGCTGCCGCTGCGGGGCTCGCCGACCCGCCCGACGGCCTCGATCTCGACCAGCATGCCGTCGAACAGGAAGCCGCCTGCGACCAGGGCCGTGCTGGCGGGGTACGGCGGCGAGAACAGCTCGCCGCGCACCTTCTTGAACGCGTCGTAGAGGCTCGCGTCCGCGAGGAAGACCGTCATCTTGACGATCGTGTCCAGCGAGGCTCCTCCCGCCTGCAGCGCCCGGTCGACGTTCGCAAATGCCTGGCGGATCTGCTGCTCCGGGTCGTCGCTGATGACGGCGCCGTCGTCGCCGAAGCCGCCCTGGCCCGCTGTGAAGACGAGCTCTCCCTCAGTCAGCAGCGACTGCGAGTACTGGTACTCGGCTGCCCACGGGAAGGGGTTGGGAAGCGCACGGTTGGTCATGGCGACGATCCTACCCGGCCGTCAGTCGGAGCGGCGGGCGATCCGCACCAGGCTCTCGCGCCCATTCGGGCCTGATGTGTCGGCCCGGACCACGTCGAGCAGCGCCCGCGCGCAGACCGGGTCGAACTGCGTGCCGGCGCACCGCTCGATCTCTGCGATGGCCGAGGGGACGGGCAGCGCGCGGCGGTAGACCCGGTCCTCCGTCATCGCGTGGAACGCGTCGCACACGGCGATCACCCGCGAGCCGAGCGGGATGTCGTCGGCGGACCGGCCCTCCGGGTAGCCGCGGCCGTCCCAGCGCTCGTGGCTCGACCGAACGAGCGGGACCAGCTCGGCGAAGTAGGGCACCGGCTCGAGGATGCGCGCGCCGATGTCGGGATGGCGCTGCATCACCAGCATCTCCTCGCCGGTGAGCGCGTCCGGCTTTCGCAGGATGGCCTCGGGGATGCCGATCTTGCCGATGTCGTGGAGCAGCCCGCCCAGCTTGACGACACGCGTCGTTCGGGTGTCGAGCCCGAGCTCGTCGCATACCCGCCCGGCCAGCTCGGCGATCTCGCTGGCGTGGTCGTTGGTGTACGCGTCCTTCGCCTCGAGCGCCGCCGCCAGCGCTCCCAGCGTCGCGAAATAGGCGTCCTCGAGGCGCTCGGCCATGCGGGCGCGTGCCACCATCGTGCCCGCTTCGGAGGCGAGCGCGACCGCCAGGCGGAGCTCGTCGGCCGTGAAGCTGCGGTGGTTGTGGTCGTACACCTCCACGAGCGCGTAGGGCGATCCCTCGACCGTCAGCGACAGCATCAGGAGCGACCGGTACCCGAGGCCGCGGAGCGACTCCGCCTCGGCGGGGTCGGTGGACGGATCGTCGAGGTCGCACGTATAGGGCCTGCCCGTGGCAAGCACCTCGGCGGTGCGCGGGTAATCGAGCAGCTGATACTCCTCCGCCGCCGGCTCCCAGGTGCGCGGCGGGCGCGCGTACCCGGCGCAGTCCCTCACCACGCCGCGCTCGGAGTCGACCAGCGAGATCATGCAGGCAGAGGCGCCCAGGAAGTCGGTCAGCTGCCGGGACAGGTCGGCCAGCATGTCGGGCACCGAGTCGCCGGCCGCCAGCGACTGGGCGGCCTCGATCACGCGCAGCACCGGCTCCAGCTGATCGCGCTGCAGCGGTTCCGCGAGCGACCGGCCGTTATCGGGAACAGGAGCGTCGTCCGCGGTCATCGCAGCCGAATGATTCCGCCCGCGAACGCGGATCCCTCTTTCGGGTGACAGGAATCCGGTCGCCCGCAGAGACGCGGTGGTGCCGCGACCCTCGGGTCTGACCCCGCCTAGTTCAGCTTGTCCATCAGCGCGATCACCGCGGGGCCGAGCACCACGATGAACACGGCGGGGAAGATCAGCAGCACCGTCGGGAACAGCATCTTCACCGGCGCCTTCATGGCGTGCTCCTCCGCCTCGTTGCGGAGGCGGTGGCGCAGGTCGTCTGCCTGGGTCCGCAGCATCTGGGCGAGCGGCACGCCCAGGCGGTCGGCCTGCACGAGCGCCCGCACGAAGCTGGTCATCTCCGGCGCGTCCACGCGGGCTGCCAGCGCGGCCAGCGCCTCGCTGCGCGATGCGCCCAGCTGCGTGTCGCGCACCATCAGGGCCAGCTCGTCGATCAGCGGGCCGCGCAGGCGCTTGACCAGCCGCTGCAGCCCGGCGTCGAAGCTCATCCCGGCCTCGACCGACAGCGTCAGCAGGTCGAGCACCGTCGGCAGCGAGGCGACGATCTTGTCACGCCGCCCGCGCACCCGCATGTCGATCATGAGAGGCAGGCCGACGTATGCGAGCGCGGCCAGTCCGAGGCCGCCGACGGCGCCGATCACCAGCGGCACGATGCCGAGCAGGGCCAGCGCCATCATCAGGCCGTAGGCCGCGAGCGGCAGCACCACCTTGAGGCCGGCCAGCTCCTCCGGCGTCAGCAGCCGCGACCAGCCGGCGGCCGCGAGCTTCCGGCGCAGCACGTCGGCACCCGCGCCGTGGCCGCCGGGGGCGACGCGACCGATCCGCCGCAGCCAGGCGCGCGGGTCGTTGCTGCGGGCGAGGTCGCCGTACCCGTAGCCGGGGATCCGGCCGAGGGTCGACTCGACCTGGAGACGGCGTGTGGTCGCCGCACGCAGCAGGAAGAAGGCGCTGGCGGCGACAAGGACGATTGCGAGCAGGAACATGGGCAGGCCTCCTTACGCGATCGCCCGTGGCTTGACCATCCGCCGCAGCACCAGCGCACCGATGCTCATCATGACCAGCGCGATGGCGATCAGGACGTGGCCGGCTTGCGTGGTGTAGAGCGGGGCCATGTAGCCGTGGTTGATGAGGGTGAGGATCCCGGCCAGCACGAACGGCATGCCGAGCAGCACGCGGGCCGACAGGACGCCCATCGCCACCAGCGCCCGCACCCGCTGGGCGAACTGCTGGCGCTTGCGCACCGTGTCGGCGACCTGGTCGAAGATCTCGGCCACGTTGCCGCCGATCCGGCGCTGCACGTCGGTGGTGAGGACGACCAGCTCGAAGCTCTCCGAGCCCAGGCGCTTGCTCATGTCGTCGAGCGCCTGCTCGACCGTCACGCCGAGGCGCACCTGGTTCTGGGCACGGCGGAACTCCGACCTGGCCGGGTCGCTCGCCTCCTCGACCAGCGTGTCCAGCGCCTGTGCGAACGACCGTCCCGCGCGCAGCGCGCTGGCCCAGACGCCGAGCAGCTCAGGGAGCTGCGTCTCGAACGCTCGCGACCGGCGGTTCGCGCGGAAGCGCAGCATGAGCACCGGCAGCAGGCCGCCGATCACCAGCAGCGGCAGGCCGGCCAGCGGGCCGATCACGATCGTGCCGAACAGGGCGGGGAGGGCCGCGCAGGCGCAGATGACGGTGAACAGCTGGCCGGTGGGCGCCGTCGAGCCCGCCCGCTCGCCCAGCCGGTGCAGCCAGCGCCACGGCGCATAGCCCCCGAGCCGGCTCTCGAGCATCTCGTAGACATCCAGCAGGGCCGCGCCCTGCACCTTCGCCGTCTCCTTGGACAGATCGGCGGAGTAGGGGGAGAGCCGCGCGGTGAGCGCCTGCGGCCGGCGCTCGGCGGCGGTCAGCACCAGCGTCGACAGCATGAGGATGGCGGCGAAGCCGAGCAGCGCCACCAGCCAGCCGCCGTACGCGCTCAGCAGCGACTCGTCCGCACCCGACACGCCCGCCGGAAGCGTGATGTGCGCCGGCGCGGAGCCCCGCACGCTGACCGCGAGGTCATGCGAGGAGGAATGGGGCAGCGAGACGTCGAGGGCGTACTCACCCGCGAGCTGCGAGTTGGCGAGCTGCACGATGATCGGCTCGAGATCGGATACCGACGTGGCCGGTGCGAAGGTGCCGTGGGTGACCGAGGCGATCTCCCGCAGCTGGCTCGCGTCGTAGGAGCCGGACTGCGTGAGGCCGACGGCGTCGACCTGGACGCCCGAGCCGGCCAGCGAGCTGCGCAGACGCTGGTAGGAAAGCTTCGAGCCGGTGTCGGCCCCGTCGGAGAGCACGACCACCACCCGCCGTGCGGACGGGTCGGGGCCGGTCAGGCGGACCGCGGCCGCGACGCCGTCGTAGAGCGCGGTACCGGAGTGCGTGGTGAGGGACGAGAGTGCCGTGCGGACGCCCTGCACGTTGGACGTCAGCGGCGCGAGCACACGGGCGGAGTCGTCGAACTCGACCAGGCCCACCTCGTCGTTGGAGCCGACCGCGTCCAGAAGCCGCTGACCTGCCGCGATGGCGGCGCTGATCGGCTCGCCCGCCATGCTGCCCGACGTGTCCACGGCAAAGACCAGGTGCAGAGACTGCCGCGGCCCGTACGGCCGTACCCGCTCGACGAACGCCAGGCGCCCGCCGAGCGTGGCGCGGACGTCTGCGCCGGTGAGGTCGCCGGGCGCGCGCACGAGCACGCGCACGGTGTGGTCGTCCACCTTCCTGGCGCCCGCGACCTGGGTGGCAGGGGCCGATCGGGCACCGGCGGCCGAGGCAGCGGGAGCGAGCACGGCAAGCGCGGCGCACGCGAGCACCAGTCCGCGGCGGATCCGCATCAGGCGCTCCTGCGCTGCCCGCGGCGGAGCACGTCGACCTTGGCGCCCGTCTCGTTCTGGAAGAAGGCCTTCGGCAGCGTCACGCCGTGCTGCTCCAGCTTCTCGATGAACGTCGGGCGGATGCCCGTGTACTTCATCGTGCTCGACACCTGGCCGGACTCGTCCGAATCGACGAACGAGGCGACGAAGATGTCGGTGAGGGTGATGACGTCGCCCTCCACCCGGGCCACCTCGGTGATGTGCGTGATGCGGCGGCGGCCGTCGACGAGGCGCTGGGTGTGGATGATCAGGTCAAACGCGCTCGCGATCTGATCGCGGATGGCCTTCAGCGGCAGGTCGAAGCCTGCGGTCAGCACCAGCGTCTCGGTGCGGGCCAGGGCGTCGCGCGGGCTGTTGGCGTGGATCGTCGTCAGCGAGCCGTCATGGCCCGTGTTCATCGCCTGCAGCATGTCGACGGCCTCGGAGCCGCGGCACTCGCCGACGATGATGCGGTCGGGGCGCATGCGCAGCGCGTTTCGGACCAGGTCGCGGATCGCAATCTGGCCCTTGCCCTCGATGTTGGCAGGGCGCGCCTCCAGGCTGATCACGTGCTTCTGCGACAGCCGCAGCTCGGCGGCGTCCTCGATCGTGACGATGCGCTCCTTCTCCGGGATGAAGGACGAGAGCACGTTCAGCATCGTCGTCTTACCGGTGCCGGTACCGCCGGAGACGAGGATGTTCAGCTTGCCGGCCACGCAGGCCTCGAGGAACGCGGCCGCCTGGTGCGACAGCGTGCCGAACTGGACGAGGTCGTCGATCGTCAGCGGGTCGCGCGAGAACTTGCGGATCGTCAGCGAGGGGCCGGTGATCGCCAGCGGTGGGATGATCGCGTTGACCCGCGACCCGTCGGGAAGGCGGGCGTCGACCATCGGGCTCGACTCGTCGATGCGCCGGCCGGTCTGGGCGACGATCCGGTCGATCACCTGCAGCAGGTGCCGCTCGGATGCGAACTGGACGTCCGACTCCTCGATCTGGCCCTTGCGCTCAACGTAGATCGTGTGGTGGTTGTTGACCATGATCTCGCTGATGGACTCGTCCGCGAGGAACGGCTCGATCGGGCCGTAGCCGAGGATGTTCGAGGTGATCTCGCGGACGAGCCGCGTGCGGTCGGCCGTCGAGAGCGGCGTGCCGGCCTCGGCGAGGGCGGCGTCGACCGCCTTCTGGACGTGCTCGCGCAGCTCCTCCTCGGGCACCTCGCCCTCGAGCAGCGCCTGGCCCAGCTCGTGCACCGCCTGGCGCTGCGCGGCGTTCTTGATCTCGACGAACGGGTCGTGGATCACGTCGGGCGCGGCCTCGGCCTTGCCCGTCCCCGCGTCGTGCCGGCGCAGGCGGCCGTGGAGCGACCGGGAGTTGTCCGGCTTCATCGCAGGCTCCCGACCACCGCGTCGAGCGAGCGGGCCATGTCGTAGAACGACCTGGCGACGCGCGACTTGGGGGCGTCGATGACGACCGGCTGGCCGCGATTGACCGAGATCGGGATGGCCTTGTCGGAGGCCAGCGTGTAGGTGATCTCGCGCCGCAGCGTCCGCTCGACGTCGCGGTCATCGAGTCCGACCCGGGCGCCCGAGCGGTTCATCAGGATGCGAACGTCCTTGACGTCCATCTCGAGCAGCTCGAGCGTCTCGAGCGCGATCTTCAGGCTCTTGATGGTGGGCACGTCGGACGCGCCGACAAGCACCAGCGAGTCGGTGTGGTCGATCGCAAGCAGCGTCGCCGGCGAGAACTGCGAGGACGTGTCGATGACGACAGCGTCGTAGCTCTGGCGGGCAACACCCAGCAGCGGCTCGAGGCGATCGACGTCGACCAGCTCCTCCTCGTCGGGACGGGTCGGCGCCGGCAGCAGGTCGACGCCGCTCGAGTGGCGCGTGACGAAGCCGGCCAGCTTCTCGCTGTCCAGGTCGCCCGGCGACTGCACCAGGTCGAGGATCGTCCAGCGCGGCGACAGGCCGAGCACGAGCGCGTCGTCGCCGGAGTGCAGGTCGAAGTCGATCAGGAGCGTGCGCTTGCCCTGCCGCGCGAAGCAGACGGCGAGGTTGGTGGCGATCACCGTCTTCCCTGAGCCGCCCTTTGTCGAGAACACCGTGAACACGTGCGCCGACCGGTTGCCGCCCTTCGCGAGCACGGGGGCCGCGATGATGCGGCGGCTCCGCATGGCCTTGGCCTTCGCCACCGCCATGCCCAGCGACTCGGGCGACTGCGGCAGGCAGACGACCTCATCAACGCCCAGCGCGAGCGCCTCGTCGAACCACCGGCTGGGGTGGCTGTCGGTCAGCGCGACGATGGCCGGCCCGTGGGCGTCGGCCAGCGCGATGCGCATCTCGGCGGGAAGCCCGTCGGCGTCGTGCGGCAGGTTCCAGACCAGGACGTCAGGGGTGGTGTCGACGATCTCCACCATGCCCGACCGCTCGAACTGCTCGCGGAGGGAGGCGTCGTCGCCCTGAAGTGAAACGCGGATCAGGTCGTGCATCGTCGTCTCCTCCTACTTGGCGGGAAGGCCGTGGTTCGGGAAGGCGCCGGGCAGCTCCGGCACCGTGATCGGCTGATAGGTCGCGCCGCTGGCGCCGACCAGGGCCAGCCAGATGTTGTTGGAGCTCTGGCCGCCCGACGAGTTGGCGAGGGCGTTGGCGATGAACAGGCTCTGCTGCTCGGTCACCGAGAGCATCACGGAGCCCTCGTGGTTCGCGTTGCCCAGGCTGCCCTCGGTCGAGGGCTGGTCGACCTCGAGCACCAGGGCGTTCGGCACGGCCAGGTACGTCCAGATCTTGTCGTTCTTGCGGTAGCTCGTCATCACGTCGACGTGGTCGCCGACGCGGACGTCGTTCAGCAGGCCGGAGTTCGGGTCGAGCGGCACCCGCACGGCGCGGAAGTTGCCGGTCACCTTGTAGGCGGCGGTCTGCGTCTTGGGGGCGCCCACCCGGTTCACCGTCAGCTGGTCGCCGTTGTAGAGGTTCTGGGTGACGACCTGTCCGGAGACCGCGCCGAAGCTGGTGACGGCACCGTCGGCGAGGTCGGACTGGCGCACGGTCTGCAGCGCGAGGTAGCCCTTCGAGCGGGCGTCATCAACGGTCGTGCCCGCCTGCACCTCGTGCGTGGCGACGATCACCGTGATCGCGTTTGCTCCGGAGCTGGCGTTGCTGCGGACCTGCGCGGTGTAGGCGAGCAGGGCGCCCGCCGCGGCGATCGCGAGGACGATGCTGATGATGATGTTTCGGCTGAAGGTCGGCATCGGGGTGTCTCCTTCCGTGCGCTGACGGGTCGAGTGGGGTGGGGGGTCGCTACTCGACCCGCATGGTCGCGTCGCGGCACAGGCTGCCCGACTTGACGACGATTCCGAGGATGTTCACGGCATAGGGGGAACAGGCTGTGGCCGTGTAGTAGGCGGTGCCCGACACGCTGGTCGAGCGGAGCGAGAAGCTCGAGAGCTTGAGCTGGCCGGCGACCGCAGCCGTGGCTGCCGCACGGGCATCGGCCGTCTCCTGGCCGGGCTGTGCGACGACCGCGGCACGGGCGCCCTCGCGGGCGGCGCCGTTCAGGTTCTGCCACTTGTCGTAGACGACGCCCATCTGCCAGATCGACAGCAGGAGGATGAGCAGAACGGGAAGGATGATCGCCATCTCGACGACCGCCTGGCCCTGTTGGGATGTGCGAGGTGTTGGCGTGTTCAACGGCACGGGGGGACGGGTGCACGGCGCGTATCGGCACGTGCGGGGTACTGCTTGAGGTATGCGGGACGCGGAGCTGCGGGAGGGGAGCCTGCGCTACCTCTCTCGTGGTAGCGAACAGTTGTCGTTCTGTCTACATGCGTGTTCGCAACCCGCGCCCGCCGGCGGGGACGGGCGGTAGGGTTCCGCGTCGTGACGCTGCTCTCGATCCCGAGCCCCGGCGACCCGTTCATCGTCAACTCAGGCCCGATCCACGCCCGCTGGTACGGGCTGCTGCTGGCGCTTGGGGTGCTGCTGGCGGGGTGGATCGCACGCCGCGAGTTCCGGCGGCGCGGGATGGACCCCGAGCTTGCGTACACGATCGCCGTCTGGGGCGTCCCCGCCGGGCTGATCGGCGCCCGGCTCTACCACGTGCTGACCGACTGGGACGCGTTCCGCAACGACTACAGCCAGATCCCTGCGATCTGGAACGGCGGTCTTTCGATCTTCGGCGCCGTGCTGGGCGGCATGGTCGGTGTGTGGATCGGCTGCCGGCGCGTACGCCTGCCGTTCTGGGAGGTCGCCGACTGCATCGCGCCCGGGCTCGTCCTCGCGCAGGCGCTGGGCCGGTGGGGCAACTACTTCAACCAGGAGCTGTACGGCAAGCCGACCGACCGGCCCTGGGGGCTCGAGATCGACCCGTCGCACCGCCAGTCCCCGTACCTGAACTCGCCCACGTTCGAGCCCATGTTCCTGTTCGAGTCGCTGCTCGACGTGTGCCTGTTCCTCGTGCTCGTGCTGTTCATCCGGAAGTGGTGGAACCGGGTGCCCTATGGGACGGTGTTCGCGCTCTACTTCGGCATCTACAACCTGTACCGGGTGCCGCTCGAGACCTACAAGGTCGATCCCGCCGACATCTTCCTGGGCCAGCGGGTGAACGTCTGGGTGGCGGCGATCCTCTCGGCGATCGGGCTGATCGCGTTTGCGATCCTGTTCCATCGGCGGCGCCCGGCCCCGCCGTCGTCATCGACGACGGCGGCTCCGACCGGGGGGCAGCCGGCCGTGGCGGGGCACACGCCGACGGCGCGGCCGGAGGCCGCGATCGCGGCACGGCAGCGGACGAAGCGGCGCCGGCGGGGCTGATCACTCCGACAGGGCAGCTCGTCCGCCTACGCGTTTCCGCTGAGCTGCGATGCGTGCCGCTGCGGAAGCGGGCAGCGCCTCCCGGTGTGATGCTGGTCCCTGTTGGCGGGAAGACGAGGTGATGGGTGATGGCACGTGCTCGTTTGCGATGTGTGGCTTCCGTGGCGGCGCTGGCCTGCGTGCTGGCGGCGACAGGAAACGCCACGTCCGCGCGGGCCGCTTATCCCGGTTCTAACGGCCTGATCGCCTTCGTCCGGGCCGGTGACATCTGGACCATCTCCCCGGTAACCGCAGCGCAGCGGCGGTTGACCTCCACCGGCAACAACTCGACGCCCGCGTGGTCGCCGAACGGGCGAGCGATCGCGTTCACGAGCTCTCGGGCGGGGAGCAAGGACATCTGGGTCATGACTGCAACCGGTGCGAACCTGCGCCGGATCACGACGAGCACCACCACGGAGACGTCGCCGACGTGGTCTCCGGACGGCACGTGGCTTGCGTTCTCCAGCGCCCGCGGGCCGACGCATGAGTACGCGATCTTCAAGCTGCGCAGCACCTATCCCTACGGGAGCGCGATACGCCTGACCAACCCTCCGCCTGCGCTCGACTATCCCTACGACACGTACGCCGACCAGGATCCCACCTGGTCGGCGCTGGGCGATGCCATCGTGTTCGACAGGAACTGGCCGTGCGACCCGGGTGAGCCCAGCTGTACCGACCTCTACCGCGTTGCGGTCGGCGGCGGGCGCATCACCGCGATCCCCACCGTGGCACCGGCAGGCAACCTGGTCGGCGACAACTGGAGCCCGGACTTCGCGCCCAGAGGCCGGGCGCTGGCGTTCACCTCCGACTTCGATTCGGCCCCCTACTTCGGCGGCCCGATGAACGTCTATATCTCGCAGGCCGATGGGTCCAACGCTCACCAGCTGACCACCGACGCCGACTACGACCACCCGGTCTTCAACGGCGACGCTGCGTGGGCGCCGAGCGGAACCCGGCTCGCATACGCGCGGCGGCTATGCATGCCGTACGACTGCAGCGCTGCCGTCTCGGCGATCTGGACGGCCTACGCGAACGGCACGGGAGCGAAGCTGCTCGTGCGTAACGCGGACGACCCGAGCTGGCAGCCGATTCCTGTTCCGGCTCAATGAGCGCCACGGCACCATCTGAGGCGCGGTGAAGACCGGCTGATCCGAGGTCAGCCGGAGGTGGCGTTTCCCGCCACCAGCCGCTCCAGCGCCCGCACGCTCTCCGGATCCAGCTCCGAGCCCGCCCGCTGCCACAGCTCGGCCAGGGCGCGGCCGGCCGCTGCGCCTGATTCGGTGCCGCCGGCCGTCACGAACGCCTCGGCGACCGCGATCGCCCGCGCCTCGACCGGCGCCTGCTCGAACGGCTCCGACCGCGCCAGCAGCCATCCTGCCGCCTCCTCGTCGAGCGCCTGCGCCGCCACCCGCGCCGCAACCCGCTCGCGCTCGGCGGCCGCCCCGGCGGGCATCGTCGAGTCGTAGAGGAACGCCGCCAGCCGCACCCGGTCGACGCGGTCGGGCTCGAGCCCGAGCGCGCCCGCGATGTGCCCCGCGTACTCGCTCACCGCGCGCGACTGGGTGGAATGGCCGCGGCTTGCCTCCACCGAGCGCATCGCCTGCTCGAGCGCCCGCCCGCTGCGGTCGGGGGCCTCCTTCGCGCCGTCCCATGCCTCGACGCGGTCACCGCCCGCCTCGCGCGCCTGCATCAGGGCGCCGTGGGCGAGGCGCACCAGCTCCTCCACCGTTGCGGCGTGCTCCGGGAACGCCGCCACGCCGCCGGAGACCGTCATCCGCCGGTCGCCCTCCGACCAGCCGCCCACCGTGTCCGAAAGCCGCCCCACCAGCGCGGCCGCCGGCTCGGCCGTCATCCCGGGCAGCACCAGAGCGAACTCGTCCTCACCGAGCCGGCAGACGCAGTCGTAGCTGCGGACGCCCGTCGCCAGGCACTCGGCCGCCAGCCGAAGCACGCGATCGCCTTCGGCCTCGCCGTGGCGCTCGTTGAACACGGCCAGGCCGTCGAGATCGACCAGCCCGACGGCAAGGCTCTGGCCGGTGCGTTTCGCCCGCGCGAGCTCTCTGCCGAGCACGCTCTGGAACCCGAGATGGTTGGGCAGCCCCGTGAGCAGGTCGAGCGTGCCGGCGCCCGCGCCCGCGCTCTCCCACAGCCGTGCCGCCTCCACGGCCTGCGCCGCGACACCGGCGGCGATCCGCGCGCGGGAGAGGCCTGACGGGTCACTCACGCCCTCGGCCAGCACGCAGCCGAGGAGCCGTCGCGCGCTGACCAGCGGCACGATCCCCCGCGAGCCCGTGATCACCGGCTCGAGCGCGGGCACGTCGAGCGTTGCCGGGCCGTCTCCCTGCACCCGCGTCAGCTCGCCGCCACCCTCGCTCAGCGCGTACACCGCCGCGGATGCAGCGCCCAGAGCGCCGCGCACCGCGTCGGCCGCCGCCCCGAGCACCGCGGGCAGGTCGAGCCCCGTCTCGCACGCGGCGACCAGCCGGGCGAGGTCGCGCTCGAAATCGGTGGCCTCAGCCATCGGCGCTCCGCAGCCGGCCTGCGGCGACGAGCACTCGCACCGTCGTCCCCGTCCCCGGGACGGCGTCCACATCGAGCCGGCCGTTCAGGATCGCCGCGCGTTCCTGCATCGACGCCATGCCGTGGTGCGGCAGGCCGTCGTCCGGCTCCTTCACGATGCCGGTGCCGTCGTCGGCGACGCGCGCCTCCAAACCCTCCTGCGGCGAGCCGTGGACGCTCACCTCGATGGTCGTCGGCGAGGCGTGCTTGAGAGCGTTGGTCATCGCCTCGCGGACGATCTGGAAGAGGACGACCTGGTCGTCCTGGGTGAGCTGCTCGGCGTCGGCCACGTCGAGGCGCACCGTCACCCGGTGGTCTGCCTCGAACCGGTCGGCGATCGCTCGCAGGGCGGTCTCGAACCCCTGGTCGCGGAGCGTCCACGGCTCGAGGGCGAAGGACAGCTCACGTACCGAGCCGATCACGCTGCGCTGGCGGTCTCTCGCCGTCTCCAGCACCTTCAGCGCCGCCTCGGCGTCGCCGTCGGCGATCGCCTCGGCGACGGCGTCCAGCATCATCGTCACACCGGAGAGGGTCTGCACGGGGCCGTCGTGCAGGAAGGTCGAGAGGCGGCGGCGCTCCTCCTGCTCGGCGGACACGACGCGGCGCGACAGCTCGGCACGCTCAGCCTCGCGGATGCGCGCCTGGGCCAGCAGGGCCTCCACCCGCTCGAACAGGGCGCCGTTCTCGGCGGCGCGCGCTGCGAAGTCCGCGAAGACGGCCGCCTGGCCGAGATCGGCGGGGCCGAACCCCCGGCCGGAGCCCAGGTCGAGCAGCACCAGCAGCGCATGCAGGCGTCCGGCGGCGACGAGCGGTGCCGCGAGCAGGGAGGCCGGCTGCAGGCGCCGTGTCAGCTCGTCCGCGGGCGACTCCCCCGCCGCTGCGACCGCTGGTGCGAGATCGCGCGCGGCTGCGGCGATCGCCGAGGCCTCGTCCGCGAGGCTGACGCTGACGTCGGCGAGCGGCCCGAGGGCCAGTCCGGCCGACGCGGCCGGGCGCAGCGTGCGCGCACCCGCAGCCGGGGTCAGCACGACCGCGGCATCGGCCTCGAACAGCCGCTGTGCCTCCCGCGCCGTGCGCTCGAGCACGGCGGTCCCGCCCAGCGTCGAGGAGACCGCTCCCAGGCTCTCGACCAGCCCGTCGAGAAACCGCGCCTGGGCGATCAGCTCCTGCCGGAGGCGGAGCTCAGTCGATGATTGCTGTTCGGAGTGCGATGGCGACGGCATGCGTGCGGGTGTCCGCCTCGAGCTTCGAGAGGATATGACGCACGTGGCTCTTCACCGTCTCCTGGCTGATGAACAGCTTGGCGGCGACGTCGGCGTTCGACATGCCGTCGGCGAGCAGCTGGAGGATCTCCCGCTCCCGCGCCGTCAGCATGTTCTCGCGCTCCTTCGTCAGGAACGCGGGCATGAGCGCCGGATCCACATACCCGTCGCCGTCGGCCACCTTCTGGATCGCCCGCACGATGGTCTGGTGCGGAGCCTCCTTCAGGATGTAGCCCTTGGCCCCCGACTCGAGGCCGCGGGTGAGCAGGCTGCGCTCGGCGAACGCCGTGAACATCAGCACCGACGTCTCGGGGATGTCGCTGGTGATCTCCTTGGCGGCCGCCAGGCCGTCCATGCCGGGCATCCGGACGTCGAGGATGACGACGTTCGGCTTGCGCCGCTTCGCCAGGGTCACGGCCGCCTGGCCGTCCGAGGCTTCGCCGACGACGCGGATGTTTTCCGAGCGTGACAGCGAGAGCCTCAGGCCCTCGCGTACCACCTCATGGTCATCGACGATCAGACAGGTAATGGGTTCGCTCACGTGCTCTCCAACAGTCGCAGCGTTTGCCACCGGTGTGGTGTATCGGCAGGAACCCTGTGGACCGTTAGCCCCAACCTCGATGGCGTTGCGCGACCGGGCTGCCGACTTCGGCGGAATACCCCGAATCCCTGCAATCAAGCCGCATCCGGCGGCGTTGGTAAACTTCCCAGCGCGTGAGCGACGAGCCTCCGAGTACCACCCCGGCATGACGACTGCGCTCGCTCTGCTCGCAGTCATCCTGATCGTCCTGGCCAACGGCTTCTTCGTCGCGGCCGAATACGCGCTGGTCACGGTGCGGCGCACGCGCATCCAGGAGCTGATCGCCCAGGGCAGCCGCCCGGCCCGCCGGGTGGACGAGCTGCAGCAGAATCCCGCGCGGTTCATCTCCGCGATCCAGCTCGGCGTCACCCTGTCCAGCCTGGCGCTCGGCGCCATCGGCGAGCCGGTGGTGTCGAAGCTGCTCGAGAAGCCGCTCGGCCTGCTGCCCGAAAGCTGGCACGGCGGCATCGCCCTGACCATCTCCTCGATCCTTGCCTTCGCGATCCTGTCGTTCTTCCACGTCGTCCTGGGCGAGATCGTCCCGAAGAGCTACACCCTCCTGCACGCCGAGCGCGTGGCCCTGGTCGTGGCGGGCCCCATCAACGCGTTCTACGCCGTCTTCCGGCCGTTCATCTGGGCTCTGATCGCGGCCAGCAGCACCGTCCTGCGATGGCTCGGCCTGCCCCCCGAGGCCCGGCGAACGGCCGTGCACTCCGAGGAGGAGCTGAAGATGCTGGTCACCGCCAGCCGCGAGCAGGGCGTGCTCGAGGAGGAGGAGCAGACGATGCTCCACAAGGTCTTCGAGTTCGCCGACAAGGATGCCGCCGACGTGATGGTGCCGCGGCCGGACATGGTCGCGCTGCCGCTGGACATGCCCGTCGCCGAGCTGCTGCGCCTGATGCTCCAGCACCCCTATACCCGCTATCCGGTGTACGACGGCGAGTTCGACGACATCGCCGGCGTGCTCCACGTCCGTGACCTGTTCGCAGCCCTCCACGACCGGGGCATCGAGCACGTCGACGTGCGCTCGCTGCTTCGACCCGCGATCGTCGTCCCGGAGACCAAGCGGCTGGACGAGCTGCTGGCGGAGTTCCGCGCCACCTCGAACCACATGGCGATCGTCGTCGACGAGTACGGCTCGGTCGCGGGGCTGGCCACGCTCGAGGACCTGATCGAGGAGATCGTCGGCGAGATCGGCGACGAGTTCGATCTGCCCGACGCGGGCATCCGCCGGATCGGCAAGGGGCGGATGCGCCTCGGCGGGTCGTTCCCGATCGAGGAGTTCAACGAGCGGTTCGGCACCTCCCTCCCGGACGAGGACTACCACAGCGTCGGCGGCTACGTGTTCGGCGAGCTGGGCCGGGCGCCGCGGGTGGGCGACGCGGTCGAGACCGACCGCGCCCGCTTCGAGGTGAGCGCCGTGGACGGGCCGCGCATCGTCGAGGTGGACGTGACCCTGAAGCCGGCCGAGCAGCCCGCCGACCAGCAGCAATCCGCCTAGCTCAGCCGGCCGCGAGCTCGTCCGACCGGCGGGCCATCGAGACGTCCCGGTCGGTGATGCCGCCCTCGCTGTGCGTGACCCACGCCAGCTCGAGGCGGCCCCATCCGACCGTCATGTCGGGATGGTGG
>DATAHR010000213.1:0-2727 GCA_036263035.1 Gaiellales bacterium | reverse complement strand
GCCCGGTCGGTGATCTATGCCTGGCGTGAGCGTCGCGGCGACTGGCGGCAGTCGGTACGGAGCGCCGCCGCGGAGCTTCGCGAGGCCACGCCCGCCGGCTGAGCGGCCCCGCTCCGACGGGATCCGAATTACCGCGATTCGGCGAGGGCGCCCTCACCATCGTGGCCGATCACCCGGTGCATGGACCCGTCGAGGTTCCCCATCCACGACGTCCTGCCGGAGGACGACCCGGAACGGCTCCGCCTGCTCGCGGACGGCGCCCGCGAGCCGATCCTGATCCACGATCGCGGCTTCATCGTCGATGTCAACCGGGCGTTCTGCGAGCTGCTCGAGCGCAGCCGCGAGCAGTTGATCGGCGTGGACGTTCGCCAATGGCTGCGGTCGGATGACCGCGATCGCCTCGTCGGCCTCGCGGGTGGCGGGCAGACGCTGACCCAGCGGTTCGGCGTGATCCGGCCAGGCGGCGGTGAGATCGACCTGGAGGGCACCGGCTCCCCTGTCACGTACCGCGGGAAGCAGTGCCGGATCGTCCGCCTGGTCGACATCGGGCGCGAGCTCGAGGCGGAGCGCGCGGCGGACGAGTGGGAGCGTGTCATGCGCGAGGTGCTCCAGACGATGCCGCTGCTCACGGTGATGCAGGATCTCGAGGGCCGCATCCTCTTCTGCAACGACCTCCTGGCAACCACCGCCGGCTACACGTGCGAGGAGCTGACCGGGCGGATCTGGGCCGAGGTGCTGAGCGTCGGCGACGTGGATGAGAACCGCGAGCAGGCCCGACGGCGGATCAGCGGCGAGACCTGGCCGCACGAGGAGCTGATCCTGCGCACGCGCGACGGTAGCCACCGGCTGATCGCCTGGAGCACGACCCCGATGCGGGACCGCAGGGGTGTGGTGTTCGGGCACACCGCGATCGGGGAGGACATCACCGACCGCCGAAACGCCGAGGCGGCCACGGCCACGCGGGCTCGCCGCAACGCCGCCGTGGCTCGTCTCGGAGTGGCCGGCCTGCGGCTGGGCGTGGAGGCCCTGCAGGCCGAGGCGATGCCGGTGGTGCAGGAGGCGCTCGAGGTCGACCTGGTGTCGATGTTACGCCCCACTCCCGGGGACGACGGCTCGCTGCTTGCGGTCGCCGTCGCCGGCTGGCCGGCCCACCTGGCCGGGACGTATCGCGTGTCCGCGGCGACTGGCTCGCTCGCGCACCGTGTGCTGATCTCAGAGCTTCCGGTCATCTTCGACGACACGTCGCGGGTGCCGGCCGGCCCGGCTGCGCGCGCTGAGGGGGTCCGCAGTGCGATGGGCGTGCCCATCCATGGCTGCGGCACAGTGCAGGGCGTGCTGATGGTGCATCACCGCACGCCCCGCGTCTTCACCGAGGAGGAGGCGCACGTGCTGCAGGCCGTGGCCAACGTGCTGGCCGCAGCGTTCGAGCGCGACCAGGCGGAGCAGCGCGTCGCCCACCTGGCCTTCCACGACCCGCTGACAGGGCTCCCGAACCGTGCCGCGCTCCACGATCGCCTCGACCACCTGCTCGCGCTTGCCGACAAGCACGGACGCGCGGCGGCGGTGCTCTGGGTCGACATCGACCATTTCCAGCTGGTGAACGACAGCTTCGGCCAGAACGCGGGCGACGCCGTCATCCGTCAGGTCGCCGACCGGCTGCGCCGCGCCGCCGGCGGCGCCGACATGCTGACGCGCCACGCCGGCGACGAGTTCCTGCTCGTGGTGGCCGATGCCTCCGACGATCCCTCCAGCTCCGACTGCCGCAGCGTGGACGACGTCGCGCAGATCGCACAGGCGATCGCCGGCCGCGTGCAGGCGGCCTTCGCGGAGCCGTTCGACGCCGGCGGCGCCGAGGTGTTCCTGCGGCCGTGCCTCGGCATCGCGATCCATCCGGTGCATGCGTCCGACCGCGATGGGCTGCTCCGCCATGCCGATGTCGCCAAGGGCCAGGCCAAGTCGGCCCTGCGCGCGGGCACCAGCGTCAGCCGAAACGTGCTCGACCCGATGCACGAGGTGTCGCTGACGGCTCGGCTGCACCGCGCGCTCGCCGAGGAGCGCTTCATCCTGCATTACCAGCCGGTGGTGGAGATTGCGACCGGCCGCGTGCGGTCGGTGGAGGCGCTGGTGCGCTGGCAGGACGCCGAGCACGGGCTGGTGCCGCCCGGCGACTTCATCCCGCTGGCCGAGCGCACCGGGCTGATCGGGCCGCTCACGGACTGGGTCGTCGACGAGGCGTGCCGCCAGCTGGGCGAGTGGCATGACGCCGGCCTCGATATCGGCGTCGCCGTCAACGTGCCGGCGATCCTCTGGCACCCGGCCGCGGCGGAGCGGCTGATCGAGACGGTGCACCGCCGGTCGGTCGACCCCAGCCGGGTCACCGTCGAGGTGACCGAGTCGACGGTCATGATCGATCCCTCCGTCTGCGACGCCGTGCTGGCGCGGCTGTCACAGGCGGGCCTGCGCCTCGCCATCGACGACTTCGGCACCGGGCACTCATCGCTCGCCAGGTTGCGCCAGCTGCCCGTGACCACCCTCAAGATCGACCGGTCGTTCGTGCGGGAGCTGGGCGGCGACCCGGCTGCCGAGGCTCTGGTCGACACGGTCATCGGGCTCGCCCGGAACCTCGGCCTGGAGCCGCTCGCAGAGGGCATCGAGACGGAGCAGCAGCGGGTGATCCTGCTTGCGCGCGGCTGCCGGGTGGGGCAGGGCTTCCTGTTCAGCCGGCCC
>DATAHR010000212.1:0-1940 GCA_036263035.1 Gaiellales bacterium | reverse complement strand
GGCCGGGGGCGTCGCCGTGCGGGCCGGAGTGATACCCACGCCCGGTGTGGCCGTGCTCGCGCGTGACGTGGGCGCCGCGCTGGGGTGCGTGATCTCGGCGTCGCACAACTCGTTCGAGGACAACGGGATCAAGTTCCTGGGCGGCGACGGCCGTAAGCTCCCCGACGCGGACGAGGCGCAGATCGAGTCGCTCATGGGATCCGTGGACGGCGGCCCGGGCGGTCGTGCCGAGCGGCTCGACGATGCATGGGCGACGTACGTCCAGTGGCTGGCGGCTACATACGGCGAGGATGTCGAGGCCGGCCTGCGCGTGGGCATCGACTGTGCGAACGGGGCGGCCTGGCAGGCGGCGCCGGCGCTGTTCGAGCGCCTGGGCGAGCGGGTCGAGCAGATCGGGTGCGAGCCGGACGGCCGCAATATCAATGCCGGCGTGGGCTCGACGCACCTCGATGCGGTCGCGCAGCTGGTCTCGGCGCGGGGGCTGGACATCGGCATCGCGTTCGACGGCGACGCCGACCGGTGCCTTGCGGTGGATGGCCGCGGCCGCCCCGTGAACGGCGACGTCATCATCGCGACCCTCGCCATCGACCTGAAGCGCCGCGGGCTGCTGGCGGGAGACCGGGTGGTGGTCACGTCGATGACCAACCTGGGGTTTCACCGGCTCATGCGCGAGCACGGCATCGAGGTGGACGTCACCGACGTGGGCGACCGCTACGTGCTGGAACGGATGCTCGAGACGGGAGCGGTGCTCGGAGGGGAGCAGTCGGGCCACGTGGTCGACCTGCGGAACCACACGACCGGCGATGGGCTGGCCACTGCGCTGATGTTCCTGGGGGCGCTGCATCGGCTCGGTCTGCGGCCCGAGCAGGCGAACGACATGCTGGTGCCGTTCCCCCAGCGCCTGGTCGCGGTGCCGGCTGACCGCAGCCTGCTACCGTCCGCTGACCGTATCTGGCAGGAGGTGGACGCGGTCAGCGAGAAGCTTGGCGACGGAGGCCGGATCGTGCTTCGCGCATCGGGGACTGAGCCGCTGGTGCGTGTCATGGTCGAGGCCGAGGACGAAGCCGAATGCGAGCGCATCTGTGGGCGGCTCGTGGAGCTTGTGGAATCCGAGATCGGGACGTAAGAAGAGACAATGTGCGGAATCGTCGGATACGTAGGTGAGCGCCAGTGCAAGGAGCTGCTGCTCACGGGCTTGGAGCGGCTCGAGTACCGCGGATACGACTCCGCCGGCATCGCGCTGATCAACGGCAGCATCGACATCACGCGCCGCGTCGGGCGGGTGGAGGCGCTGCGCGAGGCGGTCGGGACGGGCAGCCACCCGGCCACCCTGGGCCTCGCGCACACGCGGTGGGCGACCCACGGCGGCGTGACGGAGTCGAACGCGCATCCGATCGAGGCGTGCGAGGGGTCGGGCGTCACGGCGGTGCACAACGGCATCATCGAGAACTACGTGCAGCTGCGCGAGATGCTGATCGACCGGGGACATCAGTTCCACACCGACACCGACAGCGAGGTGATCAGCCACCTGGTCGAGGAGCACTATGAGGGCGACCTGGTGGAGGCGGTGCGGCTGGCCTACCGCGAGCTGCACGGCCACTTCGCGTTCGCGGTGGTGCACCGCGACCACCCGCACGAGATTCTCGCCGCGCGGCGTCAGTGCCCGCTCGTTGTCGGCGTAGGCGACGGCGAGATGTTCATGGCGTCGGCGATCCCGGCGTTCATGAGCGAGACGCGGCGTGTGCAGTACGTGCTGGACAACGAGATCGTCGTTGCCCGGCCTGACGGCGCGACGTTCCTGAACGCGGACGGCGAGACGATCGATCGGCCGGTGGAGTACGTGGACTGGGACGAGGACGCAGCCGAGAAGCAGGGCTACGAGACGTTCATGCTCAAGGAGATCCACGAGCAGCCGGACGCGATCGCCGAGACGATCGGCG
>DATAHR010000211.1:0-24446 GCA_036263035.1 Gaiellales bacterium | reverse complement strand
CCGCCCCAGCTTCGCAGCAGCCCGCTTCGACAGCCGCTCGTGGAATCCGCCGAGGATGCGGGGCGCCCCATCGACGAGGAGGATGCGCGCGTCGGCAGTGTTGATCCTGCGGAAGTTGGACGGCAGGCTGTACCGCGACAGCTCCGCGATCTGGCCGGCCATCTCGACGCCGGTCGGCCCGCCGCCGACGACCACGAAGGTCATCCACGCGCGCCGGCGCTCCTCGTCCTGCTCGCGCTCCGCGATCTCGAAGGCGCCGAAGATGCGGCCGCGCACCTCGAGCGCGTCGTCGATGGTCTTCAGGCCCGGTGCGTGGATGCCGAACTCGTCATGGCCGAAGTACGATTGCGCCGCCCCCGCCGCGACGATCAGCGTGTCGTAGGGGATCTCCTCCATGCGGTCGAGCATGCTGGTGGTGACCGTGCGGCGCTCGAGGTCGACCTCGCGCACCTCCGCGAGCACGACCTCCGTGTTCTGCTGATGGCGGAGGACGTCGCGGATCGGAGGCGCGATGTTGCCCTCGGAGAGAATGCCGGTGGCGACGTGGTAGAGCAGCGGCTGGAACAGGTGGTGCGCCTGCCGGTCCACGACCGTCACCTGGACGCGCTCGCGCCGAAGCGCCTTGGCGGCGGCGAGCCCACCGAACCCGCCGCCGATGATGACCACGTGGTGGCCGTGCTGCATCGGCTGCCTCCTATGCGGCCGTCTGGAGCGCCGGGCGCTCGGACAGATGGGCCTTGACGTACACCTTAGCGGCCGGCCGGATCATGTTGAGCATCCCTCGGCTCATGTTGAACTCGCGAGGATCGATCACGGTCGACACCTCGACCTGGAGGGTGTCGCCGACCTGCAGCGCGGTGGCGTCGAACTCCATGGGGATGGCTTCCCCGGCCGCCTCGAGCGTCCCCTGGACGTGGAGCCTGCCGTCGCCGACGTCGTCGACGCGGGTCGAGCGGAAGCGCACGTGCGGATGCTCCTCGACGGTGAAGAAGTCGGACGACCGCAGATGCTCGTCGCGCTTCGCGTGGCCGGTGTTGAGGCTCTCCGCGTCGATGTCCAGCTCGATCGACGGGCCGTCTGGACCGATCTGGTAGGAGCCGTCGAACCGCTCGAAGCGGCCGTTCACGGTCATGGCGCCCCAGAAGGTCTTGACGGCGAACTCGACGGTGCTGTTGGCCGGGTCGACGCTCCAGTAGGTCGGCGCGACGGCGGGCCCGATGTTCTCGACTGTGCTCATGGCTACTCCCTTCAACGGTGTGGGAGAAGGGTCGTCGGGGCGCCTGCCACACGGCTGCCGTCCGGGCGCCTGGCGCTGCCAGGCGCCCGGACGGCGGTCTCAAAGCAGACCGGAGGGCAGCGTCACCGCCGCGTTGCAACCACGTGACGGGACACCCGATGGTTGGCCGGCCTCCGGCCGGCCGGTCTCAAAGCATGGACACGTCGGCCGTGACCGTGGCGGTTCGAGACTGTGACGTTCTCTGTCCGATCGTCGAGGGGTTGCCCCGATGCGATCGGCCAGGCCCGGCTCCTACGGTTGCGGCATGGAGACCAGCTCACAGGCTGAAGGCCGGGGAGACGGCGCAGGGACGATCAGGATCAGCATGGTGATGGCCGCACTGGCCGCCGCGCCCTACGTCGTGTTCTTCGTCAGCTACCGCGTCTGGGGGTCCGATGGCTGGCCCGGGGCACTCGACAGCGCGGTCCTCGTGACCGGCTTTCTCAGCCCGTTCACCGGGCTGTTCGGATGCGTGGCCGGCGTGGCCGCCTTCCGTCAGACAGCCGGCATGCGGCGGCGGGTCATCGCCACCCTCGCCGTCATCATCTCGGCCGTTGCAATGTGCGTGAGCGTCTTCATCGCTGTCAACGTGGCGATGATGGGGCCCATGCCGGGCCTCGACGTGCCGCCGTAGCGAGTGGAGCTAACCGGGCTCGAACCGGTGACCTTCGCGCTGCCAGCGCGACGCTCTCCCAACTGAGCTATAGCCCCGTGGCTCCGCAGTATATCGGCGCCCTCGCCTACGGGATGAGCGGCGACGCCGGTCGCACGGCCATGCCGCGCGGCTCCGCGAGCCGCTCGAGCACCATCGCCGTATCGGCCACCGCCACCCCCGACAGGTGCTGCTCGCGCGCCGCGAAGTCGGCCACGATCGCGTCCAGCGCAGCCCGGTAGCGCCCGGCGTCGCCCGCTGCCAGCGCCGCCAGCGCCTCCCCTGTGGACTCGAACGCGCCGCCCGCCTTCAGCATCGGCTCGACGTCGGGCGCCTCCCCCACGGCCACCGCCGCAAGCGCACCGGCGTACGCGGCCGCCGGCGAGTCGGCCGACGCCGTCTCGGCCAGCGCCCTTCGGGCGACGGCCTCCACCCCGTCCCCCGCCAGGATCGCCATCTTCAGCGCGCCGATCAGCCGTCCCCAGCTCTGCGGCCCGGTCTCCGCATGCGAAGCCAGATACCCGTCGCGTGCGGCGCGGTAGTGGGCGGCTGCCGGCCGGCCGCCCAGCTCCGCGCGGTATCCGGCTGCCTCCTGCCCCAGCGCCTCGTCCAGGAGCTGCCCCGCGCTCACGGCAGCGGCCGCCGTCCCGCGAACCCGCCCTCCGGCGTATGCCAGAACGCGATCCGCGGCTCGCCGACGTGCCAGCAGAGCAGCGCATCCTCGCCGTCCACCACCGAGGGGAAGTCCAGCAGCCCCTGCGCGGGATCCTTCACCTGCACCCCGTGCGAGGTGATCTCGCCCAGCAGCTCCTGCACCTCCGCCTGCCCGGCCTCCAGGCGCTCCCGCAGCTGCCCGGCGCGCTCATGGTCGAGCCCCCCGCCGTTCGACCCGATCGCGATCAGGATCTTCTGCCACTGCCGCTGCAGCGGCCCGAGCTCCGCGAACAGCGCCATGAGCCGCTCCGCCAGCGGCCGGATCGTCTCGTCCAGCAGCGCCTGGGCCTCGGCGACCGTGAAGGTGCGGTCAGGCACCCTGGGCGTACGACTCGCTGGGAACCTCGCCCCAGAGCGAATCGAGCCGGTAGAACGACCGCGCGTCGGGCGTGAACACATGCACGATCACATCCAGGAAGTCGAGCAGGATCCAGTCGCCCTGGCGCTCGCCGTCCACGTTCCGGGCGAGCACGCGGTCGCGCTTCAGCGCCTCGCGGATCTGCTCGGCGATTGCCTGCGTCTGCCGCGCGTTCCGGCCTGAGCAGATCACGAAGTAGTCGGTGTAGGTGACTACATCGCGCATGTCGAGGATGACGATGTCCGTTGCCAGCTTCTCGGCCGCCAGCGAGGCGACGCGATTGGCGAGTTCCAGGCTCGTTGTCAGACGATCATCTCCAGGACGGTCTCCGGAATCAGGGTAGCACGGGGGTCTGCCGGTACAGCCCCTCCGTCCTGATCAGCGCGAGTACCGGGACCGGGACCTGATCCGACCCCCGGCCCGCCCGCAGCGCGGCCCGCACGGCGGTCGAGGACACTTCCACGGGATCCATCCGCAGAACCGTCACGTCCGGCCGGCCGAGACCCTGCATCTCCCCACGTGGAGCGACGGCGAGGTGGGCGAGGCGGAGCACCTCCTGCGACTCGTGCCACCGTCCGCCCAGCAGGTCGGAGGCCTGGTCGGCGCCCAGGATCAGCACCAGGTCTCCACGCGGCTTGAGCGCCCGCAGCGTGTCGACGGTGTAGCTCGGCCCCTCCCGGTCGAGCTCCATGCGGCTCACCTCGACGGCCGGGTCTTCGGCGAACGCTGCCTCGGCCAGCCGAAGCCGCGTCTCGGCCGGCGTCGGAGAGGCCTCCCGGTGGGGCGGTCGGGCGGTCGGCACGACGATCACCCGGTCGAGCGCCAGCTGCTCGCGCGCCGCGCGTACCACCGCCAGGTGGCCCGTGTGAGGCGGATCGAACTCACCGCCGAACACCCCCACCCTCATGCCGTCTCCTCCGATCCCGAGGGCGGCTGGAAGGTAAAGCTGTGCGCTCCCACGAGGATGTCGTCCCCCCGCTTCGCGCCGGCGGCGCGCAGGGCCTCCTCGACCCCGAGCCGCTCCAGCTCGGAAGCGAGCCTCGCGACGGCGCCCGGATCGTCCGGATCCATGCCCGACGCGAGCCGCTCGAGCTCCCGCCCTGCGACGCGGAGGGTGCCGGCGTCGCGGAGGATCTTGAACTCCCGCCGCGCGGGAGGCGCAGGGCGGTAGACGAGATAGTCGGCGAGGTCGTCCTCGCCGGCCACATCCGCGCCCGCGGGGATGGGCAGCTCGGGCACAAGCGCGAACAGGTGCTCCACCAGCGCGTCGATCCCCTCCCCGGTCGCCGACGACAGCGCCAGGTCGGCACCCGTCGCCCGAAGCAGCGCGGCCCGCCGCTTCGGCTCGACCAGGTCGATCTTGGACAGCACGAAGAGCTGCGGGCGGTCGGCCAGCCCCGCGCCGTGCAGCGTCAGCTCCCGGTTGATCGCGTCGCGGCGGCGAAGCACGTCCGCCGGATCCTCGGTGGCCTCGACCAGGTGGATGAGCAGGCGCGCACGCTCCAGGTGAGCGAGGAACTCGTCTCCGAGGCCGACGCCCTCGTGCGCACCCTCCAGCAGACCGGGCACGTCAGCCACGGTCAGCTGGCTGCCATGGTCGGGCGAGTCGACGGTGCCCAGCACCGGCTCGATGGTCGTGAACGGGTAGTCGGCAACCTTCGGCTTGGCGTTCGAGATGCGACGGAGCAGCGACGACTTGCCGGCGTTCGGGAACCCGAGCAGCGCAGCGTCCGCGACCAGCTTCAGGCGCAGCTCGAGCCAGCGGTCCTCGCCGAGCTCGCCCACCTCCGCCGTGGTCGGCGCCCGGCGCGTGGCCGTCGCGTACCGCCGGTTGCCACCGCCGCCGGCGCCGCCGGCCGCCACCACCACACGAGCGCCCGGATGGGCGAGGTCGGCCAGCAGCGTCCCCTCCTCCCGGAGCCACACCTGCGTCCCCACCGGGACTGGGAGCACTGTCGGCGTGCCGCGGCGGCCGTGCTTGCCGGAGCCCTGGCCGTGGGTGCCGCGCCGGCCCTTGAAGTGCGACGCGAACCGGAAGGCGGTCAGGTCGCGCAGGTCGGGATCCGCGACCAGCTCCACGCTCCCGCCGTGGCCGCCGTCGCCGCCGTCGGGCCCGCCGCGGGGCACGTACTTCTCCCGCCGGAAGCTGACGCAGCCGTCGCCGCCGCGGCCGCCTTGCACGTAGATGGTGGCGTGGTCAGAGAACACGGAGGAAGCGTAGTTTGCGGCCAGTCCGGCGACCGCCTAGGGTGGTCGGATGGCCACGTGGCACTACGGGCTGGTCGCGGACTGGTGGGCGCTGTTCAACACGGACGGCCCCGAGATCGACTACTTCGGCGAATACGTGGCTGCCGGCCAGCCGGCGCTCGACGCCGGCTGCGGCGCGGGCCGGCTGCTCGTGCCCTGGCTGGACGCCGGGTACGACGTGGATGGATGCGACGTGTCGGAAGACATGCTCGCCCGCTGCGCCGAGCGGGCGCACGCCGCGGGGCATCAACCAACGCTGGTCGCCCAGCCGCTGCACGAGCTCGAGATGCCGCGACGCTACCGCACCATCGTCGTCTGCGGCGTCTTCGGTCTCGGCACCACCTGGGAGCAGGACGCTGCAGCGCTGCGCCGGCTCCATGACGCGCTCGAGCCGGGCGGCCTGCTCCTGCTCGACAACGAGGCACCGTATGCGGCTGCCGATCAGTGGCGCTCGTGGACGGCGGAGGGCAGGGCCGCACTGCCGGAGCCGCCGAAGGTCCCGAAGCAGCGCCGTGCGGCGCCGGACGGAACCGAGCGCGGCATGACCAGCCGGATGCTGGCCTCGGACCCGCTCGACCAGACGGCCACCCTCGAGATCATCGGCGAGCTCTGGCGGGACGGCGAGCTGGTCGCGACGGAGTCGAGGCCGCTCACGCTGCGCCTCTATCTCGACGCCCAGGTGCGCGCCATGCTCGCCGACGCCGGCTTCGAGCTGACCGCCGTGCACGGCGACTACGAGCCGGCGCCGCCGACCGGCGACACCACCTTCTTCGTCTACCACGCGCGGAAGCCCGCCCAAGATGATTGATCGATATCTCCGTGAAGTCCAAGGCGCAAGGCGGAGCCTTGCGCCGGTCACGAGCGATCTGCGATTACGCAGATCGCTCATGGCAGGGAGCGTCAATATCGGGAATATTGGCGCGACCGAGGACGCCGCCAGGCGACGGTTCGCAGCCGTAGCCACCACAACCGCCTCCAACCCCCTACCTCTCGCAGCGGCCAGGCTCGCGAGAGATATCGATCAATCATCTGAGCTCCCAGACCGAGATGTGCTTCTCGCTGTCGCTGGTGAACGGCTCGCGCCGCCACCCGCTCCAGCGGTCACGCAGCCGCATCCCGGCGAGCCGCGCCATCAGGTCGAGCTCAGCCGGCCAGGTGTAGCGGAACGGCACCGAGATCCGGCGGGCGGTGCCGTCGGGCTCGATCGTGAGGTGATGCGACACCAAGCCCTGGGTGGCGACCTCGTACTCGTCGAACCCCAGCCGTTGGTCGCTGACGTGGAACGGGACGTACCGCTGCCCGGGCGGCAGGCGGCGGAGGCTGGGGACGCCGTTCTCGATGAGGAAGCATCCGCCCGGCCGCAGATGGGCGGCGGCATTGCGGAAGCACGCCACCTGCTCGTCCTGGGTCGTCAGGTTCGAGATCGTGTTGAACACGAGGTAGACGAGCGTGCAGCTGGCGTCCACCGTCGCGGTCGCGAAGTCGCCGATCGTCACGCCGATCGCCTCGGCCCCGGGCTTCGCACGCAGCCGGGCGAGCATCGCCCGGGACATGTCGATGCCGTGCACCTCCACCCCGCGCTGCGACAGCGGTAGGGCGATCCGCCCCGTGCCGATGCCGAGCTCGAGCACGGGGCCCGGGCCGGCGAGCTCGGCCAGCAGGTCGACCACCGGGTCGACGGCCTCCGGCGCGGAGATCTCCTCGTCCTCGTCGTAGCGGCTGGCGACGTCCTCGCCGAACCAGCCGTCGTCGTGCTGTTCCACGCGGCGACCATAGCGCAGGCGGAGCCGCGTCTATCATCGGGCCGTGTTCGAGGTCGCCGCCGACTCCTACGACCGGTTCATGGGCCGCTACTCGAGTCCGCTGGCCGCGAGCTTCATCGCGTTCGCCGGCGTGCAGCCGGGATGGCGGGTGCTCGACGTGGGCGCGGGGCCGGGCGCGCTGACCTCGGCGCTCGTCGAGATGCTGGGCGCCGGCTCGGTCGCGGCGGCCGACCCGTCGCCGCCGTTCGTCGAGGCGAACCGCGAGCGGCACCCCGGCGTCGATGTTCGCCTGGCCGGCGCGGAGGACATGCCCTTCGCCGACGGAGCCTTCGACGCCGCGCTGGCACAGCTGGTCGTGCAGTTCATGTCCGACCCCGTCCGCGGCGTGTCCGAGATGGCCCGCGTGACGCGGCCGGGCGGGGTCGTGGCGGCGTGCGTCTGGGACTTCGGGACAGGACGCTCACCGCTCAGCGCAATCTGGGCGGTTGCCACCGAGATCGATCCGTCCGTGGAGGACGAGGGCGACCGGGTCGGTGTGCAGTCCGGCCAGCTCGCGGACGTCTTCGAGCAGGCGGGCCTCGACGCGATCGAGGAGTCCGAGGTGGACGTGACCGTCCAGCACGAGAGCTTCGAGGCGTGGTGGCAGCCGATGACATTCGGCGTCGGCCCCGCCGGCGCCTGGCTGGCCAGGCAACCAGAGGACGTCCAGCACCAGGTGCGCGAGCGATGCCGCCAGGTGTATCCGGATGCGCCCGGGATCCGCACCGCCGTTGCCTGGGCTGCGCGCGGGCGGTCTCCGCACCGGTGACCGCCCGGCTCCGGAATGACCGGCGCCGGACGGCCGTGGAATCAATCGTCTAGCGCGCAGCCACGAGGTAGAGCACCCGGTGGCCGGCAACGAGGTCCTCGGTCGGCGTGACCGAGACCTTGCTGCGTCCAAACGCAGCGATCAGGTCGCTCGACCGCTCGCCGTTCTGGAACATGGCGATCAGCTCGCCGAACGTCGCGGGTGCCCCGCGGAAGGGCTCGCCGAACGAGCAGTACGGGCAGCCGCGCGGCGGCTGGCCGCCACGCACCACGAGCGGGATCGCCCGGAAGTGCCGCGGCGCCCGCACCTCGAGCAGGATCTGCGTCGTCGTGCCGTCCGTGCGCCTCAGCGTCACCCGCAGGTGCACCAGTCGGCCCGGCTGCACGGCGACGACCCGCCGCACACCCCAGCTGCGCTGGACACGGGTCTTCGATTCGACCTTCGTGATCGTGCCGGTCAGGTCCGCCTGCGTGACCGTGCCGTTGAACTGCACGCCCGTCACCTGCACCGGCCCGTACAGCCCGGAGGTGATCGCACCGAGCTCGCCGGTCAGCTCCCAGCCGGCCATGTAGTTGATGTCGTACTGGTCGGTGGCGATGTCGTCGCGCGTGAGGGTGAACGGGTCGCCCTGATAGGTGCCCGTGATCGTCCAGTTCATCGTCTCGGAGCCGCTTCCCTCGCGGTCGAAGCCGACGGCGTTCTCCACGTAGAGGGCGAACTGCGCGATCAGCGCCATATCCGTCTGGTCGGCCACGTCCGTCTCACCGCTCCGCGATGAGCCCAGGTCGGCGTTCGAGATCGTGCTGGTGAGGGCGGTCAGCGACGGCACCTCGCCGGTCGTGCCGCGGATGCCGGCGAGCCGGTCCTGGTCGACGAGCCCCTGGAAGCCGGTGATGTTCGCCAGCTTGTATGGGAAGAACTGATCCTTCAGCACGGTGATCGTGCTGGCATTGTTCATGCCGAACGAGGTCGGGCCGGTGAAGAAGAACGGGTGGCCGAAGGCGACGATCTCGTTTCCGCAGACGGCGGTTGCGGTGCCGAGGCCGTAGAAGGTGAGATCACCGAAGCTCAGCGTCGCGGCGAAGTTGCTGCCGGCCTGAATCTGCGGTCCGGTCACGCCGTTGGGGACCGCCGCCGAGCCGCCCCGAAAGGCCGTGTAGTCAAGGCCGTGGCGGTCGAAGACCCGCTGCAGCCGCGCCATGCCCGTGTCGGACAGCCCCGAGACGCCGATCGGCAGTCGCAGCACGTGCATGGTGTCAGACGTGGTGGCCGTGCCGGCCGCGTTGTCGACGGTTTTCTGCAGCGACCGGGGAAGGGCAACCTTCCTGGCCATCGTGGGCGCCGCGCTGAGCCCGCCCTGCCCACCGCTCGGGTAGGCGAACAGCTTCATCATCGGCCCGGCCGGGGTCAGGCCGGCGATGGTGAAGTCCCCGCTCAACGCATAGGAGACGGCGCCGAGCAGCTTGCCGTTGACATAGACCGGCGAGCCGGAGATCCCTTCGAACGCACCACCCGTCTGATCCATCACTGTGCCGCTCAGCTTGACCACGATCATGTCGATCCCGGGGGCAACGCCGTCGTTGAGCACGCCCAGCACCTTGACGTTGAACGAGGAGGGCGCCGTGCCGGAGACGACCGTCTTGCCGGTGGCGAGCAGTCCGGCGTGCACCTGCTCCTCCGGGTACACGGCCGGCGGGTTCACACACGTGCTGCCGCTCGCCGAAGCCGATGACGCGTGGGAGCCCGCCAGGGCCACCCCGGCCACGATGCACCCGAGCACGGCGAGCGCCGCGCCCAGCGCTGCTCGAACACGACCCATGACAGCCTCCCGACGATGGCGCCGCAGCGGGGCGCTGTTCGCCCCGAGTCAGCGTGTGTCGAGTGTAAACCGGGACATCCGACCCGTATAGACCACGTCTATAACGGTTGTGTCACGATCTGCCTGGAAGGGCTACGCGGTTTCGGCAGCGACGACGTTGATGAAGCGCTTGCCGTTTCGGCGCGTGAACTCCACCGTGCCGTCGGTGGTCGCGAAGACGGTGTCGTCCCCGCCGAGGCCGGTGCCGACGCCGGGATAGAACCGCGTCCCGCGCTGGCGGACGATGATCGAACCGGCGGTCACGTCCTGACCGGCGAAGACCTTCACTCCCAGACGCTGCGCGTGCGAGTCGCGGCCGTTCTTGGAGGAGCCGAGTCCCTTCTTATGTGCCATCTGCGTCCTCCTTCGCGGCCGTCTCGGTCTTCTTGCGCGTGGCCCGCGGCTTCTTCGCGGCGCCGATCGAGGCGATCGAGATGCGGGACAGCTCCGAGCGGTGGCCGCGCGTCTTCTTGAAGCCACGCTTGGGCTTGTAGGTGAACACGCGGATCTTCTCGCCGCGGACATGCTCGAGCACCTCGGCGGTAACCGTGCCGGCGAGCTTCGAGCGGTCGGTGACGACACTGTCGCCGCCCGTCATCAGCACCTCGGGCGTGAACTTCGCGCCCGCATCCAGGGGCTGGCGATCGACCAGGAGCTTCTCGCCCTGCTCGACGCGGTACTGCTTGCCGCCAACCTTGATCACTGCGTACATACCGGCGCTCTCCACACGAAAATGCCCGCGGTAGGACGGGCTGGATGATGGTAGCAGACGAGGTCGTTTTCGGGCGCGAACCGAGGGTCAGGCTTCAGCCTGACCCAGGTTGAGACGCCACGGCCACAACCGGGTCAACCATGAAGGCAGCTCCTACTCGCCCAGCAGCCTGCCGAACAGCCCCTTCTTCGGCGCCTCGGCCTGTGGCGGCTCTGCCGTGGGGCTTACGGATGCCGGCTCGGCCGCCGGCGCCGGCTCGCCGTTTGCCTCTGCCGTGTCCGCGGCGGCAGCGGCGGACGCGGTCGTCCTCGGCTTCCGGGCCCGCGGCTTCCGCGCCGGTTTCGGCTTCGGCTCCTCGGCGGCCGCGTCATCGCTGGGGACGACCGTTGGCGGCTCGAGCAACGACCCGTCAGTCTCGGACTGCTCCGGCGCAGCGGCCTCCGCCGGCTTGCGCGTGCGGCTGCGGCCTCCACGGCTGCCGCGACGGCGCTTGGGAGCCGGCGTGGCCCCGTCCTCTGTCGCCTCGGCCTCGGCAGCCGGCTCGGCCGCAGGCTCCTCGGCGTCGGCAGACGCCTCGGCGTCGTCGCTCCTGGCGGCCTCCGTCTTCGACCGGCCGCGCCCGCCGCGGCTGCGGCGGCGCTTCGGCTTGGGCTCCTCCTCGGGCGCGGCCGCGTCCCCCTCCGCGTCGGCCGCCTCCACGACCTCCGGCGCCTCCGCGGCCTCCTTGTCGGCGGCCGCCTCCTTGGCCGTCTTCCGCTTCGTGGTCGTGGTCGCAGCCGGCCGGCGGCGGCGGCCCCGCGTGCGCTCCTCCAGCTCCAGCCGCTCGCCGATCTCGCGGTCGAAGTCCGGCAGCTCGAACTCGCCGGGCTCCGGCGGCAGCTCGATCGGAGCCGGCTTCGCATCGAGCAGGGTGGCGTAGGCCGTCGTCCGCGTCGCTCGTTCGATGCGGACGCGGTGCTCCTCACCGACGTAGCTGATGGCGCCGCCGACGATGACGGGGTAGCCGCCGTCGATCCGGGCAACGCCGTCCGACAGGTTGAACATGTGCGGCTCGGCGATCTTCACCCGCTGCTCGCTGCCCTCCTTGACGGGCACGGCGTCGCCGTCGATCTCGGCCCGCGTGCCCTCGTCGATGACGTCCACCTCCTCGAGCGGCAGCCGCATCTCCGGGTCGAGCGTGAAGAACTTGTGCGTCTCGCGCTCGAGCTCGAGCAGGCGCACGCCGCCCGGGCCGGCCAGCTTCGCCGCCACCTTCGCGTTCAGCCGGATGCGGAACGCCTCCGACGAGGACGTGCGGGCCAGCTTGCGCAGCTTGCGCTCTGCCTCCACCGCCATCGTGTCCTGCGAGAGCACGCGCCCCTCGCCGCCGCAGGTCGGGCAGATCGATGTGAGCGTCTCGCGCACGCCCTCGGTGACGTTCTGGCGGGTCATCTCGACCAGGCCGAGCGGCGAGATGTCGACCAGGTAGGTCTTGGTGCGGTCCTTCGCCAGCTCCTCCTGGAGCACGCCGAGCAGTTCCTTGCGGTTCTTCTCGCGCTCCAGGTCGATGAAGTCGATCACGATGATGCCGCCGATGTCACGTAGCCGCAGCTGGCGCATCACCTCGCGGGCGGCCTCCACGTTCGTGCGCAGCGTCGTCTCCTCGAGGTGGCTCTGGCGCGTGGACGAACCGGAGTTGACGTCGATCACCGTGAACGCCTCGGCGTAGTCGAACAGCAGGTAGCCACCGGAGGGAAGGTCGACTCGCCGGTTCAGCGTCGAGCGGATCGCCGCCTCCACCCCGTACTGCTCGAACAGCGGCTGGCTACCGGTGTGCAGGTGGATGCGGTCGGCGAACTCTGGCTGGGTGGTGCGCACCCAGCCGAGGATGCGCCGGTACTGGCGCTCGGAATCGACGACGACCTTGTCCACGTTGCGGGTGAGCAGGTCGCGGATGATGCGTAGCGAGAGGTCGCCGTCCTGGTGGATCAGCGTCTTGGGCGGCGCGGTCTTTGCGCGCGCCTCGACCTGCGCCCAGATCTTGCGGAGGAAGCGCAGGTCGCGCTCGAGGTCCTCGAGCGTCGCGCCTGCGGCCGCCGTGCGGGCGATCACGCCGACGCCGTCGGTCTCGAGCTGCTTGACGAGCTTGCGCAGCCGCTCGCGCTCGCCGTCGGGCAGGCGCTTGCTGACGCCGGAGCCCTCGCCGTCGGGCGTGAGCACCAGGAACCGCCCGGCGATGGACAGCTCCATCGTCACGCGGGCGCCCTTGGTCTTCATCGGGTTCTTCTCGATCTGCACCAGGATGTCCTGGCCGTTCGAGAGCAGGTCCGAGATCTTCTTGCGCCGCCGGGTGGTGGCGCTCATCCCGGGGACGACCACGTCCTTGACCTGGAGGAAGCCGTTCTTGGGGGCACCGAAGTCGACGAAGGCCGCGTCGATGGCGGGCAGGATGTTGTCGATCCGCGCCTTGTAGATGTTGCCTGCAATGGAACCTGCGCCGCGCCGCTCGATGTAGGTCTCGACGGTGCGGCCCTCCTCGAGCACGGCAACGCGCAGCTCCGACAGGTCGACGGAGATGAGGATGGTCTTGATGGTGTTTGCGATTACGGTCACGTATGAGCTCCTACCACGGCATCGCGCAGCACGATCTCGGTGCGCACGATCCGGGTGATGGTCGGGGTCGCGCCGATGGTGGCGGCGACCGCTGTTGCGACTTCCTCCGGCCGGGCTGTCCCGGCGTCGGTCAGTTCGATCTCGGCCTCGAGGCCGGTGGGCACAGGCTGCAGGCGCGCACAGAAGCGCCGCACGTCCACCCGCTTGTCCGGCTTCTTCGGGGCGGTGCGGGTGACGACGGCCTCGTCGGACTGCAGGTAGCGGGCGACGGCCGCTTCCCAGTCGACACCGTCGTCGGTCTCGACGAGGTAGCGGACGGCGCGGACACGCGAGGCGGCCTGCTTGCCCTCGGCGTGCTCGACGCCGAGCAGGCCGAACCCGGCTGGAAGCTGCGGTGCCAGCCGCTCGCGCAGCTCGGCCGGGTCGGGGTCGCCGGTCAGCTCGACGTCGGCCAGCTCCCCGTCGCTCTCGACGCCGACCGCGCGGGGCAGGGCCAGCGCGATCACGGGCCGCGGCTTCATGCCGCGCGAGAGCGCCACCTGGTATCCGGCCCGGCGGATCGCCGAGAGCAGTGTGTCAACGGTTTCGAGGTGCGAGAGGAAGCGTGCCCGGCCCCGCACCGCGAACGTGAAGCGATATGTCAATGAAGAAACTCACTTGAAGAGGAAATCTCGGTCCTGGAGCGGCGCCTGGGGCTCGACGACCCCGGCTGCGGATCGCTCCGTCTGGTACCCAGTGTAGCGGGGAGCTCGGTCGTAGGGTCTGGCTTCAGCCTGACCCTGGTCGCGACGCCCTAGTTGACCAGCAGGTTCCGCACCGGCCCGAAGCACGCGCCGCAGTCCGCACAGCCGTCCCAGCGGCAATCGCCCGTCGCCACCTCGGCCTGGCTCTGCCACCACTCATCGAGCAGGAACTCCTTCGAGACGCCGCTTCGCACGTGATCCCACGGCAGCTCATCCCACTCGCCGTACTCACGCGTCGCCTCGTCGTCCATCGTCGTGCCGGCTGCGGCGAACGCGTCGTGCCACGCCTGCTCCTGGAACATCTCCGTCCACGCGTCAAACCGCGCGCCGCCCCGCCACGCCCGCTCGATCACGTCGGCGGTGCCCTCGTCGCCGCGCGACAGCGCCCCCTCGAGCATCGAGGTGCGCAGGTCGTGCAGCGACAGCCGGATCTGCCGCGTCGGCATCGCCCGCCGCATGTATGCCTGCTTTGCCGCCAGCTGATCGCGGGGCGCCATCCCCTCCCACTGGAACGGCGTGTGCGGCTTCGGCACGAAGTTCGAGGCGCTGACGTGCACCGAGAACCGCCCGCCGACCGAGCGGCCGATCTCGCGCGCGCGGATGCCGAGATCGACGATGCCCTGCACCTCGTCGTGCGTCTCGCGCGGCAGGCCGATCATGAAGTACATCTTCAGGCTCGAGTAGCCGGCCCGGAACGCCGCCTCGATCGCGCTCTCGATCATCTCGTCTGTGATCGTCTTGCAGATGATGTCCCGCATCCGCTGCGTGGCCGCCTCCGGCGCCAGCGTGATCGACGACTGCCGGGCGTTGGCGGCGGCGGTGAGGGCCACCGGGCCGGTGTCGACGCGGTTCGAGGGAAGCGACAGGTGCAGCTCGGGAGCGAGCTGCTTGATGCCCTCAATGGCGGCGACCACGTCGGTGTAGTCGCTCGTGGCGAGGCTCGTGAGCGAGAGCTCGTCGTACCCGGTGCAGCCGAGCTGTGCCATGCCGGCCTCGATCACCTGATCCGCCGGCCGCTCGCGCACCGGCCGGTACCAGGTGCCGGCGTGGCAGAACCGACAGCCGCGGGTGCAGCCGCGCATCACCTCGACCGACGCGCGCGAGAAGATCGCGGAGGAGTACGGGACGACGGGGGCCGTGGGCTGCGTCTCGATGCCGAACTCGGTGTAGATCGCCCGCTCGACGGGCGTGCGGCCGCTGGCCGGGATGTAGACGTACGGGATCGCACCCAGCCGCTCGACCCTCGTTGCCCGATCGGAGGACGAGTCGATCGCGTCGAGCACCGTCTCGAACGCCTCCTCCGACTCGCCCATGAAGAAGGCGTCGAAGAACGGAGCCATCGGCGCCGGGTTGGAGGCGCTGGGCCCGCCCGCGATCACGATCGGGTCGCCGGGGCCGCGGTCGGCTGCGCGCACGGGGATGCCCGCCAGGTCGAGTACCTCCAGCACGTTCGAGTAGGTCAGCTCGGCCTGGAGGGTGATTCCGAGCAGGTCGACCTCGCGCACCGGCCGCCAGCTCTCGAGCGTGAACAGCGGGATGCCCTCGGCACGCATGGCGTCGCCCATGTCGGGCCACGGGCAGTAGACGCGCTCGGCGGCGAACGACTCCCGGCGGTTCACCTGCGTGTAGAGGATCTGCAGGGCCTGGTTCGAGATGCCGATCTCGTAGGCGTCGGGGTAGCAGAGCGCCACCAGCCGCGTGGCCGTGGGCTTGGATACCTGGTTGGCCTCGCCGCCGATGTAGCGCGACGGCTTCTGCACCGTCTCGAGGACAGCCTCGATCTTCCGGTCGAGGAGCGAGGGCATGGGCGAGATGGTATCGCGTGGGGTCAGCCTTCAGCCTGACCCCGGTTGCGGCCGGCGGTTCCCCACCGGGGTCAGCCCGAAGGCAGACCCCTCGCTAGGACGCGCGACGCTTGCGGATCTGCTCTTCCAGCTCGTACCGCAGCCCCTCGGCGATCGCCCGCAGCTTCGAGACGTCCGCGACCGCGCCGCGTTCGAAGTACTCGTCCGCGGCCGTCCCCAGCGCCCGCGTGGCCGAGTACGCGATGCCGCTCTGCACCGCCCAGCCGGCGACCGGGATGAAGTCGAGCGCCGACCGCGCCAGCATCCGGAAGCCGAACCCCGCGCCGAGCACCGACAGGAGCTCGAACGCGCGGTCGACCGACACCTCCTCGCCGTGGCAGGCGGCGATCTGCAGCACCATCCGCATCTGCACCGCCGTCAGCACCGGCATGTCGGCCCCGGGCACGAAGATCATCAGCGAAGCCTTCGCGTTGCGACGGGCGGCCGCCTCGATCACGCCCTCGACGATGCGCGAGCGGAGCGCCGGCACCTGCGAGGCCACCCACGGGCCGCTCGACCCGACCCGGTCGGCGAGCATGTCCATCGCCCGGTTGACGGGGAAGTGGCCCTGGCGGTACGGCATCACGTCCTGCGGTTGCACGCCGCGCACCCGGCCGGCGGCGGCGATCGCGTCGCTCGGCAGGTCGAGCGCCTCCAGCATCGCAAGCTTCGGCGACTTCGCGCGGCCAAGCACCTCGAGATCGGCCCGCGTCTGGTCGTCCAGGCCGGACAGCACCTCACCGCCGTAGACGGCCACCGACGCCTCCGACAGCCGCGCGGAATCGTCCCGCGTCAGCCGCCGCACGGCGAACAGCTGCACCGCCGGGTTGCCCTGCGCGTCGAGCGCCTCGATCAGCGCGTCGAGCGGAGCGCTGCGGCCGCACAGCAGCAACGGCCGCTGGTCGCCCGTGCCCTTGCGGACATCGGTCATCGCGGCGTTCAGCAGCCGCACCGAGCTGAACAGGCTGCCGGCGTTAGGCATAGAGCGGGTCGTCGCCCTGGTATGCGTGCACGTGGATCGCCTGCAGCACGCCGATCGCGAACAGGTTCGTGATCGTGTGCGTGCCCCCGAAGCTCATGAACGGGAGCGGGATGCCTGTGATTGGTGCGATGCCGATGGTCATGCCGATGTTGATGAAGATCTGGAACGTCAGCATGCTGACGATACCCGCGGCGACCAGGCTGCCGAATGTCGATCTCGAGATCGTGATGATGCGAAGGCCTCGCCAGATCAACAGCGCGTAGAGGCCGAGCAGCCAGACGGCGCCGATGAACCCGCGCTCCTCCCCGACCACCGAGAAGATGAAGTCGGTCGCATGCTCGGGCAGGTAGTCGAGGCGGGTCTGGGTGGCGCCGGCGTAACCGGTGCCGGTCGTGCCGCCGTGGCCGACCGCGATCATCGACTGGTAGAGGTGGTAGCCGTCGGCCTGGACGTTGCTGGATGTGGGATGCAGGAAGGCCGTGAGCCGGTCCTGCTGGTACTGCTTCAGCACTGGCACGCCGAGCCCGGGCAGGATCGAGAACACCATCGCGATCATCACCACGAATGCGAGGCCTATCCAGGCGAAGTGCCGCCAGGGCGCACCGAGCACGAACAGCATCCCGAGCGTCACCGCTGCGTACACGAGCGCCGTGCCGAAGTCGGGCTCAGCGAAGACGAGCAGCGCCGGGAATATCATGTAGGCGATCGCGCCGCACGTCATCCGGGCCGGGCTCCACACGTGCCGGCGCGAGGCGAGCAGCGCCGCCAGGCCGACGATCAGGAGCAGCTTGCCGAGCTCGGACGGCTGGAACTGGAACAGGCCGAGGTTGATCCACCGCTGGCCGCCCTGGACGCTCGTGCCGATCACGAGCACGATCGCGGTCGACGCGACCACGAAGCCGTACAGCACCGGGTGGGCGCGGCGGAACAGGCGCGGCGGCAGCGCCGAGATCAGCACCATGCCGATCACGCCGACGATCGCGTACGCGAGCTGCCGGTTGTAGTAGTAGGTCGGGTCGCCCGGGATGTCGTTTCGCGTCGCGTTGCGGAGGATCCACAGGCCATAAGACGTGATCGCGAGCGCCGTCGCCATCAGCATGAAGTCGAGGTGGCGGAGGTAGTAGCGCATCAGCGGGACTGGTCGCTCCCGACGACCCGGATCAGGCGCTGGTGCTGGGGATGGAAGTAGGACTGGAACACCTGCAGCGCGGCGGGCGCCGCCGACACGCCGCCGTGGCCGCCGTCGTTGATCAGCGCGACGACGACCAGCTTGGGATTGCAGGAGCTTGGGTCGCACGGCGCCATCGACGCGTACCAGGCGTTCGGCGGAGCGGGGTTGCCGTTCTTGTCGAGGTGGTCGGCGGTGCCAGTCTTGCCGGCGACCGACGGCTGGAACGTCCCGAACACCGATGTCGAGGTGCCCTGGCTGCCGTGGCTGGCCTCGTACAGCCCGAGCCGGATCTCGCGCAGCATCTCGGATGACAGGTGCATATTGCGCTGCGGCGCGAACGGGATCCGCTGCTCGTTGCCGGAGCTGTCGATCCACGCCTCGCCGACGTGCGGCGTCACCAGCTTGCCGCCGTTGGCGATCGCGCTGTAGGCCACGGCCAGCTGCATCGGCGAGACGGTCAGGTCACCCTGGCCGATCGCCATCTGGATGTCATAGCCCGGGTTCCAGGCCTGGTCGATCGGGTCGGAGTAGGTCTGGATGCGCCAGGTCGGGTCCGGGACGAGGCCCGAGTCGTATGACGGCACCGGGATGTCGAGCGGCGGTGTCGTTCCGAAGCCGAAGCGGCGGATCTGCTTCTGGAACTCGATCCCCTGGTTCGGGCGCAGGTAGAAGCTGTAGCCGAGCTCGTAGAAGAAGGTGTCGCACGAGATCTCGAGCGCCGTGGGCAGGTTGATGCGGCCCGAGCTGGCCGTTGTCCAGTTGTGAAACACCGTGTGCGACGTGTCGCCGGGCACCGTGAACTGGCCCGGGCAGTCGAGCGTCGAGCCGGGCCCGATCAGGCCCGCGTTCCAGGCCGACGCGGCCGTGATCGACTTGAAGGTGGAGCCGGGAGACTTCGGCTCGAGCGTCTTGTCCACCAGCGGCTGGTTGAAGGTGTCCTTGTACAGCTTGGCCGCACCCTTGGCCGGAGGAAGGAACACGGAAGGGTCGTAGCTGGGATACGAGGCCATGGCCAGAATGGCGCCGTTCTGGGGGTTCATCGCAACGATCGCCCCGGTGTGCGCGTAGGGCTCGGCGTTGGCGTGCGCCACCTGGATGCCGTAGGCGATCGCCCGCTGCGCGATCTGCTGCAGGCGGTAGTCGATCGTCAGCTTCAGCGTCTCGCCCGGCTGCGCCGCCTGCTGGACGTACGCCTGGCCGACGGCGCGGCCGGCCGCGTCGTAGTTCTGCTGGAGCACGCCGTCGATGCCGCGCAGCTTGCTGTCGTACGAGTACTCCACCCCGGCCTGGCCGACGTCCGACCCGCCCTTGACGCCGTGGAAGTTCGGGTCCTTCAGCTCGCCCTGTGAGATCTGGCTGACGTAGCCGAGCACGTTTGCGGCGAGCTCGTGGAACGGGTACTGCCGCTGGGTGGTCTGCAGGAACTGGACGCCGTGGAACTCGCTGCGGCGCTCCAGCACATAGGCGACCTGCGGCTCGGTGGCCGTCTTGATGGGGATCGGCGCGCCGGCGTTGACGACATAGCAGGGGTGCCCGTTCTTGGGCGTGCAGCCGCCGCTCCCGTCGGTGTTGACGTAGAGCGTGCGCTCGTAGGTGTTCCACATGTCGCGCTTCTTGAGGCCGAACACCTTGCCCAGCTTGGCCAGCTCGATGCACCGCTGCTGGAGCTGCAGCGCGGCGCACCGGGGGACGGCCCCTGGCGGCGTGTCGTGGACGACGGCGCGGCAGGTCGACTGCTGGTCCGCCGGGAACGTCGTGCAGTCCACGGTGCCCGCCAGCCCGGCCGGGTTCACCTCGGCGAGCACATGGCTCGTGTTCTTGACCAGCGGCATGCCGGTGCGGTCGACGATCTGGCCGCGGGGCGCGGGCAGGTCGAGTTGGCGCACCTCGTTCTGGTTGGCCTGGGCGACGTAGTGGTCGGAGTGCAGCACCTGCAGCGCCCACAGCCGGAAGATGAGGATGCCGAACAGGACCGCCGCGACGAGCCCGAGAGCCGCCGCGCGGATCACGAGCTGGTTCTGGTCGGGCGGCGGCTCTGGCCTAGAGGGCGGCGACTGGATAACCATCGAGTCTGATGCGGTAGGGCAGGAGTCGCCGCAGCAGCGGCACGAGCACGAGCGCCGCCAGCGTCGTGTCGATGATCGTGGGGATGATCACGGTGGTGAGCTCGTAGCGCACGGGATACGAGTCGCCGAGCAGCACGTGCGCGGCCGCGGTCGCGATCTGCACGAGCACCGTCGCGGCGACCACGTAGGCGAGCTGCGCGGACGGCCGGGGTGGCGTCGGGATGGTGGGAACGACCTGGTCGCCGGGCTCGGCGCGCATGCCGACCCAGACGCCGGCGGCGATGTAGAGCAGCGACGAGAGCCCGAGCCGGCCGACGAGCATGGCGTCGAGCAGCAGCCCGGCGGCGAAGCCGGTGACGGCGGCAGCCTCCGGGCCGCGGAGGAGGGCGACCATGACGACCAGGATCAGCAGCAGGTCGGGGCCGGCCGGGCCGGGGGTCAGCTGCGGCATCGCCGACAGCTGAAGCACCGCCAGCAGGAAGACGAGGACGGCGATCTTGAGCGCGTCGCGGATCACGAGCCGTGCACCTTGAGGACGAGCACCCGGTCGAGGCTGCCGAAGTCGACGAATGGCGTGACCTGGATGGTCTTGGTGGTGGCCAGCTCGTCCTGCGAGACGCTGGTGATCTGGCCGAGCGGGATGCCGGGGGGAAGCAGCGAGCTGAGGTGCTGCGCGTTCGCCTGCAGGCCGGCGGTGACGACGACCTCGCCGGTCGACACCTGCTCCTCCTGCGGCACCATCTTCAGGCTGAGCAGGCCCGGGTCGGCGTCGGAGGGCATCGCCACGCCGTGCACCGTGCCGCCCTGCACGCGCGCCGAGACGGCGCTGTCGGGATCGAGGATCAGCTGCACGCTGGACGCGCTCGGGGTCACGGCGGTCACGCGGCCGATCAGGCCGGCGAACTCGTTGCTGTCGCCCGCGGGGGCGACGACCGGGTCGTTTATCGACACGCCCTGGGAGCTGCCGACGTCGATCGTGACCGTCTGGTTGTAGGCGTTCGGCACCTGGCGGATGACGGAGCCGCCGACGTAGTCGTACTGCGAGGCGATGCGGGACTGCTCGGTGAACTTGATCAGCTGGTTGTCCTGGGCCAGCTCGTACTCGAGCTGCTGCAGCGTCTGGTTACGTGCGGCGTAGATGGCCAGCTCGCGCTTGAGCTTGATGTTCTCGGAGCGCGCGTCGTAGAGCCCGCTCGTCCAGTGCCACGCGTCGACGAACGGCTGGGTGATCCGCGTGACGACCGACGAGACGGGTGCAGTGGTCGCCAGCGCTCCGCGCTGGATGGCGCCGATCGCGCCCTGGGAGCCCTCGCGGAACGAGAGTGTCAGGAGCGTGAGCGAGGCCGCGAGTAGCAGGCCGATCACGGCCCGCCGCCGGAGATGTCGGTTCTTGCCGATCAGCACACGTCAAAGGCGGTCGGAACGAGCAGTGTACGTGAGCGGTGTTAAGTCCGCGTTAGCAGGCGCTTTCAGCCGTCGCGTGCATCCCGGCCCGGGGGTACGCTGGTGTCGACCACCGAACTGGAGCTCCCGTGGAGAACAAACGACCGCTCGTGATCCTCGCCATCATCCTGGGGATCGTCTTCATCGTCATCGGCATCACGTACTTCGCCCTGCCGGCCAAGTCGCTGCCGTTCCCGGGGTTCCTCGGCCACGAGTCGGGCTCGAACCACCACCACGTCAAGCATGGCATCGCGGCGGTGCTGGTCGGGATCGCGTGCTTCGTCTACGCCTGGTTCGCGTCGGGTCCCAAGGACTCGCAGACGACGACCTAGGTCACTAAGAGCCAGATCGACGAGACGATGCCGGCGATCACGCAGTAGACGGCGAACGGCGTCAGCCGGTTCGTCTCGAAGTACTTGACGAGGAAGCGCACCGACACGTAGGCGGTGGCCGCGGAGCAGAGCGATGCGACGAGCGCCGGGCCGCGCACGCCGTCGCCGGTCGGCCCGAACAGGTCGGGCAGCTTGAGCACGGCCGCGGCGCCGATGATCGGGGTGGCGAGCAGGAATGAGAACCGGGCGGCGCCCTCGTTCGAGAGGCCCACGAGCAGGCCGCCGCTCATGGAGGCGCCGCTGCGGGAGAAGCCGGGGATGAGGGCGATCGCCTGCGCGGCGCCGATGCCGGCAGCGTCGAGGTAGGACGTCCGCTTGGCGATCCGAGCATCGGAGGCGGCAGAGTCCTCGCTGCTCTCGACCTCGGGCGCGCGGCGCCGCAGTCGCTCGGCGCCGAACAGCATGAAGCCGTTCAGGATGAGGAAGAAGGCGGCCGACTGGCCCGACGCAAAGACGCTGCGCAGGGCGTCCTGGAAGAGCAGGCCGAGCAGGCCGGCGGGCACGGTGCCGACCACGAGCAGCCAGCCGAGCTTCGCGTCGGTGTTGTCCTCGGTGATCTGGCGCTCGACCAGCGAGCGCCACATGCCGGCGAAGATCCGCATCCAGTCGTGGAAGAAGAAGAAGAACAGGACGATCGCGGTCGCGAGGTGGGTCGCGATCAGGAAGGTGATGAAGTACTCGTCGTTCTGGTGGATGTTCCAGCCGAGCAGCTGCGGGATGATGACGCTGTGGCCGAGGCTCGAGATCGGGAAGAGCTCGGAGAAGCCCTGCAGGAGGCCGAGCAGGATGGCCTGGAAGTAGCTGATGGGGCCCGAAAGCAGCGGCACGACGGCGGAGGGTACCGGCGGAGGCCGATGAAGGGCGGCAATCAGCGCCGCCGTTGCACCTGCGTCACCGTCTCGCGACACCTCGCACGGGTCCGCACCAATCCGGCAACGCCCTTGACCCAATTATTGGAGTCAAAGCCCCACCGGGTGGGCGTTGCGAAACTGTGACGGATTCGTGACTGGTTGGCCGCATGGCCAGGCCGTTTCGGCAAACGACCCGATTATTGGAGTCAAAGCCCGAACGGCGGGCGTGACGTCTGCGTGGCGAAGTTGGCACGGTTCGTGACGGTGCCGTGACGGGTTCGCTCGTCAGTACACCGTCCGATAGAGGTCGATCAACGCCGAGGCCGTGTGCAGCGCGCTCACGCCGATCAGCCCTTCAAGCTCATCCGTGAGCGGTAGCGCATCCAGCGTCGCGTGGATCTCCTCACGGTGGCGAAGGTCGATCTCCGCGTGCCGCCGGAAGAACATCATCCCGGCCCTCGGGGTCCCGGTCCGCGCCTCGAACTCGTCGAGCATCTCGATCGCCGGCGGTGAGCACTCGAGCACCTCGGCATGGCCGAGCAGTGCCACCGGGTGCGCATGCTCGATCCACCACAGCTGCGCGCCGTTCGAGCTCGCCGCGGGAGCGGACGGCATGCGGCGGCGCACCTCGTCGGCGTCGCCTCCGAGCGCCGCGATGTCGTCGAGCAGCCAGTCGTCGTGGCCCATCTCCTCCGGGATGTGGTGCTCGAGGAACGGCGCGAGCACCCGGCTGGGGGCGTCGTCGAGCCGCCGGCATCGCTCGAGCGCCCGGCGCATGAGCGGCACGGCGCCCGTCGCAACCCCGTGCAGCCGCTCGAGGTACAGGGGATACAGCCGCGCGGCATCGAGACCGACCCATACGGGCTCGGCTGCAGCGTCCACGGTGGGCGTCGCGAGGGCGACCTTCGCCTGAAGCCGCTCGCTGGCCGTCACGCCGGAACCGCGTGGCCCAGCTCGAGCAGCTCGGCGAAGGGCGGGGCGACCCAGCGCCCGGCTGTCGGCGCCAGGGCGGCGGCGCGTTGCTCGAGCGTGTCGATTCCCGGCCGCTGCATATGCGCCTCGACCCTGGCGGCCACGTCCGGGTCGTCGGACAGCACTAGGCAGGTCTCGCAATAGCCGTCGCACCCTCCACTCCCGTATCGGTCTGCGATCCACCCCGGCCCGTAGGTGCGAAGCGCCCGCACCATCGGCCTGGTCAGGGCCCGCTCGCGGATCACATCCCAGCCGTCGACGGCGGCGTGGCCAAGCCGCAGGTGCTCCGGGATGGGGCCGTCGACGGCAAGCTGGCTACAGCAGGCGATCACGGTGCCGTCGTAGACAGCGACTGGCCATGAAGCGAGCTCGCACGGCTGAGGGTCGCTGGACGCCGCTGCCAGGGATGATCGGGCCTGGTCGACACCCCTCCCGACCGGAGCGAGCAGCGAGACGTGGATGGGGCAGCCGTCGTCCAGAGTCGTGCGGATGTCCCGCACCGCGTCGTGGAAGTACGGATCGTCCGGCCCGTCGACGACCAGGTGGACGCTGACGTCACGGCCCTCGTCGAGCAGTCCGCTCAGCTGCCGAAGCACCGCCTGGCGCGGCACCTCGGTCTCGTGGAACCGATCGATGCTGGCCGAGACGTGGTCGACGGCACGAAGGCCCCGCGCGACGGATGGCGATGGCCCCGACTCCGCAAACCACATGCCGGAGAGCAGCGCCGTCGTCGTTCCGGCTTCACGCGCACGCTCTGCAAGGCGCTCGACCAGCCGGGGCCGCAGCAACGGCTCCCCGCCGGTGAGCCACAGGACGTCCGGGCGCACCTGCGGCGTGAACGACGCGACCAGGCGCACGAACGGCGCCTCGTCGTACTGCTCCGCGTGCATCGTCGAGCGCGTCGAGCAGTGGCCGCAGTGCAATGGGCATCGGCGAGTCAGGCTGAGAAAGAGGCCCGCCGCCGGTCCGGAGCGGAACGCCAGGATGTCGAGCAGATGCACT
>DATAHR010000210.1:0-14698 GCA_036263035.1 Gaiellales bacterium | reverse complement strand
GGCGTCGTCGATGTGGCGGCGACCGGCCTCTGCGGCCTCGTCGATCAGCCGGCGGCGCTCCGAGTGGACGTCCTCGATCTCGAGCTGGCTCGCCTCGCGGACGCCGCGAAGCTCGTTGCTCACGAACTCGTCGAGTGCGCTGATCGCCCGGTCGACGGCCTCCGAGAGGCCGTGCAGATCGGCGGGCGTGCGGTCACGGACGACCGCCTCGGGCAGCACGGCGACGGGCGGCTCGGCGGGCGTCGGCGTCTGCGCCGCGGGCTGCTCGAACTGCTCAGGCTGCTCGAACTGGTCATGCTCGAACTGCTCGAGCTCGTGCTCGGGCTCGGCATCGACGTGGAACACCGCGGCGACCGGCTCGGGAGCGGGCTCCTCGTGCGCGACGGGCTGCTCCTCCAGCTCGGGCTCCTGGCCCTCGAGCTCGTGCTGCTCCGCCTCGTGGTCGTGAGCGTCCTGATCGGTGCCGTGCTCGTCGGCCTGCGCCTCGGCCACCGGCTCGTGCCAGGCGGGCTCCGCCGGCGCGTCGTGGGACGGCTGGGGCTCTGCGTGCTCCTCGAACGCGGGCTCAGCGGGGGCCGCATACTCCTCGACCTGCGCGGGCTCCTGCGCCGCGTGGGCATCGCCGGCGCCGAGCTGGTCGGCGATCGAGCCGAGGAAGTGGTCGACCTCCTCGGGGTTGTAGCCGGTCGGCGTCAGCGTGAAGGACGCGTTGCGCACGGCGGCGAGATCGATGCTCCCCGGCTGGGAATCGGCCAGCGTCACCAGGAAGTGATCGACCTCCTCCGGGTTGTAACCGGTGGGGGTGAGCGAAAACGACGCGTTACGAATGCTCGCCAGATCGATCATGGGACGTGATGCCTCCTGGGCTACGAGGGTGCTGCAAGTGGGCGGGGGACCGAAGTCCACCTCTGTATCGGCGGTCGTCCGTAACCCTTTAGAGGCAATTCCGCCGCACCTCCGGCCGCCCCGCGCCGTGGTCGGTAGTGTTCGCGGCCGTGACCGGCCGACAGATACCGGAGGCCCGACGCCGCCCGATCGGGGTGATCGGAGCGGCGCTCGATCTCGGCTCGGGGCGGCGCGGTGTCGACATGGGCCCCTCGGCGATCCGCTATGCCCAGCTGGGCGAGCGGATCGAGGAGCTCGGCCTGTCCATCCACGACCACGGCAACGTGCGCACGGGGATGGTGGAGGCGCTCGACCAGGGAGATCCCTCGGCACGGTACTGGAGCGCGATCAAGCGCACCTGCGAGGAGTTGGCCGACCACGTCGCGGCCACCGTGTCCGAGGGCGAGATGCCCCTGGTGCTGGGCGGCGACCACTCGATCGCGATCGGCACGCTGGGCGGCCTGGCACGTGTGCACGGCGTGCCGGGCGGCGTGGTCTGGCTCGACGCGCACACCGACATCAACTCGCCGACCACCTCGCCCAGCGGCAACGTGCACGGCATGCCGCTCGCCGTGGCGCTCGGCCTGGCGGGCGATCCCAGGTTCGAGAGCTCCGCGTGGCCGCTGCCGATGATCCGCGAGGAGCACACGGCCCTGGTCGGCATCCGCAGCGTGGACGCCGGCGAGCGCAACCGGCTCGCGTCGCTCGGCGTGTCGGTGTTCACGATGGAGGACGTCGACCGCCACGGCATGCGGCAGGTGATGGAGGACGCGATCGCCGCGGTCTCCTCGGCTGCGTTCGTGCACGTGTCGCTCGACATGGACGTGCTCGATCCCGACCAGGCGCCGGGCGTCGGCACGCCGGTGCGCGGCGGCATCACCTACCGCGAGGCGCACCTGGCGATGGAGATGCTCGCCACGAGCGGCGTCGTGTCGTCGATCGAGGTGGTCGAGGTGAATCCGGTGCTCGACGAGCGCAACGCAACGGCGGGCCTGGCGGTCGAGCTGGTGCTCTCCGGCCTGGGCGCGCGGATCCTGTAGCCGCCGAGGGGGCCGGGCGCGCCCGGCCCCCCGGTCACGGCTCAGTCGATTACGCGGACGCCGGTGCGGTCGCGTCGGCGCTCAGCTGGAAGGCGGACACCAGCCGCCCCAGCTCCTGCGCCGTGCCCCGCAACTGCTCCGCGGAGGCGACGATCTCGCCGGCCGCGTTGCTGGTCTCCTGGCTGGATGCCGACATCTGCTGGGCGCTGGCCGAGGACTCCTCGGCAACGGCGGCAACCTCGCCCATGTCGTCCCGCATACGGTCGGCGTCGGAGCGGACGTTCTCGATCGCTTCGACGATCTGCGCCACCCGGTCGGTGACGTCGGCAACGCCCTGACCGATGTTGACGAAGGCGTCGCGCGCCTCCGCGACGGTCGTGGCGCCGCTCTGCGAGCGCTGGGCGCTCTCCTCGACCACGGCCACGGCGCGGGCGGTCTCGGTCTGGATCTGGCTGATCAGGTCGGCGATGGTGGCGGCGGCGCTCTCGGACTCCTCCGCGAGCTTGCGCACCTCCTCGGCGACGACCGCGAACCCGCGGCCCTGCTCGCCGGCACGCGCAGCCTCGATCGCCGCGTTCAGCGCGAGCAGGTTCGTCTGCCCGGCGATGCCGGTGATCGTCTCGACGATGCCGCCGATCTGCTCGGACTTGGCGCCGAGCTCGGTGATCACCGCCGTCACCTGGTCGGCCGACTCGCGCAGGGCGGCCATCGCGTCGCTGGCGCTCTCGACCGCCTCGACGCCGGCGTCGGCCACCTTGCGGGCCTGGTCGGCTGCGGCGTTGGCCTCGACGGCGCTCTCCGCGCTGCGCTCAACGCCGCCCGCGACACCCTCGGCCGCGGCGCGAGCGGACTCGGCCAGCGAGGCCTGCCGCTCCGCGCCGGTCGCCACCTCGCCGACCGCCGCAGCGATCTCCGAGACGGCCCGTCCGGCCTCGTGCGAGGTGCCGGCCATGCCCTCGGCGGCGTTCAGCAGCGTGCCGCTGGTCTCGCCGATCTGGCCGACCAGCTCGCTCAGGTTCTCGATCATGCCGTTGAAGGCGGCGCCCAGCCGACCCAGCTCGTCGGAGCCGGTGTTGTCGGAGCGCACCGTCAGGTCGCCCTTGGCAGCGCGCTCACTGACCTCCATCAGCTGGGCGATCGGGCGCCGGACGCTGCGGATGATGACCACGGCCACCGCGGCCGCGACCAGGGTGCCGATGAGCGCGGCGATGATGCCCAGCAGACGGGCGGAGCTGGCCGACCTCTCGGCCCCGCGGACGTCCGCGTCGCGCAGCTGGTCGATCCGCGACTGGATCTGGAGCAGGGCGTTGTACGGCACGCGCACGAAGTGGTCGGCCTTGATCAGGGCGGCGCGGGCAGCGGCGTGGTCGCCCGCGCGGAAGGCCGGGAACAGCAGCCCGTGCACCGTCTTGTCGTGATTGTGGTCGGCAGCCGAGGCCGCCGTGGAGATCTTGTTGATCACCGGATCGTCGACGGTGGCCACCATCTTGGCGCCCTGGTCGCCCAGCGTGACGCCGTCCTCCCAGGCCTGGATGTGCTTGGGATCCCAGGTGGCGACCAGCAGCGACTGCTCGGTCATCTGGATCTGGGTGCTGCGGATCTGCATGGAGATGCCCTTCTCGGCCACCTGCCAGTGCAGCGTGTTCTTCCACTTGCTCTGCGCCGAGGCGGAGTAGACAAGGGTGATGCCAAGCGCGATCAGGAAGATCGCGACGGTGATACCGAAGCCGGTGCCGAGCTTGCGCCCGAGCGACCACGAGCTGAACGTCCGCATTGCCGATCCTTTGTCCGAGGAGTGGTCCTGATGAACCACGCTGGGCAGTCGGACGGCCGCCCCGGACCTTTAGCCTGTGGCTAGCAGATCAGGTCAGCGCTCGCGGTCGCTCGGCTCGTAGAACGTGGTGCCGAGCAGCTCGTCGGGCAGGTACTGCTGGTCGACCCATCCGTCGGGATAGTCGTGCGGATACTTGTAGCCCTGGCCGTGGCCGAGCTTCGCCGCACCGGCGTAGCTGGCGTCGCGGATCGGCTTTGGTGGGCGCAGCGTGCCGCGCTCCTTGACCTCGGCCAGGGCCCGGTCGATGGCGCGGTAGCTGGCGTTCGACTTGGGTGCCCGGGCCAGATAGGCGACGCCCTGGGCGAGGTTGATGCGGCACTCCGGGAGCCCGACGAACTCGACCGCACGAGCGGTGGCGATAGCCACCTGCAGCGCCTGGGGGTCGGCGTTGCCGACGTCCTCGGAGGCGAACACGATCATGCGGCGAGCGATGAACTTGGGATCCTCGCCGCCCGCGATCATGACCGCCAGGTAGTAGATGGCCGCGTCCGCGTCCGAGCCCCGCATGCTCTTGATGAACGCCGAGGTGACGTCGTAGTGGTGATCGCCTCCCTTGTCGTAGAGCAGGGGCCGCTTGCGCGCCGCGTCGTGGACGTTCTCGGCGCTGACCGGCTCGCCGCCGGCGGCCGCCACGGCCGCCTCGAGGATGTTGAGCGCGTTCCTGGCGTCGCCGCCGGCCGCGACGACGATCTCGTCGCGCACCTCGCCGTCCAGCTCGACACCGAGCGCCTGCTCGCCGCGGGCCACGATCCCGGACAGGTCCTCGCGGGACAACGGCGAGAGCTCGAACAGCTGGCAGCGGGAGAGGAGAGCCGAGTTGACCTCGAAGTACGGGTTCTCCGTGGTGGCGCCGATCAGCGTCACCAGCCCCGACTCCACGGCCGGCAGCAGCGCGTCCTGCTGGGCCTTGTTGAAGCGGTGGATCTCGTCCAGGAACAGGATCGTCTTCTGGCCGGTCTGGCCCAGGCGCTGCTCCGACTCGGAGATGACGCGCCGGACGTCGGCGATCCCGACCTGCACCGCCGAGAGCTCCTCGAAGTGCGCCCGCGTCGTATGGGCGACGATCCGCGCGAGCGTGGTCTTGCCGGTGCCGGGAGGCCCGTAGAAGATCATCGAGCCGACCCGGTCCTCCGCGATCGCCCGCTGCAGGGCGCTGCCCTCGCCCACCACGTCCTGCTGCCCGGCGAACTCCTCGAGCACATGCGGCCGCACCCGCTGTGGGAGCGGGGCAAAGGCGTCGAGGCGGCTCCCGGCCGCGTCCGCGAAGAGGTCGTCTGCCACGGTTGCAGCCTATACTGGGAGCGTGAGCACGGCGGGGGCGGAGAAGGTTCGACTTGGCGGGATGGCGCTGCGCAACGGCATCTTCGTGCACAGCCTCGACCACTGGGCGGCTGCGGTGCGCACGCCAGAGGGCGAGCTGCGGATCGCCTCCGGCCGCAAGCCGGAGATCTCCGAGCGCCTGCTGGCCGTGCCCGGCGTCCGCGGCGTCGCCCGCGTGGCCGAGGTCGTTTACCTGCTGCCGATCGTGCGCCGGAAGCTGCCGGAAGCGCGGCTGCCGCTCGAGGGGGCAACCACGCTGGGCGCGCTGGCCGCGTCGGTGGCGCTGAGCCGTGCGATCAGGCGCACCTCGCTCAGTCCGCTGCCTGCAGAGCTGATCGGCGCCGGGCTGTCGCTCGCGCCGGCGCTCGCGGCGCTTCGCGGCTCGCAGGTGGCTGGCTATCACGGCGCGGAGCACAAGGCGATCGGGGGCTATGAGCACGGCGAGGCGGCCGTGGACGCCACGAAGGAGCACGAGCGCTGCGGCTCGCACATGGTCGGGCCGATGCTGGCGGCCACGGTGGTCGGCAACCTCGCGGTCAGCAAGCTGCCGCCCGCCAGGCGCGGACCGGCGCGGCTCGCGGCCAACCTGGCGGCGATCGGCGTGGCCACCGAGGTGTTCGGATGGATGACCCGGCACGCCGACAGCCCCGTCTCGCGGGCGCTGCGGCGCCCCGGATTCGAGCTGCAGCGGGTCGCGGCGACCCGCGAGCCGAGCCGCGAGGAGCTCGAGGTGGCACAGGCGGCGCTGGACGAGGTGCTGCGCCTGGAGGGCGCTGCGGCGACGCGCCCGGCGGACGGGTGATTTTGCAGACCGTCCAACACGCGGTACCCTGGAGGCGGTGATCGACTTCCTCCACGGGTTCGGCTTGTGGCTGGCCAGCCTCTTCTTCGAGCTGTTCCTGCCGCTCTGCTTCGGGCTGCTCGTCTTCTTCGCATACAAGATGTGGCGGGCGATGCCCACCACGAAGCCGATGAAGATCGAGCCCACCGGCGGCCACAAGGTGCGCTGGGAGGACGTCGCCGGCGCCGACGAGGCGCGCGAGGAGCTGCAGGAGATCGTCGAGTTCCTGAAGGATCCGAAGCGGTTCAAGAAGCTCGGAGCCCGCGTGCCCAAGGGCGTCCTGCTGTACGGCCCGCCCGGCACCGGCAAGACGCTGCTGGCCAAGGCCATCGCCACCGAGTCGGGAGCGAACTTCTATTTCCAGAGCGCCTCGTCGTTCGTGGAGATGTTCGTGGGCGTCGGCTCCGCCCGCATCCGCCGGCTGTTCCAGGAGGCGCGGCGCCACCAGCCGGCCATCATCTTCATCGACGAGCTGGACGCGGTCGGCACCGCCCGTTCCGGCGGCAGCCACAACCGCGAGCACGACCAGACGCTGAACCAGCTGCTGGTCGAGCTGGACGGGTTCGAGGAGGCAGAGCGCCTGATCATCATGGCCGCGTCCAACCGCCTGGAGGACCTCGACCCGGCGCTCCTGCGGCCGGGCCGGTTCGACCGCCAGATCCACGTCTCGACGCCCGACCTCAAGGGCCGCCAGGAGATCCTGGAGGTGCACAGCCGTGACAAGCCGCTGGCGGAGGGGGTCGACCTGCGCCGGATCGCGCGTCAGACCTCCGGCCTGACCGGCGCGGACCTGGCCAACATCTGCAACGAGGCCGCGATCCAGGCCGGCCGTGCCAAGCGCACGGAGATCATCGGCCCCGACTTCGACGCGGCCGTCGACCGCGTGGTCGCCGGCCTCCAGCAGCGCAAGCTGATCACCGACAAGGAGAAGCGCGTCATCGCCTACCACGAGGCGGGGCACGCGCTGCTTGCCCGCCTGATGTCCGACGACGTCCACAAGGTGACGATCGTGCCGCGCGGCCGGGCGCTCGGCTTCATGATGAGCCTGCCCGAGGAGGACCGCTACGTCCTCTCGAAGGAGGAGCTCGAGGACTGGTTGAAGGTCACGCTGGGTGGGCGTGCGGCCGAGCAGGTCGTGTTCGGGCGCATCACCAACGGTGCTGCGAACGACCTCGAGCGCGCGACCGCAGTGGCCCGATCGATGGTGTTCGAGTGGGGCATGGGCTCGTCCACGACGTCCCATCAGATGCGCGCCGACAACTACGCGCTGTCGGAGGAGACGAAGCGCCTGCGCGACCAGGAGCAGCGGGAGATCACCGACCGTGCATACGAGGAGGCGCTGCGGCTGGTGCGTGGGCACCGCCACCACCTGGACAACCTGGCCTCCGCGCTGCTCGAGAAGGAGACGCTCGACCGTGAGGAGATCGACACGCTGCTGGCCGACCTCGAGCCGACCTCGAACGCGTCGGGCCAGGTGGGCGTGGAGCTGCCCCGCGAGCAGCCCGAGGTGGTCTCGGCGGCGCACGCCACGACCAACGGCGCGCCGGCGCAGGCGCGCCGCCGTGAGCCGGTGCTCCGCAGCGAGCAGCCGCCCGGCTCGGAGTCCTAGCCGCCGCCCGGCGCCGGCTCGTCGGCCGCCGCGGCCGGCGGCGCCTCGACAACCTCCTCGGCATCGCTCTCGACGGTGTCCGCCGGCGTGGAGGGCGGCGCCGACGGCGACGCCTCACCCTCGGCCTCGCGCACCTCGGCGATCTCCGACTCCTTCTCGGCGATGCGCAGCCGAACCTGCCGCACCCGGTCGGCCTGGTCGCTGAGCGACGCCGGCGTCTCGCCGAGCGCCATCATCGCGGCGCCGAGATCGGCCAGCGCGTCCTTCTCCTCGTTCTTCAGGCTGCGCAGCTGCATCTGCAGCTGGCCGGTCTTCGCAGTCTCCTGCGTCTTCTCGACCACCGTCGTCGCGACGTCGGTTGCCTGCTGCTTGATCTTGTCCAGGAAGCCCATCCGGTGCACCCCCGAGTACGTTGCCCACTAGGATCCGTGCGCAGTGCGCACGCAGGAGATCCATCATATCGGGCACGCGGTGGAGGACCTCGACGCCGCCATCGGCACGTACCAGCGGGTGCTCGGCGGCACCCTCGAGCATCGCGAGACGGTGCCCGAGCAGGGTGTCGAGGCGGCGACCGTCATGCTCGGCAGCGGCCGGATCGAGCTGCTGCGGCCGCTCGGCCCGGACACGCCGGTCGGGAAGTTCCTCGCCAACCGCGGCCCCGGTATGCATCACGTGGCCCTGCGGGTGGACGACATCGGCGCCGCGCTGCGGCGCGCCGCAGATGCGGGCGCGGAGCTGATCGACGCCACGCCGCGCGTCGGACTGTTCGGCCTGCAGGTGGCGTTCATCCACCCGCACAGCGTCGAGGGCGTGCTGGTCGAGCTGGTGCAACCGACGGACGAGGGGAGCGGGCATGGCTGATTCGCGGGTCGAGATCGGATTCGAGGGCGGGCTGATCATCAGCGCGAAGCTCCCGGAGGAGGAGTGGTCGCGCCTGGAGCAGAGCCTGCGCGAGGGATCCGGCATGGTGTCGTTCACCGGCGAGGGCGTCGCCCACCACGTGGACGTGTCGAAGATCTGCTACGTGCGGCGCGAGACGCTCGTCGGGCGGGTCGGCTTCTGACCCCCAGGCGCTGAGCGATGGCCGGGCTGGGCCTGCTCGGACTCCAGTGGTCCGGCGTCACGACGACGCTTCGCTGCCTCTGCGGCTCGAGCGTCGCGGCCGACGGCGGGCAGGGCATCGCCGACGTCCGCGACCCACGGCTCGCGGAGCTGGCTCGCGTGTCGGAGTCCAGGCGGGTGGTGCCGGCGACGCTCGAGGTCACTGATCTCACCCGGCTCGTGCGGGGGGCGAAGCGGGGCGAGGGGCTCGGTGGCGAGCTGCTCGCCCACATGCGCACGACCGACGCCGTGCTGCTCGTGGTGCGGTGCTTCGAGGACGAGCAGGTGCCGCATCCCTCGGGGCGCGTCGACCCGCTGGACGACGCCGAGACGGTGGAGCTGGAGCTGGTGTTCGCCGACCAGGCGGCCGTGCAGCGGCGGATCGAGCGCACCGCCAAGACGGCGAAGTCGGGAGACAAGGCGGCCGTCGCCGAGCACGAGGTGCTCCGCGAGCTGGAGGCCGGCCTGGAGTCGGGTCGCCCGGCCCGCTCACTTGGTGTCGAGCTGCCGGAGTCGCTCGACCTGCTGACGGCGAAGCCGGCGCTCTACATCGCAAACGTTGACGAATCGGGCAACGAGGCGGCGGTCACGGCGCTGCGCGAGTTCGGGCGCGAGCGGGGCATCGACACGATCGCGCTCGACGCGAAGCTCGAGGCGGAGATCGCCGAACTGGAGGAGGGCGACAGGCAGGCGTTTCTCGACGATCTCGGGATCGAGTCGCCGGCGCTCGACCAGGTCAGCCTCGCGGCGTACCGCGCGCTCGATCTGATTCCGTTCTTCACCTCGGGGGAGAAGGAGACGCGGGCGTGGACGATCCGCCGCGGGCAGAACGCGCAGGAGGCGGCCGGGAAGATCCACACCGACCTGGCCCGCGGGTTCATCCGGGCCGAGGTGATCGAGTGGGACAGGCTGGTCGAGGCGGGCGGAGAGGCGGAGGCGAAGCGGCGCGGCTGGGTGCGGGTGGAGGGCCGCGACTACGTTGTCAAGGATGGCGACGTGCTGAACATCCGCTTCAACATCTAGAAGGTCAGCGACGCTACGGGGTCTCAGAAGCTGACAGTGGTTCCAACGGCCGGCTGGACGAACGCGGCCGGCATCGCTCGGGCGAGGGCGTGGACCGCCTTCCAACCGGTGCAGTGGGCGGGCAGCACACGGCCGACCTGCGCGCGTGAGAACGCTTCGACCGTCGGTTCGATGATCGGCTCGAACAGCCCGCCGGTGAGGTGGAACCCGCCGATGAAGCCCGCTATCCGCTGCTCCCCGGTGAGGCGCTGCGCGTTTCGCAGCACGTTCACCGCCCCCGCGTGGGAGCAGCCGGAGACGATCACCAGACCCTTGCCCCTGACGTTCACGATCACGTTCTGGTCGTCGACGATAACGGGGTCAGGTTTCCAGTCGCCGCCTGAGCGCGCGTAGTGAATCGGAAAGCCTTGCTCGAATGGCGTCGACCGTTCGACCTGCCCCGACACGAGGACGGTGGCGTCGAGCAGCAGCGTTTGCCCACGCTCCTCGACCAGTTCGAGGCCCTCGCGCTCGAGATCGTGTCGGCTCGGGGGCGGTAGGCGGAGCTCCGCCCCGGTCGGGAAGACGAGCTTCCGCTCGCGCCACGCCTCGGGATGGATCACGAGCGGCAGGCCGCAGCGCCCATACCGTCGGAAGAGGCCCTCCAGCCCGCCGTGGTGATCGGCGTGGCCGTGGGAGATGACGATCGCGCGCAGCCCTTTGACCGCCACTCCGAGCACGTCCAGGTTCCGCCCGAGCGTGGCCGGGGTCATGCCGGCGTCGTAGAGCAGCGAGCTCCGTGTGCCGCCGCGATCGACCGTGACCAACGCCGCGAACCCATGCTCGGCGACCAGTTGCTCGCGGTCACCGAAATCGGGGGCGAGATACCGGTGCACACCCTCCCCGCCCGCCATCAGCAGATCGACGAAGTTATCCACCACCAGGGTGACTTCAGCACCGTCGACCCGCTCGAGCGCCGCAGCCCCACCAGTGCTTTGCGAGACCAGCCCGGGTCGGCTGACCGCCCCCATCAGGCCAGCGGCGGCGTCTCGCCCGGCCCGTGCAGCGATCCGGCCCGGGCCCGCTCCGCGATCACCTTCGACTCACGCAGGAACGTGCCGTCCTCGAACTCGACCAGCGGCAGCTTCTTCTGCCCGGTCAGCGCCTTGACGTCGCTTCGCAGCGGGCGGAGCGGCGAGTGGGTGACCAGCTCGTACTCGACCCCGGCCTCGTCCAGCGCCTTCTGGGCGGCCCAGCACGGATGTGGCCCTTTGATCATGGTCCCGGAGCAGCGATGCAGCTTGAGCGCCATGTCACGAGATCATACCGGCCGCCCGGTGCGCACCATGACGAACCAGCGGCCGTCGTGACGCACCTCACCGCCGCCCAGCTCGGCCGCGAGGCCCTCGCCGGTGAAGTACCGCTTGTAGACGCGGTGCACCGAGCCGTCGTTCAGCACCCGCTCCTGCTCCTCCTCCACACCGCGGTCCGGCCGCTCGTGGGAGTCGATGACGACCAGCTCGTGTGCGACCCGGCCGGCCTCCGTCAGGAACTGCCGGCGCTCGTCCTCCCTCAGGTGCCCGTAGAAGTGCCCGGTGAAGATCCGATCGAAGGCGGCATCCGGAAACGGCAGGGGCAGTGCCTCCGCCCGAACGACCGTCGCGTCGGGGAGCCGCTCCTCCGCGATTCGCGTCATCGCGCCACTCTGGTCGAGGGCGGTCACCTCACCCCGCAGGAAGCGCGTCAGGAACCCTGTGCCGCACGCAACGTCGAGCGTCCGCACCGGCGGCAGCGCGGCGATCAGCTCGCACAGGGTGCGCAGCTCCTCGAGCCAGCCGGGACGCTCCTGCGACGCGAACAGGCCGGTGCCGAGGTACCACTCGTCGTACTCGGGCGCCCGCTGCTCGTAGTACTCGAACACGTCTTCCTACAACGACTCGGCCACGCGCGAGTCCAGCAGGTTCGCCTGGTGCAGGCAGACGGCCTCGGGAGTCTCCAGCCGGCGGCCCTCGAGCGGGCCGTGGTGGCCGGCGACCGCGTTCAGCAGGGGCAACAGGCGCTCGTCGTCCAGCCCGACCCGCCGCGCTGCCGCGTCGATCAGCCGCACGCCGGCGAGCACGTGGCCGAGCAGCCTGCCCTGCTCCGACTCGGCGATGGTGACGCCGGGCCGGAACGTCTCAGTGCGGCCGGCGTCGTGCAGCAGCGCCGCCGCCAGCAGCAGGTCGCTCCGCAGACGCGGGTGCAGCCCGGCGGCCTCGCGGCACAGCGTCGTCACCGCGACCGTGTGCTCGAGCAGCCCGCCGGCGTAGGCGTGGTGCGTCTCGGACGCCGGAGCGGCGCGCAGGCGCTCGCGGAAGCCCTCGTCGTCCAGGAACGCCCCGACCAGCGCGGCGAGGCCGGCGTCGTGGATCTCGCCGGCCAGGAACTCGAGCATGCCGTCCAGCGTCTCGGCATCGCGACGCGCGCCCGGAACCAGCTCGAGCGCGTCGCCGGCATCCAGCCGCTGAAGGTCGCGGATGGCGATCTGCGGCCTGCCGTCGTAACTCTCGACCCGGCCGAGCACCCGCACGGTGTCGCCCTCGTCGAAGCGCCCGCCGAGCAGGTTGACGTCGTTCCAGACGACGGCCGGCACGCGGCCGGTGCGGTCGGCGAGCTCGAGCGACAGGAACGGATCGCCGTTTCGGGTGCGCCGGCGGCGCTTGCGCTGGACGGCGAACGTGGCCTCGACGAGGGCGCCCTCCTCGAGCTCGGAGACGTAGGTGCCCTCTGCCATGGAGCCAGTCTATTCGAGTGCCGAAGTAGACTGCTCGGCGATGTCGGAGACGACCACCCGTACCGCGCTACGGCCGCTCCGCGCCCTGCGCTACGACACCAGCCGCGTCGCCCTGGACGAGGTGGTCGCGCCGCCCTACGACGTGATCTCGCCGGCCGACCGCGAGGCGCTGCTGCGCCGCAACGAGCACAATGTCGTGCGCCTGGAGCTGCCCGACTCCGCGGCCGAGGCCGGCCGGCTGCTGCACCGGTGGCAGCAGGAGGGCGTGCTCGTCCGCGACGAGCAGCCGGCGCTCTGGTGGCACGAGCAGCGGTTTACCGGGCCGGACGGCGTCGACCGCACGCGCGCCGGGTTCTTCTCCGCCGTGCGCCTCTCGCCGTACGAGGAGGGCCGCGTGCGCCCCCACGAGCGCACCCATGCGCACGCGAAGCAGGGCCGGCTCGACCTGCTCCGCGCCACCGCGACCAACATCTCGCCGATCTTCGCGCTCTACGACGATCCGGACGGCCGCCCTCGGGCCGTGCTCGACCCGGGCGGCAGGCCGCCCGACATGGAGGCGTCCGACGCCGACGGCACCGTCCACCGGTTCTGGCGCGTGACGGACGAGGCCGCGATCGGCGAGACGCAGTCCGCTCTCTCCGACCGCGAGATCCTGATCGCGGACGGCCATCACCGCTACGAGACGGCGCTGGCCTACCGCGACGAGCAGCGCGAGCGCGACGGCGATCCGCCGGACGACCGCGGCTACGACTTCGTGCTCATGTACCTGGCGAACCTCCACGGCGAGGGGCTCGCCATCTACCCGACGCACAGGGTGATCGTGGCCGATCGCGAGGTCGATCCCCGGTTCCTGAGCGCCTTCGCGGTGCGCGAGCTGCCCGCCGGCGCCTCGCCCGCGGACGTCGAGCGGGAGCTGAACGAGATCGACCCGGCGACGGTGGCCTTCGCCCTCTGGCGCGGCCCGCGCCGGCCGGCGGTGATCGCCCAGGTGCGCGACGCGAGCACGGTGATGATGGCGATGCCGGGCGCCCCGAAGCCGCTCCGTGCCATCGACGCGGCCGTGCTCGAGGCGCTCGTGCTCGCGCCGCTGCTCGGGCTGGACGCCGACCAGTTCCTCACCACCGACCAGGTGCGCTACGTGCGCGGCCTGGACGCGGCCGTCTCGCTGGTCGACCGGGGTGAGGCGTCGAGCGCGTTCCTGCTGCGGGCGCCGACGGTGGAGCAGGTGCAGGCGGTCGCCGCCGCGGGCAGGGTGATGCCGCAGAAGTCGACGTACTTCTTCCCGAAGCTCGCCACCGGTTTCCTGCTCAACCCGCTGCGGGCAGAGTGAGAGACCGCGCCTGGCTCGAGTTCTGCCAGGCGATCGCCGCCGACGTCCGCGGGCTGCTGGCCGACCTGCCCACCCGTGACGACCGCGAGCCGGTGGTCGGCAGGGGTGAGGGGGGAGACGACACGACCGTGATCGACGCGGGCGCCGAGCAGCTCGCCGTCGCGCGGCTCGAGCAGCTGGCAGAGCGCGGCGTCTCCTTCCGGCTGGTCTCGGAGGAACTCGGGGAGCGGGTGTTCGGCGACGGGTCGAGCCCGTGGGTCGTCGTCATCGATCCGATCGACGGCTCCCTGAATGCGAAGCGGTCGTTGCCGTTCTACTGCATCTCGATCGCATTCGCGGACGGGCCGACGCTCGACGACGTGGTCTTCGGATACGTGGCCGATCTCGGCAGCGGCGAGGAGTGGGTGGCAGCTGCCGGTGAGGGGGCGACGGTGAGCGGACGGCCGCTGGGCGGTGTACGGCCGAAGCCGAGGCTGGGCATCGTGGACTTCGAGGCGACCAACGCGTCGCTGATCGCCGAGGCGGCGGGACGGCTGGACGGTGAGGTCGGCCGCATTCGCATTCTGGGCGCCCTCGCGCTGGCGCTCTGCCAGCTGGCCGACGGCCGGCTCGACGGCGTCGCGTCGCTCAAGCCGTCGCGGTCGGTCGACATCGCTGCCGCCACGCTGATCGTGCGCGAGGCCGGCGGCCACGTGCTGACGCCGGACGTCCCGGCCCTGCCGCTCGACCTCGAGTCCCGCACGCGAATCGTCGGCGCCCGCGACGCCGAGATGGCCGAGCGGCTCGCCGCCCTGCTCTGGCCCGATGATTGATTCCACGACCCCGCACGTCTGACCGCCTGACTGCGGGTAGTTGCCCACTCTCAGTGGGCTGCGACCGCTAGGCGTCCCCTCCCGATCTGCGTGATCGCAGATCGGTCGTGACCGTTGCAAGGCCTGCGGCCTTGCAACTGCGGCGTCCTCG
>DATAHR010000209.1:0-4575 GCA_036263035.1 Gaiellales bacterium | reverse complement strand
CGCCTCCAGGATCCTCGGCATGGGCGACGTTATGTCGCTGATCGAGCGCGCACAGGAGCAGTTCGACGAGCGGGAGGCGGCCGAGCTCGAGGAGAAGCTCCGCAAGTCCGAGTTCACGCTCGAGGACTTCCTCGCCCAGCTCCGGCAGGTGCGCAAGATGACCCAGGGTCAGGGAATGGCGGGCCTGCTCGGCATGCTCCCCGGCGTGGGCCGGCAGATCAAGAACGTGAAGGTGGACGAACGCCAGATCGACCGCGTCGAGGCGATCATCCTCTCCATGACGCCGGCCGAGCGCCGCAACCACAAGCTGATCGACGGCTCACGCCGTCGCCGGATCGCCGCGGGAAGCGGCACGAACGTGCAGACTGTCAACCAGCTTCTGGCACAGTTCAAGCAGGTGCAGAAGATGATGAAGCAGGTCGGCAAGGGTAAGATGCCGCAGTTTCCCGGAATGCAACGGAGGTAATGGGTGGTCAAGATCCGCCTCGCACGTCATGGCAACAAGAAGAACCCGATCTACCGGGTGGTCGTCGCCGACTCCCGCGAGCCGCGCGACGGCAAGACGCTCGAGACGATCGGCCGCTACAACCCGCAGCTCGAGCCGTCGCTGATCGAGATCGACACCGACAAGGCCCAGGCCTGGATCGCGAAGGGCGCCCAGCCCACCGAGCAGGTCGCGAAGCTGCTGAAGGTGGCGCAGTCCCGCGCCGCCGCCGAGGCCTGACCCAATTGGAGGAGCTCCTCGCGTACCTCGCCCGTCAGCTGGTCGACGAGCCCGACCAGGTGCGGGTCGAGCGGCACGAGCGCGAGGACGGCGAGCTCCTGCTCGAGCTGCATGTCGCACCGGACGACGTCGGCAAGGTGATCGGCAAGCAGGGGCGCATCGCACGCGCCCTGCGCACCGTCGTCAAGGCCAGCGCGGTGCGCTCCGGCCGGCGGGTGCATGTCGAGATCGCAGCCTGAGCCGGCCTGGCGGCCGCCCCGGATCGTGATCGGCGCCGTCGGCCGCGCCCATGGGCTGGATGGGTTCGTCCACCTGGTCGGCCATGGCGGCACCGTCCCGCTCGACCCCGGCACGCCGGTGCGGGTCGGTGATGCCGACACCACCGTCGCCGGCCGCAAGGGCACCGACGATCGCCCGCTCGTCCGCTTCGCGCTGGCCGACAGCCGCGAAGCCGCCGACGAGCTGCGCGGCCGCGAGGTGACCGTCGCCGCCGCTGCGCTGCCGGCCACCGGCGACGACGAGTTCTTCCACGTCGATCTGATCGGCTGCGAGGTGCGGTGCGACGGCCGGCCGGTCGGCGTCGTGCGGGCCGTCCACGAGTACCCGGCCAACGACGTGCTCGAGCTGGACAGCGGCGAGATGGTCCCGTTCGTCGACGAGGTGGTGACCGCGGTCGACGTGCCCGCGCGGTCGGTGACGCTCGCGGACGGCTTCGTGTGATGCTCGAGATCGACGTCTTCACCCTGTTCCCCGAGGCCTTCTCCTGGCTGGCCGGCACCCGCCCGCTGCGAAACGCGACGGAGGCTGGGTCGCTGCGGCTTTCGGTGGTCGACTTGCGGGACTGGTCGATCGGCAGCTACCGGCAGGTCGACGATGCGCCCTACGGCGGCGGCGCAGGCATGCTGATCCGCGTCGACGTGGTCTGCGCCGCGCTCGAGGGCCGGTACGCCGCCGGCATCGAGGAGGTGCTCCGCGACCGCCGCGTGGCCGTGCTGGCGCCGGTCGGCCGGCAGCTGACCGACGCCGTCGCGGCCGAGCTCGCCGGGTGCGGCCGGCTGACGCTCCTTTGCGGCCGCTACGAGGGGTTCGACCAGCGTGTCCACGATCACCTCGCAAACGACCAGCTGTCCATCGGCCCGTTCGTCCTGTCCGGCGGCGAGATCCCGGCGATGACCGTGATCGACGCCGTGTGCCGCAAGCTGCCCGGCGCCCTGGGCAAGGAGGAGAGCCACCTGGTGGAGTCGTTCTCGCCCCAGCTCGACGGCGGCCTCGAGTACCCGCACTACACGCGGCCCGAGGAGTTCCGTGGCTGGCGCGTCCCCGATGTGCTGCTGTCCGGCCACCACGCCGAGATCGAGCGCTGGCGGCTCGAGCAGTCGCGCGCGCGGTCGCGCTGACGCCCTGTGCGGAGATCGGCTGGTACCATTCTTCGGCTTCCGACCGACGAGGACGACCGCCCGTGACCGTGATCCAGGACATCGAGAACCGCCAGCGCCGCGATGTGCCGGAATTCAAGGCCGGCGACACCGTCCGCGTCCACTTCAAGGTGATCGAGGGCAACCGCAGCCGCGTCCAGGTGTTCGAAGGTATCTGCATCAAGCGCCAGGGCGAGGGCGTGCGGGAGACGTTCACCGTCCGCAAGAAGTCCTTCAACGAGGTGTTCGTCGAGCGAACGTTCCCCGTGCACTCCCCGCGCATCGAGAAGATCGACGTGGCGAGCATCGGCGACGTCAGCCGGGCGAAGCTCTACTACCTGCGCGACAAGGTCGGTAAGGCCGCCCGCGTCCGCGAGAAGTCGCGCTAGCACCTCGATGGAAGGCGGCCCCTCCGACCCCGTAGCGGGCGGCGAGCCGCGTCCGTACACCCCACCCGAGCCGGCCGCCCCCGCCGATGGCCTGCATGGCGGCGAGGTCACCGCCGTGACCGATCCGGCGCCCGTCCCCGGGCCGGCGCGCCCGGAGAAGCGCCAGATGAATCCGGTGCTGGAGCTGCTGCTGATCCTCGCCGCGGCGCTCGGGCTCTGGTACGTCACCAACGGGTGGATCGTCAAGCCCTACCGGATCCCCTCGTCGTCGATGGAGCCGACGCTGCAGATCGGGGACCGCGTGCTGGTCTCGCGATTCACGTACCGCCTGCATGATCCCCGTCGCGGCGACATCATCGTCTTCCACCCGCCCGGCCACGGCGAGAACGCCATCGCGGGCGCGACCACCGAGGCGAGCGTCTACTTCATCAAGCGGATCATCGGGCTCCCCGGCGAGACGATCGAGGGGCGCCACCACCGCGTGTACATCTGCACGGCGCCGAACGTCGGCTGCCATCCCCTGGACGAGCCGTACCTCCACCAGTCGGCGGCGGCGACGGACTTCGGGCCGGTGCGGATCCCGCAGGGCCGCTACTTCGTAATGGGCGACAACCGCCGCATCTCCGACGACAGCAGGATCTGGGGGACGCTGCCGCGGTCGTACATCATCGGCGAGGCATTCGCCACCTACTGGCCGCTCGACCGCCTCGGCACCCTCTGACCAGCCGCGCGGACCGGTAGTCTCCGGCGCGTGCCGCGCTCGTCCGGATCCCGCCTGTTCGCCCACGACCGCAAGCTGGGCGCCAGGATGGTGGCCGGGACGGACGAGGCCGGGCGAGGGTGCCTGGCGGGCCCGCTTGTGGTCGCCGCGGTCTGCCTCGACCTCTCCCGCCGCTGCCCCCGCGACCTCTCCGATCTGGACGACTCGAAGCGGCTCGCCGAGGATGTGCGCGAGCGGCTCTACCATGCGATCGTCCGACGGGCAGCCGCCTGGGCGGTGGTGGTGGTGCCCGCGGGCGCCATCGACCGGCGGGGGCTGCACCGCAGCAACCTGCACGGCATGGCCACGGCCCTGCGGTCGCTCGGCGAGCTGCCGGACATCTGCCTCAGCGACGGGTTCCGCATCGGCCAGCAGGCGCCCCCGCACACCGCCATCACCGGCGGCGACGGCCGCAGCGCCGCGATCGCCGCCGCGTCCGTGGTGGCGAAGGTGACCCGCGACCGCTACATGCGCCGCATCGCCTCCCGCTACCCGGACTACGGCTTCGAGCGGCACGTCGGCTACATCACGCCGGAGCACACGATGGCGGTGAGGATGCACGGCGCAACGCCGCTGCACCGGCGGTCGTTCCAGGCTGCGGCCTACCGCGACGATGCCGACGTGCTGGAGGCGCTCGAGGCGATGGAGCCGCTCGGGGCCCCGGCGTGATCTCCGATCACCGGTACGGCCGGCTCGCCGAGACGATGGCGGCCTGGGCGCTTCGGCTGCGCGGGTACCGCATCGTCGGCCGAAACGTGCGCGTCTCCGGGCGTGAGATCGACCTCGTCGCCAGGCGCGGCAGCCTCCTGGTCGTATGTGAGGTGAAGGCCCGGCGCAACCGCCGCTTCGGAGCGCCCGCCGGCGCGGTGGGCGAGCGCACGCAGCAGCGGCTGCGGGAGGCCGCAACGCTGCTCGCCTCACGCGACCCGAGCCTCGAGCGCGTCCGGGTCGACGTCATCACCGTGGAGGGGCTCACCCTCCGCCATCTGCCGGGGGCGCTGCCGGCGGTGTGACGGATCCGCGGCCGGATCGGCACCGGCCGTGACCCACCCGCGCGAGATCGATCCGTAGCGTGACCGCATGCTCGCCCATGCCGTCAGCTACTGGATCCGCGGCGTCGACGCCCGCCGGATCGATGTGGAGGCACACGTGGTGCCAAAGACGCTGCCCGGCTTCGCCGTCGTCGGCCTCGCCGACCGGGCCGTCCAGGAGGCACGGCAGCGCGTCCTCAGCGGCATGGTGGCCGCCTCCTTCGCATTTCCCGACGACCGTGTGATCGTCAATCTC
>DATAHR010000208.1:0-12019 GCA_036263035.1 Gaiellales bacterium | reverse complement strand
AGCGCACTCGACGAGTTCGTGAGCAACGAGCTTCGCGGCGTCCGCGAGGCGAGCCAGCTCGAGATCGAGGACGTCCACTCGGAGCGCCGCCGGCTGATCGACGAGGCCGCAGAGGCCGGTCGCCGCCACATCGACGACGCCCGCCGCCACGCCGACGACATCATCGCCCAGGCCCATCGCGAGGCCGAGGAGCAGCGGACCCGGTTCGAGCACGAGCTGCGCGAGGAGCGGGAGCGCTTCGAGCAGGCGCTGGCCGACCGCGACGCCCAGGCGCAGGCCCGGGCTGCGGAGGTGCTGGCCGCCGCGGAGGCGCGCCGGCGCGAGTCGGACGAGCTCGTTGCGAGCGCGGCCCAGGCGCAGGCGGCGATGCTCGCCTCGTTCGAGCAGGCCCGCGCCCAGCTGATCCAGGCCGCCGAGCGCACCCGGCTGAGCACACCCGTGGAGATGGTCGCGCCCGACCACGAGCACCACGAGGATGCCGATGAGCACGACGCCTCGGCCGCAGCTTGATGCGGCCGTAGCCCAGTTCCGCCTGAACCCGGCTGACGGCGGCGCCCCGGTCGAGGTCGACGACATCGTCCATCGCGGGCCCGCGGTGCTCGCGATGGTCGACGGAGGCAAGACCGACGACACGCGGGCATCGATGCTGCGCGAGCTGGGCCGGCGGATCTCCGAATCGGCGCCCTCGGCACGGCTCGTGGTCGTGTCGCACGGCGATTCGGCGCTCGGCCGCCAGCTCTCGGTGGTGCGGATTGCGGAGTGGATGACCGACCCGAGCGGCGACGCCGCCCGGGCGCTCGGCGTGCTGTCGGCGCGCAAGCTGCGCCGCGACCGCCGTGCGGACGGGCTGTTCGTGATCGACAACGAGCGGGTGCTTCGCTTCGCGTTCCGCGCGGAGCAGTCGGACCAGTGGGTGCCGGCGAGCTTCGTCTGGTCGCGCCTGGTGCGGCTCGGTGGCGCGGATCCTGCGCCGGTGCAGCACACGCCGGATCCCGGGGCTCCCGGCGAGGCGGAGCTCGACGCGCTCGTGCGCGAGGTGGGACGCCGTCTCGGGCTCTCACCCAACGAGCTGACGCAGCTTGCCACCGCATGCCGCTTCCGCGACCTCGGCATGCAGGTCGTCCCGGACGAGATCATCACCAAGATCGGGCCGCTCACCGACGACGAGTGGGCGATCGTCCAGCAGCATCCCGAGCGCTCGGCTGAGATGCTCGGCCCGAGCCCGCTGTTCGCCGATGTGCGCGAGATCGTCCGGGCGAGCCACGAGCACTGGGATGGCGGCGGCTACCCGCACGGCCGGCGCGGCGAGGAGATCCCGCTCGGCGCGCGCATCCTGCTCGCGGCCGAGGCGTATCTCGCGATCCGGGGCGCCGGCAGCTACCACGACCCGGCCCGGCCGGCGGATCCGATCGCCGAGCTGCGGGCGGAGGCCGGTGCCCGCTACGACGCGCAGGTCGTCGAGGCGCTGGCCGAGGCGGTCGCGGCCGCACCTGTAGCGCCGGCGGCCACCGCCTGACACGTTTGACGAGGGCCCGAGGCGGGCACGGCAGCGGCATGAGCACCGTACTGTGGATCATCCTCGTCGTGATCGTCGTGCTGGTCGTGCTCGCGATCGCCGGAGGGCTGAAGCGGCGGCACGACCGTGACGTGGCCGAGCGCCGCGTGGTCGCAGACGCGCACCGGCAGAACGCCGAGCGCAGCAACGAGCTGGCAGAGCAGGCGCGTGCGGAGGCCGAGCAGAAGGCCCGCATCGCCGAGCAGGCCCGCCAGGAGGCGGAGGCATCCGCGAGCCGCGCGGAGCAGCAGGACTCGGTCGCATCCAGCTCCCTGCGCCAGGCCGACGAGATCGATCCCGACATCGATACCGAGACCCGCACATAGTGGATGATTGATCCCGCGACCCCGCGCGTCTGATCGTCTGACTGCGGGGGTTGACGACGGTTGCCGGCTGCCACCGCATCGCGGCGTCCTCGGTCGGGGGCGAAATCCAGGTTTGCCGGCCCCCGGCACGGGCATGGCTGCGCTGTGACGTTGAAGTCCTACATCCTGCGCACGGTCCCGCCGCAGAAGCAGCAGTCCTCGTGGGTGCAGGTCCGCAACCGCCGTTCCACCGCCGTGATCGCTCGCGAGCGCGCGGCGGATGACGGGCGCGACCGGCGCGACCGGCCGACCTGAGCCTCGGAGGCGGCGATACCCTTCGGCGAGCCATGCTCGCCCCTTCGCTCCCGATCACGACCGAACGGCTGCGCCTGCGGCCGCTCGGGGAGGAGGACGCCGGAACCCTGCACGCCATGGAGTCGCGCGAGGACGTGACACGATGGCTGTACTGGGATCCCCGCACCCTGGCCCAGACGGAACAGTCGCTGCGGACCCGGACGGGGCGAACACAGCTGGCGCGCGAGGGCGATGCGCTCGAGCTCGCAGTCGAGCACGCCGACACCGGAGAGCTGCTCGGCACCGTGATCCTGATGTACCGCAGCGAGCTCCACCGCCAGGGTGAGATCGGGTTCGTTCTGCACCCGGATCACCACGGCCAAGGGTACGCGGGCGAGGCGGCGTGCGCGATGCTGCGGCTCGGCTTCGAGGAGCTCGGTCTGCACCGCATCGTCGGGCGCTGCGAGCCGCGAAACGAGGCGTCCGCGCGGCTGCTCGAGCGGTTGGGCATGCGCCGGGAGGCGCACCTGATCGAGAACGAGTGGGTCAAGGGCGAGTGGCAGTCGGAGCTGGTCTACGCGATGCTCGACCGGGAATGGCGGGCACGGGCCTGAGCTTCGACGACGCGGCGGCCGCCAGGGCGATCACGGCGATCGTCCGCCACGCGGCCGCCCAGCGGGATGGCGTGGTGTCGGTCGCAGCCGACGGCGAGAGCGTGGTGGTGGCGTCGCCGGGCGAGACGTCGCTGCTGATGGCCCGCCTGCCCGTCGATGGCGGCGCGCCTGTGCCCGAGGGCACCTACACGCCTCCGGTGGATCCGCCGGCGGTTGACGCCGCGGGAGCGCCGGCGACGCTGCGCACGGTGCGCGGGCGCCTGCAGATCTCGGCCGGGAAGCTGCGGCTGGCCCTCGACCGTGCTGCCGATGAGCCCGTCGACGTGGGCTGGGTGTGGCCGGCGACCGGGCCCGCCGTGGAGGCGGCGGTCTCGCGGGATGCCCTGCTGGACGCGCTTCCTTCGGGCGAGGGCCGGCTGTCCTTCGCCGGCGCCGACAAGCAGGTGGTGCTCGAGGCGGGAAGATCCGAGCGGCGGCTGCCGCTCAAGAACCGCACGCGGCGGCGAAAGGACATCGGCATGCCGGTCGCCTTCGACGAGCTGCGGCCGCTGGTCGAGGCGGCATCCGGCGACGTCGTCATCGGCCTCGCCGACCTGCGGCCGCTGACGATCGAATCGGGCGCGGTCCGCGGCATGCTGGTTCGAGGCGTACCGATGCGATGGCGGCCGCAGGCGGCCGCGCCGGCCGCGAAGCCCGCTGCGGCCCCGCCTACACGCGACCGCGGGGCGGAGCAGCGCCGCCGGCGGGAGGAGGAGCGGCAGGCGAGGGAGCGCGAGCAGGAGGCACGCCGGCGGGCCCGGTCGGCGGGCGCCGCCGTGGCCGCCGCCGGACGGGCCGCCTCGCAGCTCGACGCAGCGATGGACGACGCGCGGCAGCTCGGCGACGATGAGGCCTGCGCGCGGCTGGCGGACGCGCGTACGGCGCTGGACGGGGCAACGGCGGCGCTGCGACGGCACCTCGACTCGTAGGCCGCCGCGCCCCAGATGGTTGATCGATATCTCCGTGATGTCCTGGAGGGCGAGAACCGAGCCTGGCAAGGACGCAGGGAGCGTCAATATCGGGAATATTGGCGCGACCGAGGACGCTGCCAGGCGACGGTTCGCAGCCCTAGCCACCCGGCCGTCGCGAACCCCCGACCGTTGCAGCGGCCAGGCTCACGAGAGATATCGATCAACCATCTAGAGTTGGCGGGGTGGAACGGGTGCGGCAGGTGGCGGCGGTGGCACGACTCGCGGCGCGAAACCGCCGGCTGCGGCGGCTCGAGCTCGCCTTCGCGGCGTTCAACGGGGCCGAGTGGGGCGTCTGGGTGGCGATCCTCGTCTACGGCTATGCGCACGGGGGCGCCAACGGCGCGGCTGCGATCGCGCTCATCCAGCTGATCCCCTCCGCGGTGCTGGCACCATCCCTGGCTGCGCTCGCCGACCGCAAGCGGCCGGGCCGGGTGCTGCTGGCCAGCTACCTGGCCATGGCTGCATCGATGGGCGCGGTCGCCGCCGCCATCGCCCTGTCCGCTCCCGTGGCCGTCGTGTTCGCACTCGCGCCGCTGGTCAACCTGGCGCTCTCGGTACCGCGTCCCGCACAGGCCGCGCTCCTGCCCGGCCTCGTGTCGACGCCGATCGAGCTTTCGGGCGCCAACGTCGTCTCCAGCTGGATGGAGAACGTCAGCGTTCTGATCGCACCGGCGGTCTCCGGGCTCCTGCTCGGGGTCGGCGGCCCGCAGCTGTCCATCGCGGCAATGGGCGGGCTGGCGCTCGTCGCCGCAGCGCTGGTCGCACCGCTTCCCGGTCCGGCCCCGATCGCGATCGACGAGGAGGACGACCGGCCGGGGATGGCGGACGACGTGCGGGAGTCGGTGGCGATGATCGCGCGTGACCGGCCGGCGCGATTGCTGGTCGGGCTGCTCGGAGCCCAGTTCGTCCTGATCGGGGCGCTCGATCTGCTGTACGTCGTGCTGGCCATCTCGGTGCTCGGGATGGGCCAATCCGGCGCCGGCTACCTGAGCGCGGCGGTGGGCGCCGGCGGCCTGATCGGCGGCGTGGTGGCGGCCGCCCTGGTCGGGCGGCGCCACCTGGCACCGCTGCTCGTGTGCGGCATCGCGGCCGCCGGGGCGGCGCTCGTCACGCTCGGCGCCCGGCCGACCGTCGCATCGGCGTTCCTCCTGCTCGCGGTGGCCGGGCTCGGCCGGGCGGTGTTCGACGTCTCCGGCCGCACGCTGCTGCAGCGCGTCGCACCGCCGGACATGCTCGCCCGTGTCTTCGGACTGCTCGAGTCCCTGATGAATGCCTGCCTGGCGATCGGATCGCTGCTGGTGCCCATCCTGATTGCGGCCAGCGGCGCACGCGCGGCGCTGATCGGCGCCGGCGCCCTGCTGATCCTGCTGATCGCCGCCACCGGGCGCTCGCTGCTCGCGGTCGACGAGGCGGCCGACGTGCCTGTCGTCGAGATCGCCCTGCTGCGCTCGATTCCTTTGTTCGCCGCGCTGCCCGCCCCCGCGCTGGAGACGCTCGGGCGAGCTCTGGAGCCGGTCGACGCGGAGCCGGGCACCGTCCTCATGCGCCAGGGGGAGCCGGGCGACCGCTACTACGCGATCGCAGAGGGCGAGCTGGACGTCGCACGGAACGGCGCCAAGGTCGCCACGCTCGGCCGCGGCGAGGGCGTGGGCGAGATCGCGCTGCTCGAGGACGTCCCCCGCACGGCGACGGTCACCGCCCCCGAACGCGCCCGGCTGTACGCCCTCACCAAGGAGCCCTTCGTGCTGGCCCTGACCGGGCACCCGCCGGCGCATCGCACCGCCCGCGGCGTGGTGCAGTCCAGGCGCGAGCAGCTCGTGCAGCTCGACTCGGGCTGACGCTCAGCCCGAGGTGATCCGCTCGGGACGGGTATAGACGTTGAACCGCGTGCCGCGCAGGAACCCGACCAGCGTGATCCCAAACCGGCGCGCCGCGTCCACGGCCAGGCTCGACGGCGCGGAGACCGCGCACACGACCGGGATGCCGGCCGTCGCCGCCTTCTGGATGATCTCGAAGCTCGAGCGGCCCGAGACCATCATGATCCGGTCGGACAGCGGCAGCCGGCCCGCCAGCAGCTCCGCCCCCACCAGCTTGTCCACTGCGTTGTGGCGGCCGACGTCCTCCCGCAGCTCGAGCAGCTCCCCGTGGCGGTCGAACAGCGCCGCCGCGTGCAGGCCGCCGGTGCGCTCGAACACCTCCTGCGCCGCGCGCAGCCGGTCGGGAAGCGCGGTCACCACCGATGCTGTCACGGCCGGCCCGTCCGCCACCGGCGCGCATTGCACCTCGATCGCGTCCAGCGATGCCTTGCCGCAGACGCCGCAGCTCGACGTCGCGTAGAAGTTCCGCTCCGCGCCCACAGGATCGAGCGCCCGCGTGACGGCGACGCTGACGACGTTGTAGTGCTGCTCCTCCCGGGGCACCGCGCAGTAGCGGACCGTGCGAACCTCGTCCGCCCCCGCGATCAGCCCCTCGGTGAACAGGAACCCGACAGCGAGCTCGAAGTCGTTCCCCGGCGTGCGCATGGTGACCGCGATGGTGCGCTGCTCGGCGCCCGGCTCCTCCACCCGGATCTCCATCGGCTCCTCGGTCGCCAGCCGGTCTCGCACCGTGCGGGCGGCGCCGTCCTCGAAGGCGACGATGCGGGCTCGTGTCGTGCTGGTCGGCCTGCGCGGGGCGGGGTCTACGAGATGCTCTGCGGGTTCACTCACCAAGCTCATCTGCCAGCGCGCGGATGCGGGCGACGCGCGCCTCCGGGTCGTCCTCGCCCGCGAGGATCTGGCCCGCAAGGTAGCAGGTGAGCGGAGCGGCCCTGCGGTCGCCGCTCGAGTCGGCGACCGTCTTCGCCAGCCACAGCAGCGCGTCGGCCTCGTCACGCGTCAGCTCGTGCGCCCCGGTCGCGGCCGAGACGCGCGACGTGACCGCCTCGTACGGCTGCGGCCCCTCGCTCACCCGCCGTCCGCGCGGTTCTGCACGTACTCGAAGCCGAACCGGCCCTTCACGCAGAGGTTGCCGCTGGTGACGTCGTGGTCGAGCGGCGACGTGACTTTGACGATCCGGTTGTCCTGGACGTGCAGCTCGAGCGTGCATCCCACGCCGCAGTACGAACAGATCGTGTCGGTCACGGTCTGCTCCTCCTCGCGCCACTCCCCCGCCTGCCGCATGTCGTGCTCGCTCTTGAACATCAGCGCCCCGGTCGGGCAGACGGCGATGCAGTTGCCGCAGTAGACACAGGCAGAGTCGGGGAGCGGCGCCGCGTACTCGGTCGCGATCCGGGCGTCGAACCCGCGGCCGGCCACGGCGATCGCAAAGGTGTTCTGCCAGTCCGAGCCGCAGCCCTCCACGCACTTGTAACAGAGGATGCACTTGGAATAGTCGCGGACGTAGTTCTCGTTGTCGACCTTGACCGGCTGGGCAACAGTGGCGGCGGTCTGGCCGTCGCCGGCGTGGTGGTGGCCCGCCTGGGCGCGGTCGCGCTCGCCCGCAGCCGCCGGCGGTGCCGGCGGGCCGTAGCGCTCCGGCCGCGCCCCGTACTCACCCATCCACTCGTCCACGTGCGCCGTCGTCGACAGGTCGACGCTCGAGCCGAGGAACTCGAGCACCATCTTGCGGCTGTGGCGGACGCGGTCGCTGCCGGTGCGGACGACCATGCCCTCCTCCACCTTCCGCTGGCAGGACGGGACCAGCACGCGCGAGCCCTCGACCTCCACCATGCACACGCGGCAGGCGTTGACCGGCGTCAGCGTGTCGCCGTAGCAGAGCGTCGGGATGTCCATCCCCTGCGACCGGCAGGCGTCGAGGATGGTCGCACCCTCGCGGACGCGCACCGGCTCGCCGTCGATCAGCACCTCGACGGTGCGGCGGATCTCCACGGGCGTTACGGTCATGCGGCTCCTTGCGGTTGGAAGACGTGCAGCTGCCGGATGGCGGTGTCGACCGCGTTCGCGGCCGTCTGGCCGAGGCCGCAGATGGACGCGTCGCGCATCGCCTGCGCGATCTCGCCGAGCAGCGCGAGCTCGTCCTGCACCGTGCCGCGCGGCCGGCCGTCGGCCAGCCGCAGGAGCGCCTCCTGCTGGCGCACGGTGCCCACACGGCAGGGGACGCACTGGCCGCAGGACTCGTCGCGGAAGAAGGCGGCGATGCGCAGGAGGATCGGCACCAGGTCGACGGCCTCGTCGAACACCAGCACGACGCCCGAGCCGAGCGTCGCCCCCGCCGCCCGCGTCGCCTCGAACGAGAGCTCGAGGTCGAGCGCGTCGGGCCCGACGAACCCGCCGGCCGCGCCGCCGAGCAGGATCGCCTTCAGCTGCCGGCCATCGCGGACGCCGCCGGCCATGTCCAGCACGCTTCCAAGCGTCACGCCGAACGGCACCTCGTAGAGCCCCGGCCGCTCGACGCAACCCGAGAGGCAGAGCAGACGGGTGCCGGTGGACTGCTCCGTGCCGATGGCGGCGAACGCCTCGCCGCCCTCGAGCACGATGTCCAGCACGTTGATCAGGCTCTCGACGTTGTTGACGACGGTCGGCTTGCCGAACAGCCCCTCGTCGACGGGGAACGGCGGCTTGTTCCTGGGCTCGCCGCGCAGCCCCTCGATCGAGTTGAAGAGGGCGGTCTCCTCGCCGCAGATGTACGCGCCGGCGCCCTTGCGCAGCTCGATGTCGAATCGCACGCCGTGGCCCATCACGTCGTCTCCGAGCAGCCCCCACTGCCTGGCCTGCGCGACGGCCGACGTCAGCCGCTCCCAGGCCAGCGGGTACTCGCCGCGGAGGTAGATGTAGCCGTGCTCGGCACCCACGGCCAAGCCCGCGATGGTCAGCGCCTCGATCAGCGCAAACGGGTCGTTCTCGATCACGACCCGGTCCTTGAACGTCCCCGGCTCCGACTCGTCCGCGTTGCAGACGACCAGGTGGGGACGCGACGGGTTGCGGGCAACCGCCTCCCACTTGCGCCCGGTCGGGAACGCGGCGCCGCCGCGGCCGAGCAGCTTCGAGTCCGCGATCTCGCGGATAACGCCCGCGGGGCCGATCTCGAGCGCACGGCGCAGGGCGGCGTAGCCGCCCGCGTTCCGGTAGCTCTCGAGGCTGGCCGGGTCGACGACGCCGACCCGGCGAAGCAGCCGCAGCGAGCCGGGGTCCGACTCGCGCTGGGGCACGATCGTGCCGGTGTCGCCGGCGTCGCCCCCGCCGAGCGCTCTCAGCAGGTCGGCGGCCGAGGCGGGTGCGATGGAGCGCTCCGTGGACATCTCCCCGGCACGGGTGACGAGCGCTGCGGGAGCCTGCTCGCAGAGGCCGAGGCAGGGGCTCTCCAGCCACGTTGCCGAGCCGTCCTCGGTGAGCGCCCCGGCAGATCCGACGCGTTCCTCGAGCGCGGCGACGAGATCGCCGCTGCCGCGGCACATGCAGGCGATGTCCGTGCAGACGTGGACGACGGTCGCCGGGCGCGGCTCGAGCGCGAACAGGGCGTAGAAGCTGGCGACGCCGTACGCCTCTGCGGGCGGGATTGTCAGCCGCCGGCAGATGTAGCCGAGTGCGCCCGGGCTGATCCAGCCGACGCGGGCCTGCACCTCGTGGAGGACCGGGAGCAGCAGGTGCCGGCGGCCTCGCGCCTCGTGGCCGCCGAGGGCCGACTGCGAGTCGTCGCCGCGCCGGCCGCCCTCCCAGGAGGAGCGCGGCGGCCCGAGCAGGCCGTCGACGGCCGCGCGCTCGGCCTCGGTCGGCTCCTCGGATGTCAGTCGGAGATCCACGAGGGCTAGCGGGCGGGCACGGCGGCCGTCGCGGGCTGGTCGCGGCGCTCGAGCACCTCGAGCTTCTCCACCCGGATGGCGGCCGCCTTGAACTCGGCGGTTCCCGACTTGGGATCCGTCGCCTCGATGGTGAGCACGTTGGTCTCGACCTGGTCGGGAAAGTGCAGCGTCATGAACGCGAGCCCGGGGCGGAGCGACGCGTCGATGCGCACGGGGGCCGTCACGGACCCGCGCCTCGAGCTGATCAGCACCTCCTCGCCGTCGGCGAGGCCGAGCCGCTCGCAGTCCTCGGGCGACAGGTCGAGCGTCTCGCCGCGTCGGAGCGGGGAGGTGTAGCCGCCGCTCTGCACGCCCGTGTTGTACGAGTCGAGGCGGCGCCCGGTGGTCAGGCGGATCGGGAAGTCGTCGTCCAGCTCGTCAACCGGCGGATCGTGCACGACGACGTTAAACGGCGCACGCGGGCCGCTGACCGGCTCGTCCCAGAGGCGCGCGTGCAGGAACGGCGAGCCCGTGTCCTCCTCGTCGACGCAGGGCCACTGGATGCCGCCCAGGCGCTCCAGCTTCTCGTAGGTCATGCCGGCGTGCATGGGCGACAGCGACCGCAGCTCGTTCCATACGTCCTCCGCGCTCTCGTAGCGCATGTCGTAGCCCATGCGGCGGGCGATCTCGCAGACGATCTCGATGTCGTCGCGCGCCTGACCGGGGGGGTCGAGCGCCTTGCGGACGCGCTGGACGCGGCGCTCGCTGTTGGTGACCGTGCCCTCAGCCTCACACCAGCTGGCCGATGCGGGGAGCACGACGTCGGCCATCTCGGCCGTCCGCGTGAGGAAGATGTCCTGGACGACCAGGTGGTCGAGGCTTTCGAGCAGGTGAATGGTGTGCTTCGCGTCGGCCTCGGACTGAGCCGGGTTCTCGCCGACCACATAGAGCGCCCGCAGCTCGCCGCGCTCCATCGCCTGGAACATCTGGGTGAGGTGCCAGCCGTAGCGTGGCGGGATGGTGGCGCCCCAGGCCTGCTCGAAGCGGGCACGGGCGTCGTGATCGGCCTCGATGTCCTGGAAGCCGGGCAGCTTGTTGGGGATGGCGCCCATGTCGCCGCCGCCCTGGACGTTGTTCTGCCCGCGCAGCGGGTTCAGGCCGGAGCCGTAGCGGCCGACGTGGCCGGTGAGCAGCCCCAGGTTGATCAGCGAGAAGACGTTGTCGACGGCGTTGTGGTGCTCGGTGATGCCAAGCGTCCAGCAGATCATCGCCCGGTCGGCGCGGGCATAGGCGTGAGCGGCGTCGCGGATCAGGTTGGCCGGCACGCCGGTCTCCTCCTCGCCGCGCTCGAGCGTCCACTCCTCCACGCTGGCCGCGTACTCGTCAAAGCCGGTGGTCGCGCGCTCGATGAACTCGCGGTTGTGCAGGCCCTGGTGGATGATCTCGCGCGCCATCGCGTTGGAGAGCGCGATGTCGGTGCCGACGTCGAGCCCGAGCCAGCCGTCGGCCCACTGGGCGGAGCTGGTTCGCCGCGGGTCGACGACGTACAGGCGCGCGCCGTTGTTCACCGCCTTGAGGACGTGATGGAAAAAGATCGGATGGGTTTCGCGGGCGTTCGACCCCCACAGCAGGATCAGGTCGGTCTCCCTCACCTCCTGGTAGGAGCTCGTGCCGCCCCCGGCCCCGAACACCGTCGCCAGACCGACGACGCTTGGTGCGTGTCAGGTCCGGTTACAGCTGTCGACGTTGTTCGAGCCCATGACGGCCCGCGTGAACTTCTGCGTCACGAAGTTCACCTCGTTGGTCGCCTTGGAGCAGCTGAACAGGCCGAACGCTTCCGGGCCGGCCTCGCGCGCCGCGCGGAAGCCCTCGGCGGCGCGGTCGAGCGCCTCGTCCCAGGTCGCAGGTCGAAGAGCACCGTTCTCGCGCACCATCGGCTCGGTCAGCCGGGTCAGTTGTCGTGGCATGAATCCATCACCTCCTCCCGCTCCGTCGCAGGGGTCGCGCCGTCCGGCGATGCCGGACCCAGGAATCATTGCCGACCCACGGCCCCCCGTAAAGTGGACCGACACCCACAGTGCCGCCGGGCGGGCTGGCCGGGAGCGCCATCCCGGCCTGGTGAGAAGGTGGTGAAAGGGCTCGTGCGGGTGCCCCGCCCGACGGTACACTCGCGCCTGTCGTGCACCCGGATCCCGCAGACCTGTCGCGCCACGAGCTGTTCGAGGGCCTCGATCAGGGGCAGCTGCAGCAGCTCGCCTCGTGGTTCGAGATCGAGGACTTCACCGCGGGCCAGCCGATCGTGCGCGGCGGCGCCGCCGGCTATGCGTTCTACGTGATCGATTCGGGCACCGTACGGGTCGAGCTGGACGGGCGCGACCCGGTCACCCTGGGGCCGGGGGCGCCTGTCGGCGAGATGGCGTTCTTCGGAAACGGCCGGCGCAACGCCGAGGTGACGGCCGAGACGGAGGGCCGGGCGCTGGCGATGTTCGGCACCCGGTTCCGGGAGCTGCAGCAGGAGCTGC
>DATAHR010000207.1:0-16068 GCA_036263035.1 Gaiellales bacterium | reverse complement strand
ACCCGTCGCCGAGAAGCCTGGCCGGCGAGACGGTGACATTGACCCACGTCGACAGCCCGACGCTGGCGTCGATCACTGCGGCGCTCGCACAGTCGCTGCGCCGCGTCGGGGCCAGGGTGAAGGTGGTGCCGCACGGCCAGTGGACCGTGTCGCAGCTCGACCTGCAGTCGCCCTCGCCGGACAGCGCCCTGGCACTGCTGGCGGGCGCGGGCGCCCCCGAGACGGGAGCCGCTGAGAACGCCGCCGGGGCGTCGCGCGACGTGGACCTGCTGGCCGCGCACGAGCAGCTGCTCCGGCACGGCGACCTGATCCCCCTCGCCTTCGGCAGCACGGAGCTGCTGGTGGCGCCGGACGTGCACGACCTGTCGCTCGATGCGCTCGGCGCACCGCGGCTTTTTGCCGCGTGGAGGAGCCAGCCGTGAACCTGAACTACAATCCGCGGCCGTGACGGAGAAGGTCTACGCACTCTGGGACCAGCGGCCGGTGCGACGGGCGGTCTGGGCGGTCGCGCTGGCCGTGCTCGCCATCGGCCTGATCGCGTTCGTTCGATCGAGGCACCATGACCAGGCCACCTACCAGGGCGCGCCGGCCACTACCCCGCACAACGTGTTCAAGGACGCGGGCACGCAGTTCGGCAAGAAGGTCCCGTTCCCGTCCGAGGCCCGCTCCGTGGTGAAGCAGTTCGTGCAGGAGGCGATCCTCCGTGAGAACCCCGTGGCGGCCCGCAAGCTGGTCAGCGCGAAGATCCAGAGCAGCGTCTCGGCAGCCGACTGGGCCGCGGGCACGCTGCCGCTGCCGCAGTTCCCCAAGAAGTACTTCGGCGGTGCGGGATACGACGTGCTGCGGTCTCGGGAACGGCAGGTGCTGCTGGACGTCGGCCTGACCTCGACGGCGCCGGAAACGGTCAAGGGGTTCACCATGCTCGTCGAGCTGCGGCCCGTCAACGGCCGTTGGGTGGTCGTTTCGGCTGCTCCCCGCAACTCGACTCCCATCCCCGCCGCTAACTAGCGGGCGGCCGATCACGTCTTAGCGGACTGTCTGCACGTGAAGGCTTGGAGTATGATCGGGATGAGGATGGCGCATGGCGACAAGTGACCGGCCGGTAGTCTCGGGCGTTGCGCCCGGCGCCGCGGAGCTCACCACCGGCCCCGAAGAGCCGGCGGTCATCGCCCGCGGCTACTGGGAGCAGGCGTGGCGACGCTTCAAGCGAGACCGGGTGGCCCTGTTCGGCGCGTTCACCATCATCTTCCTGATCCTGGTCGCGTTCATCGGGCTGCCGATCGCCGAGCACCTGCTCGGCCGCTCGCAGTACGACATCAACGTCAACGCGCAGGGCTACCAGCCGCTCGGCCCGTTCTCGTCGGCCCCGAACGCAACCAACACCGGCACCACGTTCTACGTCCTTGGCACGTCCGACACCGCCGGGCACGACGAGTTCCTGGGCATGCTCGGGGGCGCCCAGATCTCGCTCGAGGTGGCCATCATCTCGACCATCATCGGCCTTGGGGTCGGCATCGTGCTGGGCATGCTGGCCGGGTTCTTCGGCGGAGCCGTGGACGTGATCGTGTCCAGGGCCACAGAGATCGTGATGGCCCTGCCCCTGCTGCTGTTTGCCATCGCGCTGTCGTTCACAGTCGGCTCGCGATTGAACAGCTACACGTTCTTCGGGCTGTTCAGCCCGGGCGTGGTCACGCTCGTGATCGTGATCTCCGCCTTCTCGTGGTACTACCCCGCCCGCATCGTGCGCGCGCAGGTGCTGTCCCTGCGCGAGAAGGAGTTCGTCGAGGCCGCGCGCATGGTCGGCGCGAGCAACATGCGCATCCTGCGGTCCCACCTGCTGCCGCATCTCACCGGCACGATCATCGTCTACGCCACCCTGACCGTGGCCGTGAATATCCTGTTCGAGGCCGGCCTGTCGTACCTGGGCGTCGGCATCCCGCAGGGTGAGCCGAGCTGGGGCAACCTGATCAACTCGGCGGTGGGCTACTACATCACGGTTCCCTGGCTGATGGTGTGGCCGGGCCTCGGCATCCTGATCGCGACGCTGGCGTTCAACCTGCTCGGCGACGGCCTGCGCGACGCGCTGGATCCGCGCGGCGGCCGGTAGCGAGCGTTTCCAGACGCCGCCTAACTTCCCCGCCCGGCCGTCGTCTACCGACATGGACAGGTGGGGCCTCCGGTCATGTCTTGGGCCCCAAAACGAACGGGAGAGGAAGGTATGAAACGACCTGGTATGTGGCTGGCGCTCTGCCTGCTGGCCGTCGGGATCGTCCTGCTCGGTGCTGCCTGTGGCAGCAGCAGCAGCGGCGGGAGTGCCGGCGGCGTCAGCAGTAGCGCGGCCAACGGAGCAAGCACGCCGCATATTCAGGGCGGCACCATCAAGGCGGCGCTGCACGGCGGCATCGATTTCCTCGATCCCGCACTCGCGTACTACCAGATCTCCTGGCAGATCGAGTACGTGACCTGCGTGCAGCTGATCGGCTATCCGGACAAGCCCGCACCCGAGGGTTACCAGCTGGTGCCCGAGGCGGCGTCCAGCATGCCGACCGTCTCGTCCGACGGCAAGACCGTGACGTTCACGGTGCCGGCGGGCAAGTACAAGTTCAACACCGGCGAGCCGGTGACGGCGCAGACGTTCGCGGACGCACTCTTGCGCGACCTGAATCCCAAGCAGGTCTCGCCGTTCGTCAGCTTCGTCGGCAGCTCCATCGAGGGCGCCTCCGGCTGGGACGGCAAGGGGACGATCCCCGGCGTCGAGGTACAGGGCGACAAGCTGATCCTGCATCTGACGCAGCCGAACGGCACCATCGTCGCCGAGATGGCGACCCCGTTCATGTGCGCGATCCCGCATAACCTGCCCGTCAACAGCAAGGGCGTGACCTCGATCGCCGGCGCGGGCCCGTACTACGTCGCGAGCTACTCGCCGAACCAGTCGATCGTGCTGAAGCGCAACCCGAACTACACCGGGCCGCGTCCGCACACCGTCGACGAGATCGACTACACGCAGCTGTCGATCGATCAGAACCAGGGCATCCTGTCGACGAAGAACGGCTCGATCGACTACTGCCCCGACTGTGCGACCGCTGCCCAGTCGCTGAACCTGTACCAGCAGTACGGGGACGGCAGCCCGGCGGCGCAGTCCGGCAAGCAGTCGTTCTTCATCTCACCCGTGATCGAGATCAACTACTACGCGCTGAACACGGCCAACGCGGCGTTCAAGAACGCCCTGGTACGCCAGGCGGTCAACTATGCGATCGACCGCGCGGCGCACACCAAGCAGCTCGGGTACAAGGCGGGCCTACCGACCGACAAGTACCTGCCACCGCAGGTGCCGGGCGCGTCCGTCGAGCAGAACATCTACCCGAACACCGCAGACGCGACGAAGGCCAAGGCGCTGATGGACCAGGCCAAGCAGCAGGGAGTGAAGACGCCGATCACGGCGCTCGTCTACTCCACGCAGGGCTGCGATCAGTGCACGAACCGCATGGCCATCCTCAAGCAGGAGCTGGCACCACTTGGCATCAACATCAAGGTCAAGTACTACGAGCGGGCCGTGCAGTTCCAGGAGGAAGGCGTCAAGGGTACGCCCAACGACATCGCGGACGAGGGTTGGCTGGCTGACTTCCCGGATCCGTACGACTTCCTGAACATCCTGCTCTCCGGCGACAGCATCCTGCCGAAGAACGGGGACAACTTCGCCTACTTCGACAACCCGGACTTCAACAAGCGGATGAACGACGCCGCGAAGCTGACCGGGAACGCGCGGGCGAACACCTACGGCCAGATCGCGACCGACATGGCTCGCGACCAGGCGCCGTGGGCGGCGTGGTCGAACCAGACCAACTACGACTTCTTCAGCTCGCGCGTTGGGTGCCAGCTGTGGGAGCCGTCGTACGGAATGGATCTGGCCACCCTCTGTATCCGCAAGTAAGCAACGCCACCGGGCGGCGGTGCATCTGCACCGCCGCCCGGTACACTGTTCTGTACTCGTGATCCCTCGAGGAGGCCTGGGTCGATGATCAGGTACGTGATTCGCCGGTTGCTCTGGGCGTGCGTGCTCTTCTTCGCGATCACCGTGCTCACCTTTCTGATGTTCTTCGTGATCCCGGTGAACCCGGCGGCCATGGTGGCCGGCAAGGCGGCCACTCCCGCGGAGATCAAGCACGTCGAGCATCTGCTCTACCTCGACCAGCCGGTCTGGAAGCAGTACCTGCACTACCTGAACCAGCTGTTCGTCCACCACAGCCTCGGCTACTCCTATGGCACCCGCCAGAGCGTGAACAGCATCATCGGCCGGGCCGCTCCGATCACCGCCAGCGTGGTGATCGGCGGCGCGATCATGTGGATGATGGTGGCGGTGCCGGTGGGCATCTACTCCGCGCTGCGGCCGCGGTCGAAGGGCGACCGCGTCGCGATGGTCTCGGTGCTGGCCGGCATCTCGGCGCACCCGGTGTGGATCGGCTACATGCTCTCGCTGATCGTCGGCTATGAGCTCGGGCTGTTGCCGATCCAGGGCTACTGCAACCTGCGCGGGGCCAGTCCCGGGCAGAGCTGCGGCGGCCCGGCGGACTGGTTCACGCACATGATCCTGCCGTGGATCACGTTCGCAATCCTGTACTCCGCCTTCTACGTCCGGATGATCCGTTCCAGCGTCATGGAGACGCTGAACGAGGACTACGTCCGCACGGCGCGCGCCAAGGGCGCGAGCGAGCGCACGGTCATCACCCGTCATGTGCTCCGAAACGCGATGCTGCCCGTTGTGACGATGCTCGGCATGGACATCGCCGTCGCCCTGGGCGGTGCGGTGTTCGTCGAGCTGGTGTTCGGCTTCCCCGGCCTCGGCGGAACGGCCATCAACGCGGTCAACCAGTTCGACCTGCCAACGATCTCCGGCACGGTGATCTTCGCCTCGATCATGGTGATCATGTTCAACCTGATCGTGGACCTGCTCTATGCCTGGATCGACCCGCGTATCCGGCTGACGTGACCGCGTCGCGCCGCATTTCTCCAACGGGATACCATTCCTGAACATGCCGCTGCTCGACGTCGTCGACCTGAAGACCCACTTCCTCACCGATGACGGCGTCGTTCACGCGGTCGATGGCGTGTCGTTCCAGGTGGAGAAGGGTCAGACGCTCGCCATCGTCGGCGAGTCCGGCTCCGGCAAGAGCGTCACCTGCATGACGATCATGGGCCTGAACGACCGCCGCAACACGACGTCGGAGGGGCAGGCGCTGTTCAAGGACCGCGACCTGCTGACGCTGCCGCCCGATGAGATGCGCAAGGTGCGCGGCAATGAGATCTCGATGATCTTCCAGGATCCAATGACGTCGCTGAACCCGGTCTACACCATCGGAAACCAGCTGCGCGAGGCGGTCACGCTGCACGACAACGTCAGCAAGCAGGTGGCCAACCGGCGCGCGCTGGAGATGCTGAAGGCGGTCGCGATCCCCCGGGCCGAGACCCGCCTGGACGACTACCCGCACCAGTTCTCGGGCGGCATGCGCCAGCGCGTCATGATCGCCATGGCGCTGATCAACAACCCCGACCTGCTGATCGCCGACGAGCCGACGACGGCGCTCGACGTGACGACGCAGGCACAGATCCTCAAGCTGATGAACCAGCTTCGCCGGGACTTCGACAGCGCCATCATCCTCGTCACCCACGATCTGGGCGTCGTCGCCGAGACCGCCGACGACGTGCTGGTCATGTATGCGGCGAAAGCAGCCGAGGTGGGCACCTACGAGGACCTCTTCTACCGGCCCGAGCACCCCTACACCTGGGGCCTGCTCAACTCGCTCCCGCGCCTGGCCGCCGAGGGCGCCGACCTGAAGCCGATCCCCGGCACGCCGCCCTCGCTGCTGCGTCCGCCGTCGGGCTGCCGGTTCCACCTGCGGTGCCCCTACGTGTTCGAGCCGTGCATCCCGGACGTGCCGGAGCTGCTGCCCGTCTCCGGTGATGATCCGGACCATAAGGTTGCCTGTCACCTCGCGCACGAATTCCGCGAGCGTGAGGCGCACGACCTGCTCCACGACCTGATGGCGGAACAACGATGACCAACGGCGAGCCCCTGCTCCAGGTCGAGGACCTGGAGAAGCACTTCCCGATCACCCGCGGGATCATCTTCCAGAAGGAGATCGGCCGCGTCCGTGCCGTCGACGGCGTGTCGCTGCACGTCAACAAGGGCGAGACCCTGGGCGTCGTGGGCGAATCGGGCTGCGGCAAGTCGACGATGGCCCGCTGCATCATGCGGCTGCTCACCCCGACCGGCGGGCGCATCCTGTTCGACGGTCATGACATCACCACCATCAAGGGCGATTCGCTGTTCAAGGTGCGCCGCGACATGATGATGGTGTTCCAGGACCCGTACGCCTCGCTGAATCCCCGCAAGCGCGTGGGGTCGATCATCGGCGAGGCGCTCGAGGTGCACAAGATGGGCACCAACGCCGAGATCAAGCGCAAGGTGCAGGAGCTGCTCGACGTGGTCGGCCTAAACCCCGAGCACTACAACCGCTTCCCTCACGAGTTCTCGGGAGGCCAGCGCCAGCGCATCGGCGTGGCCCGCGCGCTGGCCGTGCGGCCGAAGCTGATCGTCTGCGACGAGCCGGTCTCCGCCCTCGACGTGTCGGTGCAGGCCCAGATCCTGAACCTGCTGAAGCGGCTCCAGAACGAGTTCGACCTGACCTACGTCTTCATCGCCCACGACCTCGACGTCGTCCGGCACATCTCCGACCGCGTCGCGGTGATGTACCTTGGCAAGGTGGTGGAGCTCGGGGAGGGGTCCCAGCTCTACAACCGGCCGCTGCATCCCTACGCGGGAGCGCTGCTCTCGGCCGTGCCGATCCCGAATCCGAACGTCGCCCGCGCGCGCAAGCCGATCGTGCTCGAGGGGGACGTGCCGAGCCCGATCAACCCGCCCTCAGCGTGCAGGTTCCATCCGCGCTGCCCGCGCTTCCAGCAGGGCACGTGCGACGTGGAGGAGCCGATCCTCTCGGAGCACGACCGCGGCCACGAGGTGGCCTGCCACTTCCCGCTCGAGACCTGGCCGATGTCCGACCTGCGGCTCGAGCGGGGAAGCGTCGCGGCGTCGTAGGAACGGGCGGCCGCGATGCTGGTCGCGGGGATACGGCGGTTTGTGGTGATCGCGCTGGCGATGATTGCCATCGCCGTGGCCCTTGGGCTGCTGGGCGCGCTGATCCTCCACTCGAGCGCCCGCCGGACGGTGTCGGTCACCTGCTACGGCCTCGGCGGGTTCATGCTGGTTTCGGGGTTCTTCCACGGCGTGCGCCCGCCGCTTCGGGTGGACGAGGAGCAGGGCACGCCGAGCATGTTCGGGATCCTGCTCACAAAGGGCAAGCTGCGCAACGCCTCGCTGGACGAGCGCCACGACGCGATCTCGTCGTCGGCGCTGTTCGTCGTCCTCGGCATCACGCTGATCCTGGTCGGCGGCCTGATTGACCCGCGTAACGGCCTGTTCTGAGGTCGATCGCCGGTCGCGGCTTTCCCGCATCCCCCTTCGGCACGCACACGGATGCGCGTGCCGGCCCGGTGCGGCAGGCTGAAGCCGTCCAGTCCGAGGAGGTCCGGCGTGACTCGCACCGTCATAATCACCGCCATGCAGCCACCGTTCCAGCCGCACGGAGCGGACGATTCGCTGGACGCCTACATCGAGGTGCTCGAGTGCGCCCACCGCCGGGCGGCGCAGCCACAGCCCGTTGGCAGGCCGGCCCTCGCCCCCCGTCCCAGCCGCGAAGGCGATCGACGCTCGCGGAGGGCGCCTGCCCGTGTATGACACGGTGGTGATCGCGCTCGACGGGTCGCCGGCGTCGACCACCGCCATCCCGCATGCCCAGCTGCTGGCCGGAGACAGCGGCCGCATCGTCGCCGTACACGTCCACGAGCTCCTGCCCGGCCGAAGCAGCCAGGCGACGGTGCCCGCACCGGAGTCGGAGCGGGCCGTGCGCGAATGGGTGGAGCGCGTGCGGCACGAGGGGGCCAACGTCGATCTGCGGGTCGAGACGACCGCGTCCGGCAACGCCGCCGAGGCGATCGCCGCCGCGGCACGGGAGGAGCATGCCGACGTGATCGTGCTCGGCACGCGGGGCCACAGCCAGCTCACGGGGCTGCTGGTGGGAAGCGTCGCTCAGAGGCTGCCGCACGTCGCGCCATGTCCGGTGCTGGTGGTGCCGCCGACCGAGGCGGAGGCGGGCTGACCGTCGCCGGCCTGAGCGTGTAACGCACAGCCGCCCCGCGATACCATGTGCGCATGGCGTTCATCAATGCCGCTTCGTCCGCCGCTTGACACATCGACCACGCCGCCCGTGTGGCGGCCGCCCTCGAGGAGCATCGGATCCGCCGCGAGCTCGGGCCGCGCACCTCGCGGCTCGCCCGGCTGCTCTCCGGCCTGTCGGCGCTCCAGCCCGGCCGCGCCGCTGCCGATGAGCGCTCTGACCCGGCGCAAACCTTCAGCCCGGCCCTCTCGTCTACCGTAGATACCGATGACCACCGGCCACCGCATCCGCTTCCGATCGCTCGACCGGCGCTGCCTGGAGACCCGCGAGGCGATCTCGGCTGAGCTGGACGGGGAGGCGACCGAGCTCGAGGCCGCCGCCGCCCGCCGCCACCGCGAGCAGTGCGACGACTGCGAGGGCTTCGCGAAGGCGGTCGCCGAGACAACCGCGGCCGTCCGGGCCGCACCTCCGCTGGCTGCGCCGTCGCGGCCGCTGCGCGTGACCAGGCGCGTGGCGCGGCGGGTGACGATGGTGGCCGGCCTGGCCGCGGCGATGGCCGTCTCCGCCGCACTCGGCGCCGGTGTGGCGTCGCACCTGGGGAGCGGCGAGCCCCGACCGCGGCCGCAGGTGATCTACGTCGCGAACGGCGAGCCCGATCGCGTGCTGATCGCGCGCGAGCAGATGCTGATCCGCCGGACGTTCGGCCAGCAGGGCCAGCGGCACAACCAGCGGCGCAACCAGCGGCTCGGCTAGCCCGGCCGGCCGGCTGCCGGCGGCGACGTGTCACGAACTTCGGCTCCGGCTCGGTCGGCCGGTTGCTAGAATCCCTCTCCACGCGCCAAAAACCGCCGCTCACCCGCTCGAGCAAGGGAGTTACATGTCAGCTGCCAACGGCCACAATGTCGGCAAGATCGTCGAGATCAAGGGCGTCGTCATCGACGCCGCCTTCGAGGGCGATCTGCCCGCCATCTTCAACGCGCTCGAGATCAGCGTGCCAGGAGCCGACGGGAACGACGGCGCGACCACGCTGGTGGCCGAGGTGCAGCAGCACCTGGGAGACGACCGGGTTCGCGCGATTGCGATGGATGCGACCGACGGCCTGGCCCGCGGCCTCGACGTCGTCGACACGGGCCGGCAGATCACGGTGCCGGTTGGCGAGGCGACGCTGGGCCGGATCTTCAACGTGCTCGGCCAGCCGGTCGACCACGGCGATGCCGTCGCCGACGGCGAGCGCTGGGAGATCCACCGTGAGCCGCCGCAGTTCGAGGACCTGTTGCCTACGGTGGAGATCTTCGAGACCGGCATCAAGGTGATCGACCTGCTCGCCCCGTACGTCAAGGGCGGCAAGATCGGCCTGTTCGGCGGCGCCGGCGTGGGCAAGACGGTGCTGATCCAGGAGCTGATCAACAACATCGCCCAGGAGCACGGCGGCCTGTCCGTGTTCGCGGGCGTGGGGGAGCGCACGCGCGAGGGCAACGACCTGTGGCTGGAGATGACCGAGTCGGGCGTGATCGGGAAGACCGCCCTGGTTTACGGCCAGATGAACGAGCCTCCCGGAGCGCGCCTGCGCGTCGGGCTGAGCGCCCTGACCATGGCGGAGTACTTCCGCGATGTCCAGAACCAGGACGTGCTGCTCTTCATCGACAACATCTTCCGGTTCGTCCAGGCCGGCTCCGAGGTGTCGGCGCTGCTCGGCCGGATGCCGAGCGCCGTGGGCTACCAGCCGACGCTCGCCACCGAGATGGGCGAGCTGCAGGAGCGCATCACCTCCACCACCAAGGGATCGATCACCTCGGTGCAGGCGATCTACGTCCCCGCCGACGACCTCACCGATCCGGCGCCGGCCGCCTCGTTCGCCCACCTCGACGCGACCACGGTGCTCTCGCGGTCGATCTCGGAGAAGGGCATCTACCCGGCCGTCGACCCGCTCGATTCGACCTCCCGGATCCTGCAGCCGGGGAGCGTCTCCGACCAGCACTACCAGGTGGCCACCCAGGTGCAGCAGGTGCTCCAGCGCTACAAGGACCTGCAGGACATCATCGCCATCCTCGGCATGGACGAGCTCTCCGACGAGGACAAGGTGATCGTGCAGCGCGCCCGCAAGATCGAGCGGTTCCTGTCGCAGCCGTTCTTCGTCGCGGAGCAGTTCACCGGCACCCCCGGCAAGTACGTCCGCCTGGAGGACACCATCCGGTCGTTCCAGGAGGTGCTCGACGGCAAGCACGACGACCTCCCCGAGCAGGCGTTCTACCTGGTCGGCAGCATCGACGACGTGCTGGCGCGTGCGGAAGAGCTGAAGGCGCGGGCCTGATGGCTGACCACGACGCGCAGCGCGTCGACGTGATCACGCCCGAGGGCGCTGCGTACGAGGGCGAGGCCGAGATCGTCGTGGTGCCCGGCACCGCCGGCCAGCTCGGCATCATGGCCCACCACGCGCCGCTCGTCTCGAGCCTGAAGCCGGGCGAGCTGCACGTCACCGACATGGAGGGGCGGCGGCACCAGTTCGCGACCGACGGCGGGTTCGTCGAGGTGCGCAAGAACGAGACGCTGGTGCTGGTCGGCGAGGCGGTGCCCGCCGACCGGATCGACGCCGCGGAGGCTCGCGCCCGGCTGGAGCGGGCGCAGGCCGATCTCGAGCGCGCGCGCGACGGCGACGGCGATCTCTACCGCGCGGAGCGCGAGGCGGCGTTCGCCGAGGTGCTCGTCCGCATCTCCTCCTAGGCGCTTCCGTGCAGGCAGGGCCGCCCGCACGCGCCGCCCGGTACTGCACGCGCTGCGGGCTCGAGCGGTTCCCGGGCGCGCGGTTCTGCACGCGCTGCGGCGCCAGCTTCGAGCAGATCGAGGCGGGCGCTCCGCTCCCGCCCGCGGTCGAGGAGGCGCCGCCGATCGTCTACCCGGTCGCACTCGAGCTGCCGTTCCAGCCGCAGGCCTCGCGCCTGCGAAGCGGGCTGCGGCTGCCGATCGCGCTGCCCCATCTCGTTCTGTGGCTGCTGCTCGTGATCCTGTCGCTGGTGACCACCCCGCTGGCCTGGGTGGCCGCCCTCGTGACCGGCCACCAGCCGCGGCGGTTCCGCCGCCTGCACGCCGCCATGCTGCGCTACGCGACGCGCACGGCGGCCTACGTCGCCCTCGCCACCGGCTCCGCCCCGGCGTGGCCGTGGCGCGACGGCGCGCACCCGCTGGCGATCGCCGTGCCCGACGACGTGCGGCTGTCCCGCCTGCGCACGCTGCTGATCGTGCCGCTGTCGATCCCCGCGGTCCTGACGGCGCTCCTGTTCGGCGTGGTCACGGTGATGCTCGCGATCGGCGCCTGGGTCGCGATCCTCGCCACCGGACGGCTGCCGCGCACGATCCATGACATGCAACGCGTTGCGCTCGGGTTCCAGTGCAGGACGCTCGCCTACGTGCCCCTGCTGCTGATGGCGAAGTACCCCTGGTACGAGCGGGAGGGCGTGCTCGTTCCCGTCCGCCGCAGCTAGATGATTGGTTCCACGCCATCGTGCGTTCTGAGTGGTCGTGAACCGAGCAGCACAAGGATCGAGGGAGGGTCGATATCGGGAATATCGGCCCGACCGAGGACGCCGTGATGCGACGGTTCACGACCACAGCCCCCGGCGACTGCCCCTGACGTCTAGGAAGCTGAGAAACGCCGAAGCGGGCCTCCCCCCGACGGAGGGCCCGCTTCGGACGATCTCGTTCACATGACGGCCGAGCCGCCCGCGGTCTTCCCTCCCTCGGCACCGAGCGTGCGCGCGAGCTCCCGGCTGCGCTGCTTCTCCAGCTGCTCGGGCGGCCGCGACGGGTCGAACCGGTCGGGGTGGTGGATGCCGGCCAGCGGGTGGCCCCCCGTCGCGATCAGCTCGGCGACCAGGCGGCCGCAGAGGTGACCGAGCACGTTGCCGACCCCGCTGTAGCCGCCGGCGACGTGCACGCCCGGACGCCCGGGCAGCTCGCCTGCTAGCGGCAGCAGGTCTGCGGAGAACCCCATGATGCCGGCCCAGCGGTGCGTTACCTCGACGCCTGCCAGCCCGAGCGGGCCGGCCATGAACCGGTCGATCTCCGCCTGCACGCCCGGCGTGACCCGCTCCTCATCCGTGTACTCCTCCTCGAGGTGCTCGAGCCGGCCGCCGCCGATCACCACGCGCCCGTCCGGCGTCGGGCGGTAGTACATGAAGCCGTACTGGGAGTGCGTCGGCATCGACAGCGGCTGGTGTGCGAGCGGGGCGGTGGCGGCCACCTGCCCACGGACCGGGTAGACGATCCCCTCCAGCTCCGGCAGCAGCCTCGGGATCAGGCCGTCACAGGCGACGACGACCGCATCGGCCGTCACCGTGCCGGTGCCTGCCGTTACCGTCCAGCCGGCCGTGCTGCGGCGCACGGATACCGCGGCAGACCGCTCGTACAGCTGCCCGCCGCGCGCCGCGACCGCCTCCGCCAGCGTGCGCACCCAACGTGCCGGAAGCAGCGAGGCATCGCCGGGCACGTGCAGCGCAGCGGGGTGCGACGCCCGCATCGGCTCGGGGATCAGCTCGGGGGCCGCCGCGCACTGCACCCCCGCCAGCCTCAGCATGTCGGCTGCGGCTGCCATCTCCCTTGCTTCCTGCGCCGTCGTCACCCACAGGCTGCCGGTTCGCTGGACCGCGTCCGCGACGCCGAGCTCGCCGGCCAGCGCGATCATCGCCTCCAGTTCGAGGCGGACGGCGCCGAGCAGCTCGGCCGCACGGGCCGCGCCCAGACGGGCGGTCAGCTCCACCGGATCGAGCGAGCTGTCAGACACCGCAAACCCGCCGTTTCGGCCGCTCGCGCCAGCGGCGGTACGGCGGGCATCGACGATCACCGGCCGGATGCCGTGCTCGAGCAGGCGCCAGGCGCACGCGCAGCCGGTGACGCCTGCGCCGACGACGCAGACGTCGGCCGTGATCGCGCCGTCCACCGACGGAAACCGCCGGCCCGGGTGCTGCTCCTGCCAGAGAGATGGGGTGTCCACGGCGGGCCGCAGCCTACAATCACCTGCCGTGCCTGCCGATGAACTCGCCCTCGCCGAGCGGCTGATCTCCTACGACAGCTCCCATCCCGAGGGCGTGATGGCCGCCATGGGATTCCTCAAGGGCTGGCTCGAGGGGCAGGGCATCGACCATCGCACGTACGAGGTGAACGGCCTGCCGTCGATCGTTGCGGCGGTTGGCGACGGCCCGGCGACGCTGGTCTGGAACGCCCATGTCGACGTCGTGCCCGCCCGGCGCGAGCAGTTCTCGCCGTGGCAGGTGGACGGCCGGCTCTACGGCCGCGGCGCGTACGACATGAAGGGCGGGCTGGCCGGCATGCTGGCGGCGCTGGCCGACCTCTCGAACGCGCGCGACACGATCCCGGGTGTGAAGGTGAAGCTGCTGATCGTGCCGGACGAGGAGTCGGAGGAGGACTCGTCCCAGCCCAAGTCTTCGAAGTTCCTCGCCGCCGAGGGGCACACCGGCCAGTTCGTCGTCTGCGGCGAGCCGACGGACCTCGAGATCGGAGTGCAGTCGAAGGGCGTGCTGGTGGTCCGTGTCGACGTCGCCGGCCGCGCGGCCCACGGCTCCACCCCGTGGCTGGGCGAGAACGCCGTGCTGAAGGCGATCGACCTCTACCGGCGGATCGATCAGCTGCCGTTCGCCTCCGGCCGCTCGGAGCTGTACGACCGGCCGTCGATCAACATCGGCCGTATCCGCGGTGGCGACGTGGTCAACATCGTCCCCGACCACTGCCGCATGGACGTCGACATCCGCTACCTGCCGAACCAGGATCCGGCCGAGATCCTGCGGCAGCTCCGCTCCCTGGGCGCCGAGGTGGCGCCGATCTACGAGCTGCCGCCGGCCACGCTCGATCCGGGAGAGGCGCACGTGCGTCTGCTGCGCGAGGCGGTGCGGTCGCTCGAGGGCGGAGACGCGCCGGCGGTGGGCAGACACGGCGCCTCGGATGCGGTGTTCTTTCTCGAGCGCGGCATCCCGGCGATCGAGTTCGGACCGGCGGGGGGAGGGCACCACGGGCCCGAGGAGTTCGTCGACATCGCGTCGCTGCGGCGGTACCGGCGCATCCTCGTCGAGTTCGCCCGCAGGCTCTCACGCGGCGCCAATCCCCGGTAGGGAACCGGCGGCCGGGCGGCGAAAGCCCGGTTTATACTGCCCCCGGCCCGCGACCAGCGGGCACTGTTCGTCAGGACCCCTTTGGCCACCGAGACTCCGCCACAACCAGCCTCTACGAGCAGCGGCTCCGACGGTGGGCCGCCACGGCGGCCCCCCTACTCGATCTACGACACCAGGAACCTGAAGCGGCGGCGGCCACGCTGGGTCAGGATCGTGCTGTGGACGGGCGGCTCGCTGCTGGCGGTCGTCCTGGTCGTGGCATTGGTGGTCGGGTGGTGGGTGCACGGCCTCGTGGACAAGGTGGGGAACCTGAGCGCAGACGTCCGCGCGGCCGGGTCGTCGCTCAACCCGACGCTGCCGTCCTCGAGCCAGCCGGTCACCGCGCTTGTGATCGGATCGGATTACCGCGCGAGCGATGGCCCTGCGGCGAAGCAGGACTCACGATCGGACACGCTGATGCTGGTGCGGCTCGACCCCCGCACCAAGTACATCTCGCTGCTGTCGCTGCCGCGCGACCTGCACGTCACCATCCCCGAGTACAAGGGCCAGCCCGCCCACGTCGACAAGATCAACGCGGCCTACTCGGAGGGCGGCTACAAGCTCGCGCTGAAGACGGTCGAACAGGCGACGGGGGTCAGGCCGAACTATCTCCTCACCGTCGACTTCAAGGGCTTCAAGGATCTGGTCAACGCGTTCCATGGCGTCTACGTGCCGGTCGACCAGCGCTATTACCACGAGAACACGCCCGGCACCGAGCAGTACTCCGCGATCGACGTCCCGCCCGGCTACCAGCTGCTGAACGGCACCAACGGCCTGGCGTTCTCGCGGTACCGGCACACCGACTCGGACTTCTACCGGAACGCCCGCCAGCAGGTGTTCCTGCATGCGTTCTCGCAGCGGGCCTCGGCGCAGCTGCACGGCATCGGCCTCGACCAGCTGAACACGTTCCGGCACGTGGCCGACATCGTGGCGAGCAACGTCCAGGTGACGGGCCCGAACGGCGCCCCCAGCGTCCGGACGATGATCACGCTGGCGACCACGGCCTACGAGATCCGAAACCGCGTGGTGACGTCGCGCCTGGCCGCGGTCACGGCGGGAGACGCGCTCGACTCCTACGTGGATCTGGCGAATCCGGACGCCATGCGGCAGGCCGTCTTCCTGTTCGAGCATCCTGAGAGCACCGGCTCGCCGAACGCCCAGCTCCCCTCGAGCGGGAAGCCGCACAAGCCGAAGTTCAAGCCGCAGGTCGACCCGACCCACGTGCCACTGACCGTGGTCAACGGCAATGGGGTGACCGGCTCGGCGGCGGCCGGTGGCAAGGCGCTCGGCGGGTGGGGCTACCCGGTCACCGTGTCCACCCAGCCCGCGCCGACGTTCACGTTCAATCAGAGCGCCGTGTACTACCGGCCGGCCGACAAGGCGGCCGCGAAGGACGTGGTCGCCATCCTCGGCAACGCCGTGTCATTCCCGATGACGCCGACCTATGCGGCCTATGCGAGCAAGGGCCTGGTGGTCGTGCTCGGCAAGAGCTTCAACGGCCAGCTTGCGCACCCGGCGCCCAGCTCCGGCGCGCCCGGCGGGCTCCCCGCCGACATGCACGTCGACCCCGCCGCGTACCGCACGGACTTCGCCGCGGTGAACGGCCCCGCAACCTTCCCGGTGATGTATCCGACCGCCGTGCAGAACGTGTCGGTGTTCCAGCCCTGGATCACGACGCC
>DATAHR010000206.1:0-7792 GCA_036263035.1 Gaiellales bacterium | reverse complement strand
TCGGCGGCGACACGGTGGTCGTCGCCTACGACGAGTACTTCAACGTCCTGGCCGGCCGCATCGTCTGGGTGCTCCGGAGCTACGGCCACGCCGCCGCCCACCTCCTCGACGGCGGGCTCGCCGCGTGGACGGACGACGGCCGGCCGCTGGACGGCGGAATCGAGCGGCCGAGGCCGGCGCAGCCGCCGCATCCCGTTCCGCCCGCGCAGGACGGCCTGATCGACCGCGCCGGGCTCGAGGCGGCGCTCGCGGCCGGCGCGCAGGTGCTCGACGCGCGGAAACGGGCGGAGTACACCGGCGAGGAGTCCCATGCCCGCCGCGGCGGGCACATCCCCGGCGCGCTCAACGTGCCGTACCGCTCGCTGCTCGCCGCCGACGGCAGGTTCCTCCCAGCCGCCGACCTGCGCGCGCTGCTGGAGGGCTACGGCGTCGATCTCTCGCGGCGCGCGGTCGCCTACTGCAACGGCGCCGTCTCCGCGACCGCCGTGGCCACCGCCATCGAGCTCGCCGGCGGGCCGCGTCCCGTCCTCTATGACGGCTCGTGGAACGAGTGGGGCAGCCGCGACGACACCCCGGTGCAAACCGGCGGCTGAGCGCGGCGTCCTACTGAACGACCGCTCTTGTGCCGATCAGATCGTGGTGCTGCGCCTCTCACTCGCATCGCTGCTGCTTGCCCTCGCCGGCATCGCGTCCGGCTGCGGGTTCGGCTCCTCCGCCCCGCAGACCGCCGATCTGCCGACCCCTGCACCCTGCCCTGCCGCTGCGTACCCGGCTCCCGATCCGCACCGGCCCCGCTACACCCTGCACCTGAAGATCGATCCGCCCGCGCACGCGGTCACCGGCACGGTTCGCGTCGCCTTCACGCCGGACATCCCCACCCGCACGATCGTCTTTCGCCTGTGGGCGAACAGCCCGGTGCCGAAGTCGAGCGGCGGGGGCATCACCACCGGCGCGGTGGACGTGAACGGGCGGCCGGCGCCCGCGAAGCTGGCGAACCCCACCACCCTCGTCATCTCCCGGCCGGTGGCGGCCGGCGGCACGGCCACCGTGACGGTTCCCTTCACAGTCACGCTGCCCCAGCGGCTGAAGGACCGGATCTCGCAGCACGGCACATCCATCCGGCTCGGCTCGTTCTTCCCGATCCTGCCCTGGGTGCCCGGCTCGGGCTGGGCGCTCGACCCGCCCACGCGGATCCCGTCCGAGGCCTCGACGTCACCGGCGGCGGACTTCGACGTGACGATCGATGCGCCGGCGGGCCTCGGCGTCGTCGCCACCGGCGTGCAGGTGGGCCCGCACCACTGGAAGGCCGGGGCGGTGCGGGACTTCGCCGTTGCCACCGGCGACTTCTCCTACGTCCGCCGCGTCGTCCACGCCCCCGCCCCGGTCGATCTGACGGTGGCCATCAGCCCCGGCGTGCCGGTCGACGCGCAGGGAGCAGCCGACGAGGCGCAGTTCGCGCTCGAGCACCTGTCGCGGCGGTACGGCCCATATCCCTGGCGGACGCTGACCGTCGCCTACGGCCCGGACCTGGTCGAGGAGGGCATCGAGTATCCCAACATGATCTTCCAGGGCCCCGACCGCAACCATCTGCTCACCGCCCACGAGGTCGCGCACCAGTGGTTCTACTCGCTGGTCGGCAACAACCAGGCCCGCGACCCCTGGCTCGATGAGGGCCTTGCCAGCTGGGCGGGTGCCGAGACCAGCGACGACATGCCCGTGTTCGCGAACGTTCCCGTCCCGTCGGACGTGGGCGGTCGCCTCGGTGAGCCGATGACGTTCTGGGACCGCCGTGAGAAGGAGTACTTCGCCGGCGTCTACGGCCAGGGCGTGCAGGCGCTGCAGTCGCTTGGGAGCACCGGCAGGATCGAGTGCGCGCTTCGGCGCTACGCCGCCCGCAACGCCTACCGGATCGCGACCAACCGTGATCTGATCGCCGCCTTCTCGACCGTGTTCCCCCAGGCGCGCGAGCAGTTCGCCCGCTACGGCGTGCGCTGAGCCCGGCCGCCCCGGGTGTCGCGGCATGCGCACCACCCGGCGGAGGATGTGTCGGATCCGATATTGTCGCCGCCCGTATGCACGCGTAGCCTTGCGGCTTCGCGACCACGCCGTATGTGCAGAGCCATGCGCGCAGACAAGGAGGAAGTACGTGGCGACCGATCTTGAAGGGTTCGTCAGCGCCGACGGGCGGGACGAGAAGATCGCGGAGGTGCGAAGGCGCATCGACGCCGAGGGCATCACCTACATCTACTACCAGTTCATCTCGGTCACAGGCCGGATCATGGGCAAGGGCGTGCCGGCGCCGCACTGGGAGAACATGGCCCAGAAGGGCTTCCAGCTCGTGTACGGGTCGACCGCGAACCTGTTCACCGACCGCCACGGCGAGTACATCGGTTACGGGCCGGAGGCCTGGGAGCTGGTCGGCGTGCCGGAGCCGGAGACCTTCCAGCCGCTGCCATGGGATCCGAAGGTTGCCCGCGTCTGGTGCACCTGCTTCCGCGGGCGCGAGGACGAGAAGGACGGCGGCTCGTTCCTGAGCTCGGACTGCCGCGGCAACCTGAAGCGGATCCAGGCCGAGTTCGAGTCCCGCACCGGGCTGCACCTGCGCGCCGGCACCGAGCCGGAGATGATGTGGCTGAAGATGCGGCCGGACGGCACGCCCGACGTGGAGGGCGTGACCAAGCCCTACTGCTACCACATCGACCAGTTCTCCGAGCTGCAGCCGATCATCCACAAGGTGATCGAGTACGGCCAGGCGATGGGCCTCGACATGATCCAGGGCGACCACGAGGACGCCCCCGGCCAGATCGAGCTGAACTTCAACTTCGGCCGCGCCGAGGAGACGGCCGACAACCTGAGCACGTTCCGCCAGATCTGCAAGCAGGTCGGCCGCGAGCTGAACGTGTTCCCGTGCTTCATGCCCAAGCCGTTCATGGGCGTGTCGGCCAACGGGTGCCACCACAACATCTCGCTCTGGAAGGGCGATGAGAACGTCTTCATGCCCGAGGGCGACGACCAGCGGCTGCCCAGCCAGACCGGCCTGTATGCGATCGGCGGCGTGCTCGAGCACCTCTCCGCGCTGACGGCGGTGACCGCCTCGACGGTCAACTCGTACCGCCGGCTCTGGGACACCGGGTTCTGGGCGCCGGTGTTCGCCGACTGGGGCTTCCAGAACCGCACCACGGCGCTGCGCGTGTCCGCGCCGGGCCGCTTCGAGTACCGGTCGGTCGACTCGGCCGTGAACCCGTACCTCTCGCTGGCCGCGCTGATCAAGGCCATGGACGACGGCATCAAGCGCAAGGTGGATCCGGGCAAGCCGGAGGAGCGCAACATCTACGAGGCGATGGCCGGCGGCAAGGAGGTCAAGCGCATCCCGATGACCTTCGGGGACGCGCTCGACGCCCTGGACGAGGACGACGTCATCCAGTCGGCGCTGCCGGACGAGATGTTCAAGGTGTTCCGCCACTACAAGCGCGACGAGTGGGAGCGCTACTGCGCCGAGGTGACGGAGTGGGACGTCAAGGAGTACCTGGACGTCCTGCCGTAGCGCCATCGCAGCACCGTGATCACCGGCCCGCCGCAGCCTCGCGCCGCGGCGGGCCGGCGCTCGAAGCGGCCACGGAAACGCGCCTTCAGTGTGGAGATTTCTCCATAGGCCACCCGGCCGCGGCGGCAGTACTATCGGACTCCATTCGTCGCTGGCGAAGCGGGATGCGACGCCGGCCTCAGACCACGGAAAGGTTCTCCGCGTATGTGTGGAATCGCAGGGATCATCTACCGGGACGGCGCCCACGACATCGGGCGCGAGATGACCCGGATGCTTCAGTCGATGAAGCACCGCGGGCCGGATTCGACCGGCTACGCGCTGTTCGGGCCGCCGTCCGACGGTGTCATGATGCGCTACAAGCTGGCCGACGCCAACGACCCGCGCGACTTCGACTTCGAGGAGCGGCTGGAGCGCAACCGCGGCGAGGTCGAGTCGCGTCTGCGCCAGCTGGGCGCGCGGGTGCAGGAGGTCGAGGAGGAGACCGACTACGCCTTCCGCGTCAAGATGGACTACGGCGGCGACCTCAAGCAGCTGGCCGATTACATCGAGGACGTGCCCGGCGCCGAGGTGCTGTCGCTCGGCCACTCGCTCGAGATCGTCAAGGACCTCGGCGACGCGGAGACCGTGTGCAAGCAGTATGAGCTCGACGAGTTCGGCGGCACGCACGCCATCGGGCACGTCCGCATGGCGACCGAGTCCGACGTCGACATCTCCGGCGCCCATCCGTACTGGGCCTACCCCTTCGCCGACGTCGCGGTCGTCCACAACGGCCAGCTGACGAACTACTTCCAGTGGCGCCGGCGGCTCGAGCGAAGCGGACACCGGTTCCAGTCGGAGTGCGACTCCGAGGTGATCGCCGTCTACCTGGCCGAGAAGATGGCCGAGGGCATGGATCTCGAGGCCGCCATGCACCAGAGCCTCGAGGATCTGGACGGGGTGTTCACCTACATCTGCGTGACCGACGACGCGCTCGGCGTCGCGAAGGACGAGATGGCCGCAAAGCCGCTCGTGCTCTACGAGTCGGACGACCTGGTCGCGCTCGCCTCGGAGGAGATCGCGATCCGCGCGATCATCGACCACGAGATCGACACATACGACCCCTACGAGGGTGAGGTGCTGGTATGGAAGCGGTAGGCGAGCGCAAGATCACCTACGACGCCCGCGGGCTGGTCGAGCCCGACGACACCGTCCCCAACGTGTCCGAGGTGGACGGGACGACGGCGGTGTTCGACGCGGCCAACCTGACCACGCGGCAGATCAACCTGGAGCTGCGCAACCTGCTCTACGAGCGCGGCATCAAGGAGGTCACGGTCAAGAACCCGGGGGCCAAGCATTCGCTCGGTGTCGGCATCCTGACCCGCTGCAAGATCACCTTCGAGGGGAGCCTCGGGTACTTCGGCTGCGGTCTGATCGACGGCCCGGAGGTGCACATCACGGGTCGCGTCGGCTGGTCGGCCTGCGAGAACATGATGTCCGGAGTTGTCGTCATCGAAGGCAACGCAGGCTCGCTGACCGGCGCCGCCATCCGCGGCGGCGACCTGGTGGTCAAGGGCCGCGTCGGCGCCCGCTCGGGCATCGACCAGAAGGGCGGGACGATCATCACGCTCGGCAGCGCCGGCTCCATGACCGGATTCATGATGCAGCGCGGCCGCCAGGTGATCTGCGGCGACGCTGGCCCCGGCCTCGGCGACTCGATGTACGACGGCACCATCTACGTGGCCGGCAAGGTGAAAGCGCTCGGCATCGACTGCGTGCCCGGGGAGTGGACGGAGGACGACACCGAGTTCATCGAGCGGAAGTTCCGCATCTACGAGCTCGGCACGCCGCCGGAGTTCCAGAAGTTCGTGTGCGGCAAGAAGCTCTACAACTACGACAACCTCGAGCCGTCCGAGCGCAAGCTCGTTCTCTAGGAGAGGGGAGGAATCATGGCAAGCGACAAGACCTCCTCGCAGCGGAACGTGCTCGGCAACAGCCGCATCTTCACGCCCGAGGTCATCAACGACATCCACGTGAAGTCGGAGCTCGGCCGCTACCGCATGCGCGGCTTCTCCATGTTCAAGCCGATCCCGCACTGGGATGAGCTGATGTTCATGCCCGGGACGCTGACCCGGTTCGTGATCGAGGGCTACCGTGAGAAGTGCGAGACCAAGACGGTGATCGGCGCGCGCTTCGCGAAGAAGCCGCTCGAGCTGGACATCCCCGTGTACATCACCGGGATGAGCTTCGGCGCCCTGTCGCTCGAGGCGAAGATGGCGCTGGCGAAGGGCGCCTCGATGGCCGGCTCGGCAACCTGCTCCGGCGAGGGCGGCATGATCCCGCCCGAGCGTGACCTGTCGACCAAGTGGTACTACCAGTGCATCCAGAGCCGGTACGGGTTCAACCCCCACCACCTGATGCTGGCCGACGCCTGTGAGTTCTTCATCGGCCAGGGCTGCAAGGTCGGCCTGGGCGGCCACCTCATGGGCCAGAAGGTGACCGAGCAGGTGGCCGAGATGCGCTCCCTGCCGGCCGGCATCGACCAGCGGTCGCCCGCGCGGCATCCGGACTGGCTGGGGCCGGACGACCTGTCCCTGAAGATCCAGGAGATCCGCGAGGCGACGAACTACCAGATCCCGATCCAGCTCAAGCTGGGTGCATCACGGGTCTACGACGACGTTCGCATGGCGGCGAAGTGCGGCCCCGACGTCATCTACCTGGACGGTGCCGAGGGTGGCACCGGCGCCGGCCCGCACATCGCCACCGAGGAGACCGGCATCCCGCTGATGGCGGCGATCCCGGAGGCGCGGCGTGCGCTCGAGGACGTCGGCCTTGCCGACGAGATCGACCTGGTGGTGGCCGGCGGCATCCGCAACGGCGGCGACGTGGCCAAGTGCATCGCGCTTGGGGCCAAGGCAGTCGCGATCGGGCACTCCGCCCTGATGGCGCTCAACTGCAACAAGGAGATCCCGGGCGTCACCGACTACGAGGGGACGATCGGCGTGCCGGCCGGGCAGTGCTACCACTGCCACACCGGCCGCTGCCCGGTGGGCGTGACCACGCAGGATCCGGAGCTGCGCAAGCGGCTGGTCGTCGACGAGGCGGCCGAGCGGGTCTACAACTTCCTGCACACGCTCACCCTTGAGGTGCAGATGCTGGCACGTGCGTGCGGCAAGACCAACATCCACAGCCTCGAGCCCGAGGATCTCTGTGCGCTGACCACCGAGGCCGCCGCCATGGCGCGCGTCCCGCTGGCCGGCACGCAGTACATCCCCGGCGTGACCGAGGAGCGGACGCTGAACGAGATCCGCAAGCTCGTCGAGCGGCAGCACCAGGAGGACGTCCTGCAGGCCCACGACACCCCGCTGCACGCGGCTGGAGACTGAGCATGACGAAGGAACCCGACAAGACCACCGTCGGCATCGACGCCGAGTACCTGGCCGGGCACCGGTTCCCCTACCAGGAGGACATGAGCCTGGTCGAGGACGTCGACCTGCTCGCCGCCACGCCGGGCGAGGACATCAACTGGCTGGAGGACATCGAGCTGCTCGAGGAGGACGGTCTGCCGGCCGTGTTCGACCGGTACTCGAACTCGTTCCTGAAGCTGTACTTCGATGTGCCGGCTGGGCGGGAGAACGAGATCGCCCGCAAGGTGCTGATCACGCACCTGCAGTCGGGCAACAGCTACGGCATCCAGCTGAAGGAGCAGCACTGCAAGTTCCCGCAGCCGGATCTCGGGAGCTGGGTGGAGAATCCGAAGACCGTCGGCGAGAACTGGCAGCCGCCGGTGCTCGAGGGTTGGGAACCGCCCCTTCACTAGCGCTGTCAAAAGTTGTAGATTCGGGCTGCGCCCCCCGCAGAAGGGCGCAGACTCCGGCTCCAGGAGCGTCCGCCACGGCCCGGCGGGCGCTCCCTGAGCGGGGTCAGACCGGAGGGTGACGGAAAAGTGCCGGGCACTTTTCCGTCACAGCGCTGGTTGTTGCTCATGCAGCTCGCACTGCATGGCGAGCACGAACCGTCCGGGCATCTCCAGCGCCTCGATGACCCCGTCGGGCGTGCGGGCGCTGACGACGAGCCCCTCGCCGACGCGGTCGATCGCCTGGTGGTGCAGGGCGTGCGGCTCCTGCCCATTAGTGGGCCGGGTCGATGTCGTGGCCGGCCGCGATCATGAGGCCGTCGATGCGGTCGAGCAGATCGTCCATCGAGTCGGTCAGCCGCGGCAGGGTGACGGGCAGCCCGCCCGCCATCGCGATCGGACGCTGGTACCCCTCG
>DATAHR010000205.1:0-4282 GCA_036263035.1 Gaiellales bacterium | reverse complement strand
CCGGCCGGGGCCGCCCCCCTTTTCGTTGTCGGGGTTAGACCGAGGACGGTAAGTCGGACTCGAGCCGCGCCTCTTCCTCGGGCGTGGCGGCCGCAGGTAGCCGCAGCAGCAGCGGCTTCTTCTCCTGCACGACCACGCGGTAGATGTAGAGCACGGCCGCGATCAGCAGCACGGCGATGCCCTCGACCAGGGTCTTCTTGCTCGTGTCCCCCCAGGCCAGGCCGGAGTTCCACCCACCCCAGACGAGGAGCACCAGATCGAACGCGGCAAGCACGGCCGCGATGGCAATCCAGAGCTGGCTGAGCCGCAGCGGGCGCGGCCAATTCGGCCGGTCACGCCGCAGCAGCACGACGCCCGACATGGCGAACACGTGACAAAGCACGTAGCCCAGGTTCGAGAAGATCAAGATCTTCAAGGAACCGGAGGCGTCGGACGCGAAGGTCAGGAGCAGCAGGATGTTCAGCACCGCGTCCAGCGTCATGGCGTTCGCCGGCACGTGCCTGCCGTTCAGTTTCCCCAGCCACTTGATCGTCATGCCGTCCTGCGAGATGCCGTACAGGGCCCGCGAACCGTCTGCTGTGGCGGTGTTCATCGCGAGCACGATGCCGGCGCAGAGCAGGATGATGGCGATTCCCGTGCCGCCGCCGAGGATGTCGTGGAACGCGGTCGCGTAGAACGACACGGTGTTGTTCTCGGTGGCCGAATAGACCAGGTTCTGATCGCCGAAGGTGCCCATGGCGCCGAGCGGCAGGAGGCTGTACACGATCACGCCGAAGATGGCCGCCATCCGCAGAGCCTTCGGCGTGTCCCTGACGGTGTCGTGGTATTCGGGAGCGAATGTGGCACAGCACTCCATTCCGTACGACGACCAGCACATCGCATAGAGCCAGACGATCACCAGCGTGCCGCTGCTGACTCCGAGCGCGTGGGCGTTCGTCGCGATGTTGTTGTGCAGGTTGCTGCTGTGCCAGTCACCGGTGAAGTAGGGCAGGAACATCAGGACGGCCAGCGGGATCAGCAGCAGCGCGCCGGTTACGTAGCCGACCCACACAGCGGGCCGCATGCCGGCGACGTTGAACGCCCAGATCACCACGATGATCACGATCGTGAGGGCGATCGGGAACGAGAAGTACCACGGGATCCCAAGGATCGTGCCGCTGTGGTTCCATGAGCTGCTCGCCGACGCAGAGCTGGGATAGAACTGCGCCTGGACGAGGAACCCGACGATCACGCCGGTGGCCGACAGCACCACCGACCAGCCGATCCAGTAGCCGAACGCGGCCACAGGGCCCACGAACGAGAAGTACTTCTTCCACGCCTCGTGAGCGTAAATGGCGATGCCGCCCGAGAGCTTGGGGAACATCGCGGCCGTCTCGGAGTAGACGTAGTTGTGGAGCGCGCCGATGACGACCGAGACGGTCCAGAGAATAACGGCGCCCCATCCGCCCAGCGACAGCGCCGAGCCACCGAGTCCGGTGATGAGGAAGCTCGGATTCGCGAGGGCCACCACGAATCCGTCGAACCAGCTGATCGTCTTGAGGAGCTCTCGTTCCTCGACGACTGCCGTAGCCATAGACACCTCCGAGAGCGTTAAGAAGCGGTTGGCCGCAACAAAACCGGAATCCTCCCGAGCGGTCAAGCGGATCATCCTCCATCTCCCGGACGATGCATAGGTGGGTTCGCACACCCACGGATCCTTGATTCCGCAGGGCCCGATGGTGGAAGATGCACGCTATGGGTTCCCCCTCGATCACCCTGCGCTGTGACTGCGGAACCGAGGGGCGCGCGCAGTTCGGCGAGCGGTGGACGTGCCCGTCGTGCGGACGGTCATATGACACGGGCCAGATCCCGAAGGCGGACTACGACGCCATCCGCGCGCTCGACCGGCGCTACCGGGTGATCAGCTGGATCATCGTCGGCGTCATGGCGCTGATCGTTCTGGCCGTGGCCCGGACGCTGCAGGTGATTCCGATCCTCGCTGGCCTCGCGGTCACGCTGGGAGGCTGGTTCCTCTACGTCAAGCCGATCGTCCACCGGCGCCACCGTGCTGCCGTAGGCAAGCTGACCCGAAGCTGGGAGCTGCGGCCGGAGTGAGCCCGCTGCTACGACAACGCTCGCAGGTGCCACCGCCGGTCGCGCCGACGGACGGCGGGTCGCACTATCGCCCGGTGATGCTGGCAACGCTGGCAGTGCCTTTCGACCCCGATTCCGCCCGGGTGGCGATCCAGGCCGCAATGGAGGGCGGGGTCAAGCTGATCGTCGTCGATGCGGTCGAGATGCCGTTCTGGCCGCAGTCGCTCGCTACCCGCCGGGCCGAGCTCGAGGAGGACGAGGACCGGGCGGCCATCCGCAAGCTGGTCGAGCAGACGGCTGCGCTCGGGCTCGAGGTCGAGCACCTGCGGGTGCGCAGCCCGAGGCCGGTCGAGGCGCTGATCGAGTTGGCGGGCGAGCGCGAGGCGGCGCTGCTGGTGCTCGGGCCGGACCCGTCGCGCCTGCGGCCGCGGTTCTTCCGGCGGGTCGTCAAGCGGATCCGCAAGCGGTCGAGCTGCCTGCTCTGGGTCGCAGGCGAGGGACCGTAGGCCCTCGAACCTGACAAGATAGGCCCATGCCACCCACCGGACGACCGGCCGAGCGGCGCCTCGAAGCCGTCGAGCGGGCGCTGCGCGTGCTCGACGCCTTTCTCGAGGTCCCCGGCGAGGCCGGCACCAACGAGATCGCCCGCCGCACCGGCATCAACGCCAGCACCGTCTCGCGCCTGCTGTCCACGCTGGTCGCGGGCGGCTACGTCGAGCACCTGCCGGAGACGGGCCGCTACCGGCTCGGCCCGCATCTGATCCGTCTGGCGAACCACATGATGTCGAGCCTCGACCTGCGTGCGCTGGCGCGGCCGCATCTGGCGGTGCTCGAGGAGGCGACCGGCGAGACGGCGACCCTCTCGATCGCAGGCGAGCGCGAGGCGGTCACCGTCGACTTCGTGCCCAGCCGCCAGTCGGTCGCGAGCGTCGCGCGCGTGGGTCGCCCGAGCGTTGCGCACGCCACCGCGACCGGCAAGGTGATGCTGGCGTTCGGGCCTGCGCCGCTGCCGGAGGGCGACCTGGAGCGCTTCACCGAGCGAACGCTCACCGGCAAGGCGCTGCGCAACGAGATCGATCAGGTGCGCGAGCAGGGGTGGGCGCAGGCGGTCAAGGAGCGCGAGATCGACCTGAACGCGATCGCGGCGCCCGTGTACGGCGCCAACGGACACCTCGCCGCCATCCTGGGCGTGCAGGGCCCGGCCAGCAGGTTCGGCCGCAAGAAGCGCGAGGCCGCCCTGCCGCTGCTGCTCGAGCGGGCGGATGCGCTCTCGCGAAGCCTCGGCTACAATCAGCAGGTCCAGTAGAGAAACGCTATTGCCGTAATGGCAATGGAAGGAGCGATCGCCATGTCCTCGCTGCCCTCGTCGGTGAAGTACCTCGTCATCGGAGCCGGCATCCACGGCCTCTCCAGCGCCTGGCATCTGGCCAAGGAGCAGCGCGCCGCGGGCGAGGAGCCTGACGTCCTGGTGATCGACAAGACCGGCGTCGGTGCCGGTGCGTCCGGAATCGCGTGCGGTGTCGTGCGCAACAACTACTACCAGCCGGCGATGAGCGAGCTGATGGCCGCGAACGTCGAGGTGTGGGAGCAGGATCCCGAGGCCTTCAGCTACCACCCGGTGGGCTACATGGCGCTCGGCGCCGAGCGGCAGGTGGGCGACCTCACCGAGGTGTATCAGCGCCAGCAGAACATCGGCTACCCCTCGGAGCTGATCGTCGGCGAGCAGGAGGTGCGCGACTACATGCTGCGCCTCTTCCCTGACTGGCGCGCACAGGGCGTGCACGTCTGCCTGCACGAGCACAAGGGCGGGTTCGCCAACAACATGGCATCGCTGCACGGCCTCGCCGCCAAGGCGAAGCAGGCCGGCGCGCGGATCGTGGACGGCATTCGGGTGACCGGTTTCGAGATGGACAACGAGGGCGCGGTCACCACGGTGCACACCGACCAGGGCGACATCCAGCCCGAGCAGGTGATCGTCGGCGTCGGGCCATGGATCGAGGAGATCTGGACCATGCTCGGCCTCCCCAACCGCCTCGACGTGCGCACGCCCGACGGCGAGGTGCACGAGGACAAGAACATGTGGACCTACTGGTATCTGCAGGAGGGCGAGATCGACGTCGACCCGAAGCTGCTCTCGCTGGAGGACGGCTCCATGCCGCCGGTGCTGCACGTCGACTCCGATGCGCCGCTGTACGACGATGACGGCAAG
>DATAHR010000204.1:0-20494 GCA_036263035.1 Gaiellales bacterium | reverse complement strand
GGATCGAACGCAGCTGATCCTGGACATCTTCGCCCAGCACGCCAGAAGTGCGGAGGGCAAGCTCCAGGTGGAGCTCGCTCAGCTGGAGTACAACCTGCCGCGCATGCGCGGCATGTGGAAGCACCTCGAACGCCTCGGCGGCGGCATCGGCACACGCGGCCCGGGTGAGTCGCAGCTCGAGTCCGACCGGCGGATGGCGCGGCGGCGCATCTCGCTGCTCCGCGGCCGCCTCCGCGACGTCGCCGCGCGCCGTGACGTCATGCGCCGCGAGCGGTCGCGCAACGAGACGCCGACCGTGTCGCTCGCGGGCTACACCAACGTCGGCAAGTCGACGCTCCTGAACGCCCTCACGGGCAGCCACGTCAGTGTCAACGATCGGCTGTTCGAGACGCTCGATCCGACCACCCGGGCGTTCCACGAAGCAGGACGCTCATACCTCGTCACCGACACGGTCGGGTTCATTCGCAAGCTGCCCCACCAGCTGGTCGAGGCCTTCGCCGCCACCCTCGAGGAGACGCTCGCCGGCGACCTCGTCCTGCTGGTGGCCGATGCCTCGGCCGACGAGGAGGAGCTCTCGGCGCAGCTCGCCAGCGTGCGGGCGGTGCTCGACGAGATCGACGCCGAGGAGATCCCGCAGCTGCTCGTCCTGAACAAGATCGACGTGATCGATCCCGGCACGCGCCGGCGCCTCGCGAACCGGCACCCGGACGCCGTGCTGGTCTCGGCGCGGACGGGCGAGGGCCTGGACCTGCTCAAGCAGCGCGTGGCCGAGTTCTTCGCCGACCGCTTCGTGGACGTGCGGCTGCTGCTGCCTCACGACAGCGGGGCGACGCTCTCGGCGCTCTATGAGTCCGGCGCACCGATCAGCGAACGGGAGGACGCAGCTGAGGGCGTGCTGGTCACCGCCCGGCTGCCCCAGCGCCTTGTCAGCCGGTACGAGCGCTACCGCGCGGACGGTCGGTGAGCGTCGCAGTCGCGTTCCAGCGGCTGCATCCCGACGCGCGCGTCCCCACCGCGGCGTACGCCGATGACGCGGGGCTCGACCTTGCCAGCGTCGAGCGAGTCGTGCTGCGGCCCGGCGAGCGGCGGACGGTGGGCACGGGGCTCGCGGTCGCCATCCCGCCTCGCCACGCCGGGTTTGTCCAGCCTCGATCGGGCCTGGCGGCACGGCACGGCATCACCGTGGTTAACTCTCCCGGTCTGATCGACGCCGGCTACCGCGGAGAGCTGCGGGTGGTGCTGCTGAACACGGATCCCGAGCACGACTTCACCGTGGAGGTCGGCGACCGCATCGCCCAGCTGGTGGTGCTCGCACTTCCCGAGATCGAGCTGCAGGAGGTCGAGCGGCTGCCGGAGTCCGAGCGGGCGGAGCGGGGCTTCGGGTCGTCCTCGGCAGGCGGCGCGTGAGCGAGCCGCGCATCCGGGTGGCCGCGCTGATCCGGCGCGGCGACTCGGTGCTGCTCTGTAACCACACGAAGCTCGGCCGCTCGTACTGGCTGCTGCCGGGAGGCGGCGTGGAGGAGGGCGAGTCGCTGCACGAGGCCCTGCTTCGCGAGCTGGACGAGGAGTGCTCGCTGCGGTCGGTGACGCTCGAGGGCCCGATCGCCATCGCCGAGTCGATCTCGCCGGCCGACCAGTGGCCGCGCAAGCACGTCGTGCACCTGGTGTTCGCAGGCGTCGTGCCGGACGATCAGTTCGCAGGCATCGCCTCCGACGACGCCGCCATCAGGGGGCACCGGCTCGTCTCGCTGTCGGAGCTGCCCAGCATCGACGTGCGCCCGCCGATCCACCGCTTCCTCGAGCGGTGGATGCCGGGAGACCCGTTCGTGCACCTGGGCCAGCTCTGGGTCCGCTGACCCGCCTCGTGTTCACGTCGCATTAAGCGGTTTGACGGCAAGGCGGCGATGGCCCTACCCTGTGATCCATATAATGTTGATAGACAATGAGGAGAAATCCTGATGATTCCCATCCGCGTCATCCACACCCACGGCCATCCGCGCCGCGAGACCGAGCAGGAGCTGTTCACCCGCCTGGCCGCGGAGCGGCGCCGTGCCCGGCGCGCCGCGCGGCGGAGCCGGCTGCTCCGTCGCGTCAGCGGCCGGATCGCCGGCTGAGATCACGCGGACGGCTCCCACTCCCTCCCGGGAGCCCGTCCGCGGCATGGGGGAGCGGCCGACCCCACGGTCGCTCCCCCGATCGCTTCAGCGGGCCGCGATCCGGGCGGCAACGCGCTGCGCCTCATCCTCGAGGCGGTCGTCGAGCGGCGCGAGCGGCTCGCTGACGCCGCGACGGGCGCGGGCGATCAGCCAGTCGGCGAGCCAGGCGTTCTTCGGCAGCAGCGGGCCGTGGACGTAGGTGCCGACAACCGAGCCGGCCCGCACACCCTCGCCGCCGTCGACGCCGTTGTTGCCGTTCCCCGAGACCACACGTCCGAGCGGCTCGACGCCCTCTCCCAGCGTCGTGCGGCCGGCGTGGTTCTCGAACCCGACCAGCCGCCGGGGCGCGCCGCCGTCGAGCGAGCACTCGAGCACGATGTTGCCGATCATGCGGGTGCTCCCGGCCTCGGTGACCAGGTCGACCAGGCCGATGCCGCGCATCTCGTCCCCCTGGTAGCCGCGGTAGTAGTGCCCGAGCAGCTGGTAGCCCCCGCAGACGGCAAGCACGGCCGATCCGCCGGCGACCTGCTCCGCGAGCGGGGCAGCGTGCCGCGCGATGTCGCCGGCCACCAGCAGCTGGTCGCGGTCCTGACCGCCGCCGATGTAGTAGAGATCCGCGTCAGGCAGCGCCTCGCCGATGCCGACGCCGACGACCTCGAAGGGGATGCCGCGCCACCGGCAGCGGTGTTCGAGCACGGCGATGTTGCCGCGGTCGGCGTAGATGTTCAGGTGCTCGGGGTACAGGTGGGCGACGCGCAGGCCGCTCATGCCGCCTCCTCCCAGTACGGGCGCACAAGCCCCCGCTGCTCGAGCAGCCCGCGCAGGTCGAGCATGGCGGTGTAGGTGGCGAGCAGGTACGCGGTGCCGGACGCCGCAGCCGAGACCCGGTCGACCGCCGTGGCCATGTCAGGCTCGACCTCGATCCGCTGCTCGGGAACGTCCGCGTACTTCAGCCGCATGCCCATCTCGGCCGCCCGGGTGCCCGTGCAGACCACCCGCCCGGCCTGGGCGGCGAGCAGCTCGAAGTCGACGTCCCAGATCCAGGACACGTCGCGGCCGTCGGCAATGCGGTCGTTGAGGGCGACGAGCAGCGTCTTTGGATGACCGTCCCCGGCCAGCGTCCGGATCACCTCGTTGGCACCGGCCGGATTCTTGACGAGCAGCAGCACCGCGTCGACGGCGCCCAGCTGCACGCGCTCGAACCGGCCGAACGCCGCGGAGAACCGCTCAAGACCCGCGCGGACCTGGTCGAGCTCCGCCCCGGCTCTCAACGCGAGCGCGGCGGCGGCGAGGGCGTTGTAGACGTTGTAGACACCCGGCAGCGGCAGCCGCACGGTGGCGTCACCCTGCGGCGTGCAGAGCCGGAAGCGAACGGCGTCGAGCCCATCGGATGCGATGTCGCGGGCGGCGACGTCGAGCGCCGGCCGCGCGTCGCCGCACGACGGGCATGCCCAGTCTCCGAGATGCCCCAGGTAGATCGACCGGTAGGCATACCGGGCCCCGCAGCGCACGCACCACTTCGAGTCCGATGCGTGCTGCATCTCCGGCAACGCCGCCGCCGGGTCGTCCAGCCCGAACCAGGTGTGGCCCGCCCGGTCGCGGCCGATCGACGCGACCAGCGGGTCGTCGGCGTTGCTGACCAGGCCGGCGCCGGCCGGCAGCCGCTCGCACATGGCCCGCCAGCGCGCAGCGATCAGCTCCAGCTCGCCGTAGCGGTCGAGCTGGTCGCGGAACAGGTTGCCGAGCACCACCAGCCGCGGCTCGAGCCCGCCGACCACTCCGTCCAGCGCCGCCTCGTCCACCTCGAACACGCCCAGATCGGCATCGTGGTCGCGCACGAGCGCGGAGGCGATGCCGGACGCAAGGTTGGCGCCCGCCGTGTTTCGGGTCAGATGCAGGGGAGGGGAGAGGATGGCGGCCGTCATCTTGGCAGTGGTGGTCTTGCCGTTGGTCGCCGAGATCACGGCCGACCCCTGGCGCAGGCCCGCGGCCAGCCGCCCGATCGCATCCGGCTGCACGGCGAGGAGCATCCGGCCCGGGAGGGTGGTGCCGCCGCCGCGCCCGCTCGCGCGCGACAGGGAGGCCACCGCCCGCGCCATCCCGACTTTCGCCCGGAACATCACGTCAGCGGTCGCTGTGTGCCACCAACAGGTCGGCCTCGATGTCCTCGAGCCGCTCCTGCAGACGCTCCCATGCCTCCTGCTCCTCGTCCACGTAGCGTTCGCTGTCGCGTGTGGCCTCGAGGTACTCCTGCCAGGCGCGCTGCCGCATGCTGTGAACGGCGTCGTGCCCGGAGGTGGGGGATGGATGCGTCGTCATGGCTGACGGCATTCTAGCGGGTGGGCGCCGCGGCGGTTCGCGCGCTCACGGTTGGAGCATGTTGCCGACTTGGCAAGATCCTTCGTCGCCGTGCCAGAGCGCTCAGGGTTTGCTATTGTCGTTGCTCCGCGAACAAGCCCGATGCGAGGGGCACCGGGCTATGGCGGAGCCGGCAATCTCCACGGAGAATAGGGGCACATGCGCCGAAAGACCGTGTACCGCGCGATCGAGGGAATCGACCGCTCGCAGCTCGAAGCCTTCCAGGCCGGGATGCGCAAGCGCTACTCCGACGAGCACATCCTCGCGGAGCTGAATGCCTGCGCGAAGCGGCTGGGCCGCTCGCCGACGATGCGGGAGTTCGAGGCCGACCCGGAGACGACCGTGCACCCGCAGACGGTGATCGAGCACTTCAAGTCGTGGAACCGCGCGAAGCGCCTCGCCGGACTGGTGCCGCGCCGGTTCGCCACCAGGGAGGAGCTGCTGCGCCTGCTGCGCGACCTGGGCGACGAGCTCGGCCGCGTGCCGACCGCCAAGGACATCGAGGCACGAAAGGGATCGATGCCGTCGAAGTCGCTCTACTGGCACACCTTCGGGTCGCTGAACAACGCGCTGAAGGAGGCGGGGTTCGACGTCCCGGTGGGGGAGGAGCGGCTGGAGCGGGCGATCGACCAGGGCGCGGCGCTGGCGGTGCGGGCGGGACGGCTGCCCAAGTTCGCGGACTGGGCGCAGGCCCGCCGCGCCGACCCCTCGATGCTCACCGAGTGGCAGGTCTACCGGATGTTCGACGCCCGCCGCGGTGCATGGTCGACCTTCCAGTTCCTGATCCGCCAGCGGTTGGAGAGCCAGGGCGTCGCGGTCGGCCCCGAGGGCCGCATCGCCTAGACCGCGGGCCCGGTCTCAGGAGCAGACCGGGCAGTCGTCGATCTCGACCAGGTCGAGGTCGATCACGGCCTGCAGCGCGGCCCGTGCAAGCAGCGCCGAATCACCCGGCCCGAGCTGCGGGTCGGTCATCTCGTCCCACGGGATCACCCGCGGGCCGACCGACAGCTCCACCCTGGCGATGCCGGGGGCTCCGCGCTCGGCGTCGAGCCCCGAGGACGCCTCGATCGGCGCGGTGAGCGTCACGGCCGCGACCCGGTCGCCCAGGCGGAACCGGCGCAGGTACATGGGCGGCAGCTCGCCGCCCAGGGTCAGGTAGCGATAGCCGGCCGCGGCCGGCATCTCCGGAATGCGGGCGTGCGAGCAGCAGCGCCCTATACGTTCTGCGTCCACCGGATCGATCTCCCCCCGCAAACGCCCCAGCATCTCGATCGTCATGCACCCGTTTTCGGCAGGGGCGGGAGCCGCCGCATCCCCCGCCGGTACTAACACAAGCACGACGAAACGCAACTGCACCCGAATTGCGCTCAAGAGTCCGAGCCGCGCGGCCGATTCCCACATGTACACGGGGACGGGAGCCGCGTCCCCCTGACGGAGGATCTTGGACTCGTGAGCACAGAACCAGCCGACGACACGCAGGGAACGCAGGACGCGCAGCTCGACTCGCCCGAGGCCGAGGTCGAAGAGCTGGATCTGGCGGAGAGCTCCGCTCCCGCGATCGACCTCCTGCATACCTACGTCCGGCAGATCGGCGACGGCGCGCTGCTCACGCACGAAGAGGAGCTGGACCTCGCCCGCCGCAAGGATCTCGGCGACGAGGCCGCCAAGGCGCGCCTCGTGGAGTCGAACCTGCGCCTGGTGATCAGCATGGCGCGGGCCTATTCCTCGTCCGGTGTGCCGCTGCTCGACCTGATCCAGGAGGGCAACCTGGGGCTGATGCGGGCGGTCGAGAAGTTCGACTACCGGCGCGGCTACAAGCTGTCCACGTACGCCACCTGGTGGATCCGGCAGTCGATGTCGCGCGCGATTGCCGACCAGGGCCGCACCATCCGCCTGCCGCTGCACGTGCTGGACGTGATCAAGAAGCTGCACCGCGCACGGCGCAAGCTCACGCAGCAGCTGGGCCGCGACCCGCTTGCGACCGAGCTCGCCGCAGAGCTCGAGCTGCCCGTCGAGCGCGTGATCGAGCTGCAGCGGATGATCGAGGATCCCGTGTCGCTCGAGGCACCGGTCGGCGACGGCGAGTCGCTCTTCGCCGACATGGTCGAGGATGTCAACTCGCAGCGCCCTGACGACGAGGTGGCCGGCAACGAGCGCACCAAGGAGCTGCAGGAGGCGCTCGAGGGGCTGAACGAGCGCACCCGCCACGTGCTGGAGGCGCGGTTCGGCCTCGGGAACCGCGAGCCGGCTACGCTCGAGCAGGTCGGCGCTGAGATCGGTGTCACACGCGAGCGCGTCCGGCAGATCGAGACCCGCGCACTGCGCGAGCTCGAGAACCGCAACCCGGCGCTCAAGGACTTCCTGCCCGGACGCGAGTGAACGCGATCCAGGCCGCGATCGAGACGTTCGCCTCGCGGCTGTCGCACGTCAGTGTCACGCTGCTGGTGCTGGGCATCGCCCTGCACCTCGGGAACCAGCTGCTGCGGGCCACCGCATGGCGGGCAGCGCTGGCCGCCGCCCTGCCGCACCATCACATGCGCGGCGGGGCCGTGACGGCGGCCTACGTGGCCGGCGCCGGCGTGAACGCGGTGGTTCCGGCGAGGGGAGGCGACCTCGCGCGCGTGGTGCTGATCTCCCGTCGGGCCGCTCCCGGGTGCTGCGGTGTCACGGTGGCCTCCACGCTGCTCGTCGAGTCGGTGCTGGACGCGGCCGTCGGCATCTGGCTGGCTGCGTGGGCGGTGTCGTCCGGCGCGCTGCCGCACGGGCTGGCAGGCGTCCGGCCGCCTGGCGGGACGGCAGCGGTGTGTGCCCTCGCCGCCGCGGCGGCGCTCGCTGCGAGCATGGCCGCCGGGCGCGCCAGGCGGCGTGCGCGAGCCGTGCTGGCCGAGCTCCAGCAGGGCCTGACGATCCTGCGCAGCCCGCGGGCCTACCTGCGAGGCGTCGCAGCACCGCAGGCGGCCGCCTGGGCGGCCAGGGTCGGCTCGGTGTACTGCTTCCTGCACGCCTTCCACATCAATGCCGGGCCTGGGCAGGCGGCGCTCGCGGTGCTGGCCGGGAGCCTTGCGACGATGATGCCGCTGACGCCCGCCGGCGTGGGCACGCAGCAGGCGCTGCTGGTCGTCGTGCTGAGCGGCGTGGCGTCACCCGCGGCCGCGATCTCCTACGGGCTCGGCGCGCAGCTCGTGATCACGGCCGTCAACGTGGCAGCCGGCGGAACGTGCGCCGGGCTGCTGCTGGGAGCGCCGCCCTGGCGCGTGCCAGCTGCAGCGCCCGACCCGGTGCCGACGCCGCTGCCTGCTGTGACCTCGGGCGAGTAGCGCCGGGCGCGGCCGGTGGCACACTGTAGGTGTGCGGTCGCTGCACACCTTCTGGGACGCCACCTCAGCGTTTGTTGACCAGTTCTCCAGAGTGGGGATGGAGGCGCTGCTGCTCGGGGTGGCATTCACCGTCCTCAACCTGCTCCTGCGGGCGAGCGCCTGGCGCAACATCCTGATCGCTGCACGCCCAAGCGAGCGGTTCCGCTGGCGCACCGTCACGGGTGCCTACCTCGCAGGCGTCGGCGTGAACGCGGTCGTGCCGGCCCGGGGCGGCGACCTGGTGAAGCTGTACCTCGTGCACCGCAGCGTGCCGAAGACGCCCTACGCGACGATCGTCAGCACGCTGCTGGCCGAGACGCTGTTCGACATGGTGATCGGGCCGCTGCTGCTGCTGTGGGCGCTCAGCAGGGGGCTGATCCCCGGCGCGCCCGCGCTCAGCTCGGGCAAGCTGGGGGCCTTCGAGTGGTCGTTCTTCGCCGGGCACGGCCGGCTGCTGGCGTTCGTGCTCGCCGCGCTGCTGATCGCGCTGGCCGTGGCGGTGACGACGATCGAGCGGCGGCTTTCCAGTTTCTGGGAACGTGTCAAGGATGGCCTGGCGATCCTGCGCACGCCCGGGCGCTACCTGCGACGGGTGGTGTCGCTGCAGGCGCTGGGGTGGTGCTGCCGGGTCGCGGCCATGTACTTCTTCCTCGACGCGTTCCATATCCCGGCCGGGATCGACGACGCGGCGCTCGCGCTCTCGGCGGGCAGCATCGCCACGCTGATGCCGCTGACGCCGGGCGGCGTCGGTCCCCAGCAGGCGCTGCTCGTCTACATGTTCGCGAACGTCGCCTCGCGCAGTGCCGTGCTGTCGTTCAGCGTCGGCATGCAGTTTGCCGTCACGCTGACCACCGCCGTGATCGGCGGCCTGTGCATCGCGCTGATGCTGCGCCAGCTGCCGTGGAAGGCGCGCATCCCGCGCGGGCCCGCGCCGGACGCGGCCCCCGCCGAGCACTGAGGCCCGATTCCGGCGTTTTCCGCCCACGCACGATAATGCCGGTTATGACAAGTTGAAACGGAAGGGGCTCGGGAAACCCTCCGACGTGACACCACCCCAGGCCTCGGCGCGCTGCAACAGGCGAGCAACGCGACGGTCACAACCCCCGGGGAGTGTCCGACACCGGATCTTCACGCTCCTGGCACGAACGGAACGTCAGCCGGCGAGCGGCGTGCTGGGCGCACCGGGGCCGATCGGGCCCGTGTAGGCCTGCTTCACCCGTGCGGCCTGCAGCCGCGCCAGGGCATCGGCCAGCAGATCGCCCGACCCGTCCTCGTCCAGCTCTGCGAAGCCTGCTGCGCCGCAGGCCAGGCCGTCGCCGTCCACCTCGAGCAGAACGACCGCGTCCCTCACCCGCTTGAAGGCCGCCCGCGCCTCGAACGTCCCCGCGCGCGGGAACAGCAGCGCGAAGCGCCCGGCTCCGAGATGCCCGACCACGTCGCCCTGGCGCACCGCGCGTCGCGCCGCCGAACCGACCAGGTCGACCAGGCGAGACTCGTCGATGCCCGGGCCCAGCAGCAATCCCTCAACATCGAACACGCAGATCGCCAGCCGCCGGTCGCGCCATCGCGCGGCGGAGGCGCAGCGCTCCAGCTCCGTCAGGAACGCCTGCGGATCCAGAATGCCGTCCGACTGGCGGACGAGCGCCTCACGCGCCAGGGCCATCAGATTGCCCAGCGCAAGCTCGAAGTCGTCGCGCTCGGGGCCGCCGCCGTCCGGCCAGCGCATCACCAGCCGCTGCTCCTCGTCGAACGAGGCCTCGGCACCGGTCTGCGCCCGCACGTCCACGAGCACCTCGACGAGCGTGCGCTCGTCGGCTCCTGGAGCGGCCAGCGCACGCGCAGCGTCGGCGATCACGCGCATGAGAACGGGGTCGTTCACTGCGAGTGTGTATCGGGCAGCCGCGCGGCGCCCTTGAGCAGTTCTACGCGACGGCGGCGCGCAGCGCGGGCGGCGGGCTCAGCTCGGGGTGCTGCATCGACTCCAGCGAGAAGTCGGCCAGCAGGCCGAGCCGGTAGGAGTCGGACTCGCGCTCCAGCACGGCCACGAAGGCATCGACCAGCTCCGCCTGGAACTGGCTCCCGCGGCCGTTCAACAGCTGCTGGATGGCCACTTCCGGGGCCATCGCGTTGCGGTAGGGCCGCGTCGAGGTCATCGCGTTGTACGCGTCGGCCACAGCGATGATGCGCGCAAGCAGGGGGATCTCGTCTCGGGCAAGCCCGTCCGGGTACCCGGCGCCGTCGAACCGCTCGTGGTGCGAGCGCACGATCCTGGCCACCTCGTCGTAGCCCTCGACCTCGATCAGGATGTTCGCTCCGATCTCCGAGTGGCGGCGCATCTCCGCCCACTCGTCGTCGTTCAGCGCCGAGGTCTTCTGAAGCACCTCCGCCCGCACGCCGATCTTCCCGATGTCGTGCACCAGGCCGGTCAGGTGCACCATCTCGATGTCCCGCTCCGACATGGCCATCTGGCGGGCGATGTCGCGCGAGTAGACCGCCACGGCGGCCGAGTGGCCTGCCGTCCAAGCGTCCCGCGCGTCCAGGGCGCGCACCATCGCGGCCGCGAAGCTGAGATTCACCCGCCGCAGGTGCTGGTTGACGTCCTCGAGGCGCGCGTTGGTCGTCGTCAGCTGGTCGATCAGCTGGCTCTGCTTCGCGTACAGGCTGTAGCTGAGGTGCGCCGCCAGCAGCGGAATCGCGATGAACGCGAGCACCCACGCGCCCGCGATGCCGTACGAGAACGCATAGAGCGCCGTCAGCGGCGTGTAGAGCGCCATTGTCAGCGTCTCGGCGGCCCGCAGCCGGGCCCAGACCTCGCGCGGCGACATGATCCCGCGCAGATGGCCGACCACCATCGTCGACAGCAGGTCGACGCTGACGTACGCGAGGCCCGCGAACAGGGTCGCAACCAGCACATCCATCAGCGTTGTGCGGCCGATCGCGTTCTCCACGGCGAGCGCGGCCGCGCCACCGGCCACACCACCCACGGCGCGCGAGGACGCGTAGACGGTGAACCGCTCGATCGGACCCCGCCGATCGCCGAGCATCCCGGCCAGCCCGACCAGTCCACCGGCCGCGGGGCCGAAGATGACGCCTGCGAGCACGATCGGGATGAACGACACCGACAGCTCGATGGCGTTCAGCGGCATCCCCCGCCCCTCGGCGATCCACGCGGCCGCAGCCAGGACCACCAGCACCTGCCATCGACCCGCGCCGTGCAGCGCCATGCCGGCGCCGATCCCGCAGGCCGCGATCACGGCCATGGAAGCCGCATATGCGCGGATCATGGTCAAGTTCCTACCAGGCAAGTTTTCCCGATCGGTCAATAGTTGACATCCCTCTGCCAAGTGTGTATCTTCTCCCCCATTCGGGGTACACGCAGCTCACCTAAGCGAGGGAACAATGTCGTCGAAGATCTGGTAAATCACGCTCCTCTCAGCACCGGCCGTATCGGCATCGGCCTGAAAAGCTTGATAGCGAGTTCGGTCGAGGGACTCCGCCTTTCGCCCCGCGCGACGCGATCCCTCTCCCCCACACCGGCTCGCCCCCGCGGGGTCGCGATTCGATGCCCGGCCGAGAAACGCGCAGAACAGGAAGGCGCCCTCGAGGCGCCTTCAGCGCGTTAAGGGGACAGACGAATCCGGCGGGCGCTGGAGCCGGACGCCCGCCGGTCGGGAATAGGCCGGCCGAAGCCGGGATCGCGCGAGGCGCCGCAGCTGCCCACGAAGCGGCGGCTGCACTCACACGTATCGCTCAGTATCGGTCAAGGCCGGCGCGGCTGCGATCCCCATTCCGGGTGCTGCTCGGCCGCGCCCGGCACCGCTCAAGGCGAGCGCGAAACCGTCCGATATCCCTTCCCAGGGGTCCAGGTCATCCACAGCAGGGGTAGCCGAGCATGAGCGACGCGGAAACGGAAGCGAACGAGCCGGAGCAGCCGCAGGGCCGCGACGATCACAACACCGGCGGACTGCGCCAGGCCATGGAGCAGCGCGTCAAGGCGCTGCAGGATGCCGAGGACCGGATCCGCCGGGAGCAGGCTGCCCTGCAGGAGCAGGCCAAGGTCGTGTTCGCCGAGCGCGAGGCCCGGCTGGCACGCCGTGAGAAGGAGCTTGCCAAGCGCGAGGCTGCGCTGGCCGTCAACGAGGGCATCGCCGGCCATGCGCCCGCCGCGGCGGATCCCGACCTCCAGGAGCGCGAGCAGGCGATCGCGGCCCGCGAGGCCGCCGTCGCGCAGCTGGCCGAGGAGCTCGAAGCTCGTGAGCAGGCGCTGGCAGCCGCCGGCACGCCGGACGGCGACCAGGCCGGGGCAAGCGGCGCGGAGCGCCGGAGGATCGCCGAGCTGGAGCAGGCAGTGGCGTCGCTTGAGGAGCAGCTGAAGGCCGCCACGTCCACAGACAGCGCCCGCGAGCGCAGCGTCGACGAGCGCGAGGCCGAGCTGAAGGATCGGGAGCACCGCGCCAAGAAGGTCGAGCAGGTGCTGCAGCAGAAGGAGCTGCACGTCGAGGCGGCTCGCTCCGACCTCGACCAGCGGGAGGCCTCAGCCAGGGAGCACGAGGCTCAGCTGGCGACGCGCGAGCAGGAGCTCGCCGCACGCGAGCAGGCGGCGACCGACGCGCTGGCCCGTGCGGAGCAGGAGAACGCCGATGGCAAGCGCCGTGAAAGCGACCTGCAGCGGCAGGCCGACGAGCTCGCCGCCACGCAGGCATCGCTGGACGAGGCCGAGAAGAGCCTGGCGGGCCGCGAGGCGCAGATCGAAGCGGCGGAGACCCGCCTGTCGGAGATCAAGGCCGAGAGCGAGCGACGCTCGGCGGAGGTGGAGGAAATGCTCCGCACCGTCGAGGAGCGCGGCCGTGAGCTGGCCGAGCTGGAGCAGCGGCTGCAGTCGATCGAGGCGCGCGCCCAGGAGGTCGAGCAGGCCGAACAGTCGCTGGCCGAGCAGCGTGCGGCGCTTGACGGCGCCGACGCCAGGATTGCGGAGGCTCAGGCGCTCGTCGACCGCGCCCAGGAGCAGCTTGAATACATCGAGCACCAGCGCGACGAGGCCGAACGCTCGGCGGCAGACGCCGAGCAGCGCGTCGCCGGGCTGGCCGACAAGGAGCGCGAGCTGGCGGCGGCCGAGGCGAAGCTGTCGGAGCTGACCGTGCGCCAGCAGGCGGTTGAGGAGGCGGAGGAGGAGATCCGCCTGGCCAAGCTGCAGGCCGAGGCCTCAACCCGCGAGGCTGAGCGGATGAACAAGGCCGCCGAGCGCGCGCTCGTGAACGCCGAGAAGCAGGCGCACGCTGAGGTCGAGCGGCTGGCCGCCGACCTGCGCGAGCGCGAGGCGCGGATTGCGCTCTCGGAGGGCGACATCGAGCGCCGCGAGCAGCGGCTCGACCGCAGGCAGGACGCGCTCGACGAGCGCGAGCGGGCACTCGATGAGCGGTTCGACGCGATCGAGCTGCGCGAGACCCAGATCAAGGAGCGCGAGGCGGATGTCGCTCGCGTCACCAGCCGTGCCGACCGCGTCGAGGCGGAGCTGGACGCGCAGCGGGAGGCGCTGCGCGATGCGGAGGAGGCCGTCGCGCGCGAGCGCGCCGTGCTTCAGCGCAGGATGGCCGAGCTGGAGGAGCGCGCCGACGGCATGCGCCAGGCTCGCGAAGAGGCCGTGCGTCAGCTGTCGGAGCAGGCACCGGCCGGGAAGAAGGGCGGGCTGCTGCGCGGGCGCGAGGGCTCCGGCAAGGCCCTGGAGGAGCTGCACGTGTCGCTTCGGGAGCGGGAGATCGAGCTGGACGAGCAGGAGCGACGGCTCTCCGAGCTCTCCACCGCCCTGCAACGCCGCGAATCCGACCTGAACGCGATGGCCCGGAAGCTTCAATCAGGGGCAGCCGGCTCGGTCGACCGAGCCGACGACGAGGATCGCCCCCGCAAGCGGGACGACCTCGACCCGACGCAGAAGCGCCTGCAGTTCTGGAGCAGGTAACCCGTCTTTGACAGAGGTTGCCCGGTGACGTCCGGGCCGGTGGGTACCGTGAGGTGGTGCCCGTTGCACCGGACCGCTCTCGCCTGCGCATTCTCGCGGTCGTCGTGGCCCTCGCCGCCTATGCGGCAGCGTGGCTGGCGCCTCCGGCGCTCCGTCCGGCGCTCGCGGCCGCGGCCGTCAGCGCCGGTGTCGCCATCGGGCCGGCCGGCGCGGCCGCCGTTGCGCTCGCATCGCTGGCGCTTCCGATTCCCTGGAGCATGCGCGTGGCCCTGGTCGTCGCAGCGGCCGCAAACGGTGCGCTGCATGCCCACCGCGCGCGCCAGAGCCGCGAGCTCGTCGCCCGCTCGTTCACCGACCGCTTGACCGGCCTTCGCAACTACGACTACTTCGCCGAGGCGCTGCGCTGGGAGCTCGCCCGCGTGCGCCGGTACGGCGGCTGCGTGACCCTGGTGATGCTCGACCTCGACCGGTTCAAGGCGTTCAATGACGAGCACGGGCATGCCGCCGGAAACCGGCTCCTGAACGCCGTCGGCCAGGCCATCGCGCGGGAGAAGCGCGATGCGGACATCGCCGCCCGCTTCGGCGGCGAGGAGTTCGCCGTGCTGGTGCCCGGCCGGACGGCCGACGGCATCGTGGTCGCCGAGCGCCTTCGCCACGCGATCGGCGACCTCACCCCCGCTCCCACCTCACGGCACGACTTCAGCCCCGGCGTGAGCGCCAGCGCCGGCGTGGCCACCTTCCCGGTGGACGCGCGGACACCGCAGGAGCTCTTCGAGCTCGCCGATCGGGCACTGTACGAGGCGAAACGGCGCGGGCGTGACCAGACTGTCGCCGTGTCGGAGGTGATCGACCCGCCGCTGCGGCTGGAGGCCGCCGGCGCCTAGGGGACTGATCGATATCTCTGTGAAGTTCGAGGCGCAAGGCGGCGCCCACGCAGCGGCCAGGCGCGCGAGAGATGTCGATCAGTCATCTACAGCCAGGCGCGTTCGGCGTCGAAGCCGGCCGACCAGAGCTGCTCGTGGAAATGGTCGATCGTCAGGTCGCGGGCGTCGCCGAACGGCCGATCGAGCAGCCTGACGACGCGGTCGTGATAGAACGGCACGTCCAGGTGGCTGTGGGTGACGACGTTCAGCGACAGCTCGCCGCAGCCGGTGCATCGCACCGCCACGCCGACCAGCTCGGCCTCGGCCGGGCAGACCAGGCGCAGGCTGGACGGGAACGCCGGCTTCAGCTTCGCCTCCGAGCCGCAGTAGAACTGCCACGGCCAGTTGCCCCGCTGCACCTGCATCCGCGTCAGCTCCAATAGCTCGTCACCCAGCGGCTCGGTGCGGCCGGTGACGAGGTTGCGAAACTCCACCGTGGTCGAGCAGATCGGGCCGTAATCGAGATCCTCGTGGGAGACCAGGCCGACATGGTCGTCGCCGCAGTCGCAGCGGTACGTCACGCGGTAGACGGCGGGGTGCGCGGCGCCGGGCAGCCGTTCGATGCTGCGGAACCGGGACAGCGCGACAGTACGCAGCTCCCCCTCGGGCAGCTGGGGGCAGTGGAACCGGTAGCTTGCTCGTAACACGTCGTACATGCTCACCCCAATTATCGACTGCAGCGGTCCCGGGTATTAGGCCGCCGCTAGAATCGCCACGCCGATGAGCCCCGTCGACCTTCGCACCAAGATCCGCGATATCCCAGATTTTCCGAAGCCCGGCATCGTCTTCAAGGACATCATGCCCCTGCTGGCGGACGCCGAAGCCCTGCAGACCGCGGTGGACGACCTCGCCGAGTGGGCGCGGCCGCTCGAGATCGACTACGTCGTGGGCGCCGAGGCCCGTGGGTTCATCCTCGGATCGGCGCTCGCCTACACCCTCGGCTGCGGCTTCATCGCGGCCCGAAAGCCGGGCAAGCTGCCCTACCTGACCGTGGGTGCAAAGTACGCCCTCGAGTACGGGTTCGACGCACTCGAGATGCACGTGGACGCCGTCCCGAAGGGTGCCCGGGTGCTCGTCCACGATGATCTGCTCGCAACCGGCGGCACGGCGAAGGCGAAGATCGACCTGGTGGAGCAGCTCGGCGCCGAGGTGGTCGGGTTGGCGTTCGTGGTCGAGCTGTCGTTCCTGGGCGGGCGGGACAAGCTCTACCCCTACCGCGTGCACTCGCTGATCCAGTACGACAGCTGAGGCGGGGCCTTATCGCACTGCCTGGCGCAGGTCGCGCACGAGCAGCAGGTGCGTCAGGTCGCTCGTCAGCTCGGCCAGAGCCTCGAGCTCTTCCAGCCCAGCCTCACGCCGGTCCGCGTTGCTCGACCGCAGCGACGGTGCCAGGATCTGCTCGAGCAGCCCGGCCTCACGGCCCACGGCCGACCGGAACGCCTTCAGGTGCCGGGCGGCCACGCCGTAGCGGGCCAGGCGCTGGCAGAGGCCAACGATCTCGACGTCCGTCGGCGTGTACGGCTTCGGCTGCCCGGAACGGCGACCCTCCAGCAGCTGATATTCCTCGAGCTCCGTGATGAAGCGCGGATCCACGTCTGCCTCGGCGGCCAGCTCATCGAGGCTCAGCCGCCGGTCGGCCTGGGCGAGGGCATGGGCGCGCCGGCGGCGGGTGCCGGTTGGACGGGACGCGCCCTGCGTCAGCATGTCGCGGATCACGGCCAGTGGCAGGAACTCGTCACGCTGCATGCGGAGGATGGCGCGCAGCCGCTCGACATCCTCCTGGCTGAAGAGCCGGTAGCCGCCGGGCGTCCGGCGCGGGGAGATCAGCTTCTGATCCTCGAGGAACCGGATCTTCGAGATCGAGATGTCGTCGAACTCCTCACCCAGCATCCGGCATACCGCGCCGATCGTGAGGGTGGGCTGAAGGGTGTCGGGTTCGGCAGCCATGTCAGTGCTCGATGAAGGCGAGGCGGTACTTGCCGATCTGCAGCTCGTCGCCGTCGCTCAGCCGCGCGTCCTCCACGCGCTCGCGGTTGACGTAGGTGCCGTTGAGGCTGCCCTGGTCGATGATGTGCACGCCGTCCTCGCGCTGCTCGAGCACCGCGTGCTCGCGCGACACGGTGATGTCGTCGAGGAAGACGTCGCTCTGCGGCGCGCGGCCGATGCTCGTGCGGCTCGGCCCGACGGGAAACTGGTCGCCGGCACGGCCGCCGCCGAGCCGGATGACGAGCGTGGCGCCCTCGACGACGGCCTCCATCATCTCGCTGTCCGCGCCGGGCTCCGCGGGCGGCGTGAAGCTGATGGTCGCCTCGCCCTCGCTCAGCTCGATCAGGCTCGCTCCACACCGCGCGCAAAACCGCGCAGACTCGCGGTTGTGGTGACCGCACTCCGGGCAGTACACCGGGCGGGGCTCCTAGGACGCCTCGTCGTCCAGATCGGGCGGCGGGCCCTTGTGGGCCAGGATCTCGGTCAGCCGGTCGATGTCGACCGCGAGCGTCTCATCGCCGCCGTGCCGCCGCTTGATCCGGTCGACGAGCTCCGCGCGGAGGATGTCGATGCGGCCGTGCAGCAGGCGACGGCGGTAGGAGATCTCCTCCTCCTCCTTCACGTGCTCGTCGATCAGGCGCCGCAGCTCGTTGTCGTCCAGAGTCGCAAAATCAGGCAGAACGTCCATGTCAGTCCAATCGGGGGGTTTGCCAAAGTCTACCCGCCCAACCGGTATTCCTCAAGTTCTAGTTGAGGGTTTCGGCGGGCTGGGCGGACAGGATCTCGTCCAGCATCTCGCGGTACTTCGCCTCCAGGCGCAGCGAGTCCTCCCGCGTGGCACCCTCGGCGTAGATGTGGAAGACCGGGAGGTCGGGGTCGGGGATCAGCTGCGCCCACCCGTCCTCCTCGAACACCTTGATGCCGTCGGTGTGGTCGGTGGGCATGTCCTTGAGCGTTTCGATCAGCAGACGCATGGCCGTGCCCTTCAGCGACCACGGGCAGTCCGCCTGCCGGTGCACCCGGGCGCTCCGCGGCAGTCCCGCCACCAGCTCCGACAGCGGCGCGCCGGATCGAGCCAGCACCTCGAGTACCTTCCCGGTCGATGCGAGCCCGTCATAGGCGGGCAGGAAGTCGGGGAACACGTAGCCGCCGCCGGAGGCGCCAGCGAACAGCACGCCGTCGGATGTGGCCGCCGACAGCAGTGCGTGCAGCGAGGCCTGCGTGCGGCCGAGGCGGCCGCCCTGGCCGTTGCCGCTGACCACTTCCTCCACCGCCCGCGTCTCGGTGATCGGGACGAGCAGCGAGCCCGTGTCCACCTGCCGTGACAGCTCGCGAAGGAGCAGCAGCAGCGTGGTCTCGGCGTCGATCGGCTCGCCCCGCTCGTCGACCAGCCAGATCCGCTCCGCTGCGACGTCGAGCAGGACGCCGAGGTCGGCGCCGACCGCCCGCACCAGGCTCGACGTCTCGTCGAGCCCGAGCTGCTGTCCGCGCGAGGGCACATCGCTCGTCTCGACGAAGGCATTGATGGCCACCAGCTCGACGCCGAGCTGGCCGATCATCAGCGGCACGACCAGCGACGCCGGCGAGCCTCCGTAGTTCAACACCACCCGGAAGCCGCGCTGCCTGATGGCCTCGACGTCGAGGGCCTCGAGCAGGTCCTGCGAGTAGGTCTCCATCGCCCGCGATGGGTAGGACAGCCGGCCGATCTCCCCGGCGGAGACGCGCCGGAACTCCTGGCGTGAGTACATCCGCTCGATCGATTTCAGCGTCGCGTCCGACACCAGGATGCCGGGCGCCTCGAAGAACTGGATGTGCACGCGCTCCGGGTCGTCCGGCGAGACGTTCACGTGCACCCCGCCCGCGCGCTCGTCGATCTTCAGCTGGTGGCGGTTGACCGCCGGCATGGAGACCCGCAGGTCGGAGATGTTCACGCCGGTGGCCGCGAGCCCGGAGATCATGGCGCGCTTGATCATGCGCGCCGCCGGGTTCGCGTCCCGGCTGACGACGATCCGCGCGCCGCGCGGCAACGTCGTGCCGTACGCCATCCCGATCCGGGATGCGACGTCGGGCGTGATGTCGACGTTGACCAGCCCGCTGACGTCGTCGCGGCCGAACAGCGTGGTCAGGCCGCGGGATTCCCAGATCAGGTTCGAGTGGATCGCCGCGCCGGCCTCGATCGTCTTGAACGGGTACACCTTGACGTTCGGCGCCAGCACGGACTGGGATCCGATCGAGCACTCGTCCCCGATTGCCACGCCCTCGTTGATCACCGCGTGCGCGCGGACGTCGACGCCCTTGCCCAGGATCGCCCCCTCGATGCGCGCACTCTGTCCGATATAGCTGCCGGAGTCGATCACGCTGCGGCTGATCGTCGCCCCATCCTTCACGACGGCGTTGTTGCCGAGCACGCTGTGGGAACCGATGCGGGCGCCGACGTCGATCTTCGAGTAGTTGCCGACATAGGCGGGGCCCTCGATCTGCGACAGGTCCGGCAGCTGCACGCCGTCGCCCAGGAAGACGTTCTCGCGCAGCCGGATGCCGGGCACCTCGAGCTCGATGCGGCCCTCGAGGGCGTCGAAGTTCGCCTGCCGGTACTGGTCGAGGTTGCCGATGTCCTGCCAGTAGCCGTCGACCACGTGGCCGTGGAGGGGCTTGCCGCGCGACAGGCAGTCGGGGAAGAGCTGCTTGGAGAAGTCGTAGGGCTCCCCCGCTGGAACCATGCGCAGCACCTCGGGCTCGAGCACGTAGACGCCGGTGTTGATGGTGTCCGAGAACACCTGTCCCCACGACGGCTTCTCGAGGAAGCGCTCGATGCGTCCGTCCTCGTCGATGATCACGACGCCGAACTCGAGCGGGTTGTCGACCGACTTGAGGCCGAGCGTGGCCACCGCGCCGCTGCGCTTGTGCGCATCCACGATCGCGGTGAGGTCGAAGTCGCACAGGGCGTCGCCAGAGATGACGATGAACGTCTCGTCCAGCAGCTCCTCCGCGTTCTTCACGCTGCCCGCCGTGCCCAGCGGCGTCTCCTCGACGGAGTAGTGCAGCGAGACGCCCATCGACTCGCCGTCGCCGAAGTAGCCGCGGATGATCTGCGGCAGGTAGGCGACGGTGACGACGATGTCCGTCATGCCGTGGCGGCGGAGCAGGTCGATGATGTGCTCCATGCACGGCTTGCCGACGATCGGCACCATCGGCTTCGGCTGATTCGAGGTGAGTGGGCGAAGGCGGGTGCCCTCGCCGCCTGCCATCACGACGGCTTTGATTGCAGCTCTCCCTCCAGGTACTTCGCGCCGGCGATCAGCGACAGCGCCAGCCCGAGCACGTAGAGCAGCTTCGGCCAGTCGTCGGGTATCAGCATGAGCAGGAACAGCGACAGCATGATGGTGGCGGTGGCCGCCTTCCCAGCCTTGTTTACCCGCACCTCCGTCGCGTCATGCCGCGCCCGGAAGACGGCGGCGAGCAGCGCGTCGCGCAGCAGCACGGGGGCTGCGAGCCACCACTCCAGACGCTGGTGGTAGACGAGCAGGATCAGCGCCAGGTTGATCAGCAGCCGGTCGGCCAGCGGATCGACGATCCGTCCGAACCGCGACTGCACATGGGCATGGCGGGCGAGGTAGCCGTCGAGGAAATCGGTTGCCGACGCCACGGCGAAGAGCACCGCGGCCCCGGTGCTGGTGCCATCGTCGGACTGTGCCAGGAGGACGGTGAATGGGACCACCGCGACCAGCCTGGCGGCCGTCAACGCGTTGGGCAGCCATC
>DATAHR010000203.1:0-17280 GCA_036263035.1 Gaiellales bacterium | reverse complement strand
CCAGCGGGGCCAGCTCGCGACGGAGCTGGCGGTTCAGCTGGAGGAGGACGGGCCTGAGACGGTTGGCGACGGTGACCGGATCAGAGATAGTTAGCATGCCTAACATTTTAGCGCATTACCTATATCGGCGGTAGCTCGCGGATCTTGAGCGAGGGTGCCGACGCATGCCGAAACCGGGGTCAGCCTGCAGGCTGACCCCACGGAGCGAACGCGTCAGCCCGCTCCTGCCTCGCGCTCGGCCGCCTCGATCATCCGCTCGAGCTCGCCGAATGCGATGTCCCAGATCTCGCTGCCGCGCACGTCGACGCCCAGCCGCGCCAGCAGGTCGGCCGGCGCGGCCGAGCCCCCGGCCGAGAGGAAGTCCAGGTACCCAGGTACGAAGTCCTCGCCCTTGTCGCGCCAGATGCCGTACAGGGCGAGCGCGACGAGCTTCGCGAACACGTACGCGTACGTGTAGAAGCGGGTGGAGATGAAGTGGGGGATGTACGACCAGCCCAGCCGGTAGCCGTCCGGCAGCCGCATGCTGTCGCCGTAGTAGCGAACGTTCTGCTCGATCCAGATGTCGCTCAGGCGATCGACCGTCAGCGCCTGCGACTCGGCCCGAAGGCCGTACGCGTGCTGCTCGTAGCGGGCGAGCACCGTCTGCCGGTAGACCGTCGCGAAGTTGCCCTCGCAGCGCGCCGCGGTGAGCGCCATCCGCGTTCCCTGATCCTGCTCGTTCGCCAGCAGGTGGTCGTAGGCGACGAACTCGGCGAACGTCGACGGCACCTCTGCCAGCGCCAGCCCGGTGTGGGCGGAGTGCGGCGTCTGCGCGGCGTGCGACAGCTGGAAGTGCATGCCGTGCCCGAACTCGTGGGCGATCGTCAGCACGTCGTTCATCGTGTCCGTGTAGTTGAGGAGCACGTACGGCTTCGCATCCTGCGCCACCGGCGCGCAGAACGCGCCGCCGCGCTTCCCGGCGCGGGGCTCGGCGTCCACCCGCTGGTCGGTGAAGAAGGCCTGGGCGATCTCGAGCACGCGCGGGGAGAAGCCCTCGAACGCGGCGTCGACCAGCGCCCTGCCCTCGTCGTAGTCCACGCCGCGCGCCTCGCCGACGGGCGCGTACTGATCGGCCAGCTCGAGCACGTCCAGGCCGAGCAGGCCGGCCTTCGTGCGGAACCAGCGCTGCGCGAGCGGATACCGCTGCTCGACCGCATCCATCATCGCGTAGACGACCTCCGCGTCGAGCTCGTTGTCGAGATGCGTCTGCGCCATGGGGTCGTCGCCGTAGCTGCGCAGCCGGTCGATCACGAGCCGGTCGGCGACCAGCGAGTCGTAGCAGTGCGCAAGCACCGGGGCGGGCTGCTCGAGTGCGGCGTACAGCGTGTCCAGGGCGGCCAGCCGCACATCCCGCCGGCCGTCGTGGACGTAGGCGAGCAGCCGGTCGATCGTGTGCGGCTGCGGGCCGTCGCCGGAGTCGAACGGCACCTCGATCGTCGAGGTGGTCTGCGCGTACAGCGTTTGCCACGCCGACACCGCGGCCGGGTTGCGTTCGCCGAGGGCGCGCTCCTCCGGCTCGCTCAGCACGTGTGCGCGGTAGCGGCGCTGCGACTCCAGGTGGTGGCGGTCGCGCGCCACCTCGGGGGCCTCGGCCAGCTCGCGTGCGCGGTCGTCGTCGAGGGCGAGCCACTCCAGCTCGAAGAACCGAAGTGCGTTCTGCGCCTGGACAACGGCCGTATCGACCGCGGCGCCGAGATCGCGGTTCTCCTCGCTGGTGACATCAACCGCCTTGCGGAGCATGGCGTACGACGCGATCCGCGACAGCTCGTTCTCGATGGCGCCGAGCTCCGCGAGCGCCTCCGCCAGCTCGGCAGCCGTCACGGTGGCCATGCGCCCCCGCCAGGTCGACTCGAACCGGCGGGCGCGCTCAAGCGCGGGCTCGATCGCCTGCTGTGCGGCGCTGGGACTCGCGAACAGCGGGGACAGATCCCAGTGGACTCCTGAGGCCTGCACGGTGCTCACGGCGCGGAAGACTAGATGATGATCATCACGCACGTCGTGCCCAGGCTCTATCCTCATGGCATGGCAGCGCCGGCCAAATCCCCTGCCGGGTACCTGACAGACGAGGAGGCGGCCGCCTGGGTCGGGTTCCTCCGCAGCCATGCCACCCTGGTCCGAGAGCTGGACGCCACGCTGACCGAGGCGCACGGCCTTCCGCTCAGCTCCTACGAGGTGCTGCTGCGCCTGTCCCGCGAGCCCGAGGGGATGCAGCGCATGAGCGACCTGGCGGATGCGGTCTGGCTCAGCCGCAGCGGCATCACGCGGCTGATCGACCGCCTCGAGCGGGACGGGCTCGTCGAGCGGCGGGCATGCCCGTCCGACGCCCGCGGATCGTTTGCCGCGCTCACGCCCACAGGGCGTGCGCGCCTGGAGGAAGCCCGCACGACGCATGTGGCCGACGTGCGCGAGCGGTTTCTCTCGCGATTCGACGCCGGGGAGCAGGCACAGCTGGCCGAGTTCTGGTCGCGGCTCGGGTAACGGCCATACCACGAACCGGGGACGTCGACTGACCGTCCGATTTGCGATGCTTCGGGGGTGACCGATCCTACGGGCATGGATCGCTTCCTGGAGGGCGAGCAGGCGGTGCTCTCCGGCGTTGCGGAGGGCCGCGACACCGGCGAGCTGATCCGCTCGCTCGTCGAGCTCGTCGAGCGTTCGCTGTCCGGGCTGCGTTGCTCCGTCCACCTCGCCGACGAGCCCGGCGGCGACTCCGTGTCCAGCGCTCCGCCGATGCTGACGGTGCAGGTGTGCCTGGGTGGCAGGCAGGTGGCCGCGATCGCGCTTCACTGCCCCGAGGGCCGCGACCCGACCGCTGAGGAGGAGGCCCTCCTCGACCGTGCGGCCACCCTGCTCTCGGTCGTGCTGCGCCGCGACTCCGACGTGCGGCACACCGAAACCCTGGACGCCCGCTACCGCATGCTGATCCGTGAGATGCCGGTGATCGCCTACGAGACGGGGCTCGATGGCCAGATGCGCATCTCCGTCAGCCCCCAGATCGAGAGCGTGCTCGGCTTCACCTCGGGCGAGCTCGGCGTCGACGAGGTGGCACAGGCCTGGCGAACGATGCTGCACCCGGAGGATCGCGACGCCGTGTCGGCCGACTGGGAACGGGCCCGCGAGGAGGGCCGCACCTGGGACGGGGAGTACCGGATGATCCGACCGGACGGCGATGTTGTCTGGGTTCGCAACGTTGACATGGTCGTCCACGACGCGCAGGGCCGGCCCGCCGGCAGGCAGGGGGTGATCTTCGACGTCACCTCGCACGTCGATGCCGTGAACGCGCTGCGGCGTGCCGAGAACCAGTGGCGCGCGCTCGTGGAGGGGCTGCCCGCCGTCACCTACATCGACGGTCTCGATTACGAGCCGAGCTACGCCAGCCCGCAAATCGAGGAGCTGACGGGCATGTCGCCGGAGCAGTGGCTGGAGGAGTGGGAGGACGCGCTGCATCCCGACGATCGCGACCGTATCGTCGAAAGCTACTACCGGCACGCGGCGGAGGGCACGAGGCTCGAGGCGGAGTTCCGCGTTGTCCGGTCGGACGGGAAGGTCAGCTGGGTGAGCGACCGTGCGGCGCCCGTTCCCAGCTCCGACGGCAAGCGGACGCTCTTGCAGGGCGTGATGCTCGACATCACGGCGCAGAAGGAGGCCGAGATGGCGGAGCGCGAGTCGGAGCGCCGGTTCCGCGAGATGCTCGAGACCGTGCAGCTGGCGGCCGTCATCACGGACGTGGACGGGACGATCATGTTCTGCAACGACCATCTCCTCACCCTCAGCGGCTACGCCAGGGAGGAGCTGATCGGCCGCCGATGGCTGGACATGTTCGTTGCGCCCGAGGAGCTGACCACGCGGGTGTTCTTTGACGAGCTGGCCGGGGGGAGGGTGGTTCCCCATGACGTGGCCACGATGCGCACGCGGTCAGGCGAGGTGCGGACGATCTCGTGGAGCAGCACGCCGCTCCGCGACGCGTCCGGGCGGGTGGTGCAGGCAGCCAGCATCGGCGAGGACGTGACCGACCGGCTGCGGGCCGAGCAGGCGCTTCGCGAGAGCGAGGAGCGGCGCAGGATGGTGATGGCCGAAATGCTGCGAACCGCGGAGGAGGAGCGGACGCGGATCGCAACCGAGCTGCACGACGACACGGTTCAGGTGATGACGGCCACGCTGCTCTCGCTCGACCGCCTGACCAAGGCGATCGAGCGCGGCGACGTGGAGCGGGCCGGCGCCTCGGTGGCGGCGGCCCGGTCGACCCTGGCCGCGGCGGTCGAGCGGACACGTCGCCTCATGTTCGAGTTGCGCCCGCCGCTGCTCGAGAGCCAGGGGCTCGACCCGGCGCTCCGCGACCTGGCGGTCACCGCGGCGGCCGAGGCGGGCTTCGAGGCGTCGGCGGAGATCGCGGTGGGCCGCTACTCGGAGGCGGTCGAGACGCTCGCCTACCGCACGGTGCAGGAGGCGATCTCGAACGCGCGCAAGCACGCGCGGGCGAGCACGCTGCGACTGGCCCTGGCCGAGAGCGACGGCCATCTCCAGGGCGAGGTCGTCGACGACGGCTGTGGGTTCGATGTCGGGCAGGCGCTCGACCGGCGCACGAGGCGCATGCACATGGGCCTCGACACGATGATCGAGCGCGTGCGGATGGCCGGCGGTGAGATCGCCGTCGAGTCGGCCCGTGGATCGGGTACCACCGTGAGCTTTCGCATCCCGACCGCTTGACCGCCGGTCGGGCGTCCGGTACAAAACGGCCGCGCCGTGCCGCTCCTCGTCACCGCCTACCAGTTCTATCTGACCGTCCACATCCTGGCCGCGATCGTCTGGGTCGGGGGCGCGGCGATCACGCAGGTGTACGCCGTGCGCGCGCAGGCCACCGGTGATCCCGAGCGCGTGGCGGGGTTCGCGAGCGACGCCGAGTTCGCCGGACGGACGATGTTCGCGCCGTCGGCGGTCGTGCTCGTGATCTTCGGCTTCCTGCTCATCCACGAGGGCAACTGGGGCTACGGCAGCGGCTGGATCGATGTCGCCCTGGCCGTCTGGATCGCCTCCTTCGTCGTCGGCATCGGCTTTCTCGGCCCGGAGTCGGGGAGGATCGGTAGGCTGATCGAAGAGCGCGGCGTGAGCGCCCCGGAGGTGCGCCGCAGGATCGACCGGATCTTCCTGATCAGCCGCATCGAGCTGCTGTTCCTGCTGATCGTCGTCGTGGACATGGTGACGAAGCCCGGTACCTGAGGCCCGTCGGGTCGCGGCCTTCGTAGAATGCCGCTCCATGGAACGCTATGACCCGGCTCGCATCGAGGCCCGCTGGCAGGAGATCTGGCAGGCGGAGCGCATCAACGAGGTGCCCAACCCGGCGCCGGGCGAGGACGTGTCGAAGCTGATGTACGTGCTCGAGATGCTCCCCTACCCATCGGGCGAGCTGCACATGGGCCACGTGAAGAACTACACGATGGGCGATGTGGTCACGCTGTTTCGCCGGCGCAACGGCTGGCGCGTGATGCACCCGATGGGGTACGACGCCTTCGGCCTGAACGCTGAGAACGCCGCGATCAAGGGCGGCGAGCATCCCGCCATCGCCACGCGGGACAACATTGCCGCCATCCGCAAGCAGATGAAGCGGATGGGGTGGTCGATCGACTGGACGCGTGAGCTTTCGACCGCCGACCCCGGCTACTACCACTGGACGCAGTGGCTGTTCCTGCGCCTGTTCGAGGCGGGGCTGGCGTATCGCAGGCAGGCTCCCGTCAAGTGGTGCCCCAACGACCAGACGGTGCTGGCCAACGAGCAGGTGATCGACGGCCACTGCGAGCGCTGCGGGGCCGAGGTGGAGGCGCGCAGCCTCGAGCAGTGGTTCTTCAAGATCACGGACTATGCGCAGCGGCTGCTGGACGACCTGGCCGACGTGCACTGGCCGGAGCGCGTCGTCACGATGCAGCGGAACTGGATCGGGCGCAGCGAGGGCGCAGAGGTGCTGTTCCGGGCGGAGCACGATCCGTCGGTCGAGATCCCGGTGTTCACCACGCGGCCCGACACCCTGTTCGGCGCGACCTTCTTCGTGCTTGCCCCCGAGCATCCGCTCGCGGCGGCGCTGGCGGCAGGCACTGAGCAGGAGGAAGCGGTCGCCGACTACGTGCGGCGAACGGCCGCCCTGTCGGAGGTGGAGCGGGCGTCCGAAAAGGAGAAGACCGGTGTCTTCACGGGACGCAACGTCGTCAACCCGGTCAACGGCGAATCGATTCCGGTGTGGGTGGCGGACTACGTGCTGATGGAGTACGGGACCGGCGCGATCATGGCGGTGCCCGCCCACGACGAGCGTGATTTCGAGTTCGCCCAGGCGCACGGCCTGCCCGTGCGACAGGTCGTCGCGCCACGCGATGGCGCCGTCGCCGAGGACGAGGCGTACGTTGCCCATTCAGACGACGAGGTGCTGGTCAACTCCGGGCGTTTCGACGGCATGTCCTCGCCTGACGGCAAGGCGGCCATCATCGAGTGGCTGGAGTCCGAGGGGCTGGGAGCCGGCCGGATCGCCTTCCGGCTGCGTGACTGGCTGCTGTCCCGGCAGCGGTACTGGGGCTGCCCGATCCCGATCATCCACTGCCCGTCCTGCGGGATGGTGCCCGTGCCGGACGACCAGTTGCCGGTGGTGCTGCCGGAGATCGAGGACTTCGCCCCGAAGGGCCGCTCGCCGCTGGCGGCAGCCACCGAGTGGGTGCACGTGGCCTGCCCGCGGTGTGGTGGCGACGCCGAGCGCGAGACCGACACCATGGACACGTTCGTGGATTCGTCGTGGTACTTCATGCGCTACGCCGACCCGCGCAACGACCATGCGCCGTTCGACAAGGCGATCGTCGACACCTGGCTGCCGGTCGACCAGTACATCGGCGGCGTCGAGCACGCGATCCTGCACCTGATGTACGCGCGCTTCTTCACGAAGGCGCTGTACGACCTCGGCTACGTCGGCTTCACCGAGCCGTTCGAGAACCTCTTCACCCAGGGGATGATCCATTACCTGGGGGCGAAGATGTCCAAGTCGAAGGGCAACATCATCAACCCGGACGATCTGGTCGAGCGCTACGGCGCCGACACCACGCGGCTGTACACGCTGTTCCTGGGGCCGCCCGACCAGGATGCCGAGTGGCAGGACACCGGGGTGGCGGGCCAGCACCGGTTCCTGGCCCGGCTGTGGCGGCTGGTGAACGAGATCGTCGAGGCGCACGGGACAGGGATTCCGGCGGCCGCGGACGCGACCGGGGCCGGCGCCGAGATGGTGCGCAAGGCGCACTGGGCGATCGACAAGGTGACGAGCGATATCGGCGAGCGGTTCTCGTTCAACACGGCGCAGTCGGCGGTGCACGAGCTGGTGGGCGTCATCCAGGACGCCGACGGTGCCGAGCCGGAGCAGCTGCGCTTCGCAGCCGGCACGGCGGTCAGCCTGATCCACCCCTACGCGCCGCACATCGCGTGTGAGCTGTGGGAGCGGCTGGGCGGTGAGCGGCTGTGGGAGGAGCCGTGGCCGCAGGCCGACCCGGCGATGCTGGCGCACGACACCGTCACCTACGCGGTGCAGGTGAACGGCAAGCTGCGTGGCGAGGTGACGGTGGCGGCGGACGCGCCCGAGGACGAGGTGGTGGCCGCGGCCCGCGAGGTGCCAAACGTGCAGGCGCACCTCGACGGCGCCACGATCAGGAAGACGATCGTGGTCCCCGCGCGGCTGGTCAACTTCGTCGTCGGCTGACGCCGCCGCCGCGCTGGGTGACGGAAAAGTGCCGGGCACTTTTCCGTCAGCGACAGAAGCGTGACCGAGATGTGACCGGCTGTCACCCATGCGTTGGAAGCCGGGCGGCATGATCGCCGCATGCTCCCGATCCCGCCCCAGCGGCTACTGCTCTACGCGGCGGCTGCTGCCGCCGTCGTTGTCATCGGCCTGCGCATGCAGGGCGGGGGCACATCCACCGCGAGCTATTCCCCGCCGGGGCGCTCCATCGCCGCCCCGGCGCCGGCCGGGCCGACCGTCGTCGTCGTGGACGTCGTCGGTGCGGTGCGGCGCCCCGGCGTCTACCGGCTGCCCGACGGTGCGCGGGTGCAGGACGCCGTGCGCCGGGCGCATCCCACGAGCAGGGCGAATCTGCAGGGGCTGAACCTGGCCGAACGGCTCGCGGACGGCGAGCAGGTGGTCGTCCCCGGGCCGGGCCAGGCTGCGGCAGTCGCCTCGGCGGCGCCGGGCAGCCCCCAGGCGCCGGTGCACCTCAACTCGGCATCGCTCGAGCAGCTGGAAACGCTCGACGGAGTCGGGCCATCCCTGGCCCAGCGGATCATCGACTACCGCACGCAGCACGGCGGCTTTCGATCTCTGGACGACCTCGATCAGGTGAGCGGGTTCGGGCCGGCCCGGATGGCGGCGCTGCGCGGCCATGTGGCGCTGTGACCGGCCGACCCGGATCGTGCTGGCCGCCGTCGCCGGACTGGTTGCGGCGGCCTTCGGCCATCCGGTGCTCGCCCTGCTGGCGGCGATCCCGGCCCGGCCGCGCGCGATCCTGCTGCTCGTCGCACTGGCCGCCGCAGCGTACGGGCACGCGCGGGTCGTCGACCTGCAGCGCACGAGCCTGCACGCGGGCAGCGAGCACGGCGGCGTGCTGGTGACGGCGGCGCCCAACGGCGACCGGGCGATCGCCCGCGAGCTGGACGCCCGCGAGGATGTGCTGCTGGTCGCGCCCGGATACAGGCCCGAGCTGGGCGTGCTCTATGTCGTCAGCGGCCGGCTGCGGCCGATCGATCCGCAGGTGCGGGACTACTACGCGACCCAGGGCGTGCACCTCGAGCTCCGGGCATCACGGCTCGTGGCCGGCGGGAGGCGGGGCGGGATCTGGGGCGTGGTCGACGCTGCGCATGCCGGCGCGCTGCGACGCCTCGGCGCGGGCACGGGCGCATCTCCCGCCCGTTCGCTGGTCGCCGGCGTCACGCTCGGCGAGACCGGTGGCCTGCCGCCCGACGTCCGGCAGCAGTTCCGCGACTCCGGCCTTTACCACCTGGTCGCCGTGTCTGGCCAGAACGTGGCGCTGGTGGTGGTGTTCGCGCTCGGGTGCCTGGCCGCGCTGGGCATCATCGGGACGCCCGCACGGGTGGCTGCGCTCGGCGCCACGCTGCTCTACGTGCTCGTCACCGGCGCCGGCCCCTCGATCGTGCGGGCCGGCGTTGCCGGGGGTCTGGTCGCGATCGCCTGGCTGGCGTCGCGGCCAATCGCGCGATGGCACCTGCTCGCATGCGGCGCGGCGGTGGTGCTGGCCCTGAACCCGCTGGATGTCTTCAACCCCGGCTTCCAGCTGAGCTTTGCTGCGGTGTGGGCGATCTTCGTGGTCGCGCCGCGGCTCCGGCCCTGGATGGGATCTTCCGCCGCGGTGTCGGTCGCCTGCACCATCGTCACCACGCCCATCGCCTGGTGGCACTTCGGGCGGCTGGCGCCGTTGTCCGTCCCGGCGAACCTCCTGGCGCTGCCCGCAGCCGCGCCCATCCTCGTCTGCGGCCTCGGCGCGATCGTGGCCGGCACGATCTGGCCGCCGCTCGCGGTGCCGCTGCTGGCGGTCGCGGACGTGCTCGCCGGCTACCTGCTGTGGGTCGCCCGGCTCTGCTCCTGAAACCGCGCGGGGCCCGGGCGTGCTCGCCCGGGCCCCGCCTGCCCCCCTCCTGCGATCTAGCGGTGGAGGATCAGCTCGTAGGTCACGTTGTCCCCGTGCTGCGCGGTGTAGAACGCCTTCCACCCAGAGCCGGCGACGAATGGCCGCGGCGTCTTGGCGCCGAGGATCCCGAACACCGTGGGGTCTCCGTCGGAGATATGCACGCCGGTGATCTCGTTGTCACCCTCGTTCTGGAAGCCCGTTGAGCTGCTCGGGCCAAGCGCCTGGAAGCCGCTGTCGAGCGTGGCCGACGGGTCACGCCCCTGCGCCAGAATGCGAACCGGCGCAGGAGTGCTGGGATCGCCGTAGCTGGCGTTGACGTTGAACTTCCACAGGGAGTCCAGCGCGTTTCGCTGCGTGTGGAGCGTGTCGCCGGCGTCCTCCGCGACCAGGAGAGTCTTGGTGTCTGCAAAGGCGACGTTGTCGAAGCCGGTGTGAACGGCGTCGGAGTTGTACACGAGCCGCAGCACGCCGGAGCTGGCCGACGGGCCAGCCTGCGTCAGCTTGAACAGCGCGCCGAACCCGCCGTAGGTGGTGCCCGCCTCGGTCAGCGCATTGGTGTCGCCGGTCTCGTCGAACACGAAGCTGCGGAAGTCGGTGCCGGGTTGGAACAGCCCGTTCTCCGGCCGCTTGAACGGCGTGGCGCCGGCTGCCTTGGCAAGCGTGTTCGCATCGAACGGCGCCGTCCCGTCGGTCGACGTGTCATGCACGGTGACCCACGAAGTCTTGAAGGCGAGCCCATAGGTGTGCAGATCCTTCACGTCCTGCGAGGTGATGTCCGCGTCCGCCTGGCCCGAGTGGAACACGATCGGCTGGCCGGTCCGCTTGGACGTGACCTGCAGGGCCTGCAGCACGCCCCCGGCAGTGAGATCGCTTGGATCGTTCGGGACATACCGGTAAATGAAGCTGTTCGGCTGCTTGGCATGGCTGTTCACCGTGCCGGTCGAACCGCCGACGTCCTCGACGATCCAGACGTTTCCGGCGGAGTCGTTCTGGATGCCCTCGTAGCCGCCCCGGCCGACGTACCCGGAGATGTCCGTGACCTTCATCGGATAGTCGAGCGTCGCCTGGTACTCGGGCGAGTTCTTGTTCTCCGAGGTGAAGAGCAGCCGCTTGGCAAACGGATCCCAGGTCGATCCGTCGATCGTGCTGAGCGGGTTCCCGTCGGTGTCCTGCGTGCTCATCAGCGTCACGCGATGGGCCGGGTTCGCATCGAGGTTGATGCGGGTGATGTAGCCGGGCGAGCCCAGCTCGTGGCCCTGGAACAGGAAGTGCGTCCCATAGTCGTACTGGGCGTCGGGCCCGGTCTGCCCCTTCAGCACGAGGTAGGTGTTCTTGTCCGGCTCCGTCTTCGTGGCCTCGACCTTGTGGCCGAGCGTCGGAAGGTCGCCCGGCGCGGGCAGGAGCGGCCCGTCTCCGTCGTACCCGTAGTAGGGCACTGCCGAGGTGCCGCCGTCGAGTGCCTGCGAGCCGCGGGTGATCTCCACCTGAGCGAGCCCCGGCGAGAGCACGGTCGGCTCAGGGACGCCCGTGATCTTCGGCTGGGCGCTGGAAAGGCCCGGCAGTGCCGGGAAGGCCTCGGCTGCCGCCGCGAATGCGAGCGTGCAGCCGACGGCCGTTGCCGCAAGCAGCGGCAACCGCTTGGTGCGGTGCATGTATGGCCTCCGTATGAGCGTTTCCGGCCTTGCCCCGGCCGGCGGCGTTACGGTACGAGACCGCCGCGGGGGGATGGGTTCACGACTCGTTCGGGTTCGGTATCGACCTGGTGAAACGTCAGGCCGGCGTGGGCAGCGGGCGCTGGTCGGGGCCGACGTACCGCGAGTCCGGCCGGATCAGGCGTCCGTGCTCCGCCTGCTCGAGCGCGTGCGCCGTCCACCCGGCGGTTCGCGCAACGGCAAACGCCGGCGTGTACAGGTCGGTCAACAGTCCGACGCCGTCGAGCACGATCGAGGCGTAGTACTCGACGTTCGTCTTCAGCGGCCGGTCGGGCTTGTGCTCAGCAAGCAGGCGCAGGGCCACGTCCTCGACGTCGATCGCCAGCTGCAGCCACTCTGCGTCGGCGGCGAGCCGCTCGGCCACCTGCCGCAGCGCAGCGGCGCGCGGGTCCATCGTCTTGTAGACGCGGTGCCCGAAGCCCATGAGGCGCTCGCCGCGGGCGAGCGCGTCGCGGATCCACTGCTCGGCGTGCTCGACGTCGCCGATCTGGGTCAGCTGGTCGCGCACCTCGGACGGGGCGCCGCCGTGGAGCCGGCCCTTGAGGGCGCCGATCGCGCCACAGACCGCGCTGGCAAGGTCGCTCTGGGTGCTGGTGATGACGCGGGCGGTGAAGGTGGAGGCGTTCAGGCCGTGCTCCGCGCAGACGGTGAAATACGCGTCAAGCGCCCTGGCCTGCGCCGGGTCGGGCTCCTCGCCGCTGATCGCGTGGAGCAGGCGCCCGGCGACGCCGAGATGGGCACCCTCGCTGCTGTCCACCGGCTGCTTACCATCGCGCAGCCTGGCGAACGCCCCGACCACGGTCGGGCCGAGGGCGATCAGCTCGCGTGCCTGGTCGGCCGTCGGCGGCCAGTCCATCCGGCGCTCCGCACCGAAGGCCGACATGCCGGTGCGCATAGCGTCCAGCGGTGCGACGGAGGTTGGCAGCCCGCGCAGCGCCTGGAGCACCGCTGGCGTGAGCGGAGCGGCCGGGAGCACCTCGTCGCGCGCCGGCCACTCGCCGTCGAGCAGCAGCGCGACCACCCGGTCGTAGCTGCCGTGGGCGGCCAGGTCGCCGATCTCATAGCCCCTGTAGAGCAGCCGTCCCGCCTGCCCGTCCACGAGGCTGATCGTGGTCTCGGCGGCGACAACGCCTTCAAGCCCGCTGTTGACGTCCGGTGCCATAGCGGCGCGATTGTAGCCACGGCGTGGCCATCCCCGGATGACATCGCCGCCGGCCGTGCGACAATAGGGGCATGAAACTCTCCGCAAAGGCCGATTACGCCGTTCGCGCCGTGCTGGTGCTGGCGTCGCACGACGATCCCCATCCGCTCAAGGGCGAGCTGATCGCGACCGCACAGGACCTGCCCCTGAAGTTCGTCGAGAACATCCTCGGCGAGCTGAAGCACGCGGGCCTCGTGGTCTCGCAGCGCGGCCCCGAGGGTGGCTACCGGCTGGCGGTACCGGCCGACCAGATCACCGTCGCAGAGGTGATCCGGGTGGTGGACGGCCCGCTGGCAGCCGTCGCAGGGGTGCGGCCGGAGGCGATCCGGTATCCGCCCGGAGCCGAGGCGCTGCCGGACGTGTGGCTGGAGGCGCGGTCGCAGCTGCGCTCAGTGCTCGAGAACATCACCTTCGCCGATCTGGTGCGGCGGTCGCGTGCCCGTGCCGGGCGGCTGGAGCCGTCCCCGGCGGGTGAAGGCGCTGGCGCATAAGCCGGCGTACCTGATCGCGGGCACCGACTGGCCCAAGATCGACGCGGCGGCCGCCCGGCTGCGCAGCCAGTTCGACGACGACTCGGTTGAGCAGATCACCGTCGGCGACGAGGAGCAGGCCGACATCGTCGCCGCGTGCAACGCGCTCGGGCTGTTCGGCGGCGAGCGGCTGGTGCTGGTGCGGGGCGCCGAAGCGCTGAGCGAGGAGCAGATCAGCGGCATCGTCGCCTACCTGGCCGATCCCGCGCCGGGAACGTGCCTGGCGCTGTTCGGTGGCAAGGGCATCACGCAGGACGGCCCGCTGGCCGAGGCGGTGGACAGCGTGGGGGACGTCCGCATCTTCGACGCACCGGACGATGAGCACGCCGTGCAATGGGTCGTGAAGCGGTTCGCGGACTTCGAGATCACCTGCCCGCCGGGGATCGCGAAGCGGATCGTGTCACGAGCCGGAATCGAGATCGGCGACCTGGCGCTCGAGGTCGAGAAGCTGGCCGCGCACGGCCGCGACCGGGCACCAACCGAGGAGGAGGTCGACGCGCTCGTGCCCGAGCAGCAGGACGTCAAGCCGTGGAACATGACGGACGCGTGGGGAAGGCGCGACGCGGCGGCGGTGATCGGATATGCGACTGCGGACATCGAGAAGGCAGACGACGTGCAGCGGATCACCGCGATCTTCGCCAACCACGTGCGGCGGGTGCGGCAGGCGCTGCTGGTGCTGGAAGCGGGCGGATCGGACAAGGACGTGCAGAAGCAGTTGGGCCTGAAGTCGCCATACCAGGCGAAGGGGCTCTGCCGCCAGGCACGCGCGTTCAGCGAGCCCGAGCTGGCGCGCGCCGTGGTGCGCCTGGCCGAGCTTGACGAGGCGATCAAGGGCGGAAGCCGCCTGGATCCGCGGCTCGAGCTGGAGCTCGCGCTGGTCGAGATCAGCGCGGAATGAGCGGCCAGACCGCGGCCGCAGCGGTCGCGGCCATCGTGTCACTGGTCTGCACGCTGATCGTGACCCGGCGCGCGATGCAGCGGCCGCTGCGGCCGCCGCTGGTCGCGTGGGCGATCGGGTTCGCGCTCTTCACCGTCGCGACGTTCGCGCTCTGGTACGGCGCCTGGCACGGGTGGTCGGAGATCGTCTTTCGCATCTACTACCTCGCCGGCGGGATCCTGGTGGTGCCCTACCTCGCGGTCGGGGAGCTGCTGCTGGTCGCTCCCGGACGGCGGGCGACGCGGCTGGTCACGGCAACGATGCTCTGGATCACGTTCGCCTCGGCGGCAGCGGTGATCGCAGCCGACGTGGATGCCGCGAAGCTGGCCGCCGCAGGCGCGACGCCGCCGAACGGCGCGATGGGCGGCCCGTGGACGACGATCCTTGCGGCGGTGCTGAACACCGCCGGCACGGTGGTGCTGCTGGCCGGCTCGATCGCCTCCGCGCGGCGGCGGCACGACCCGCGGCCGCTGCTCGTCGCGGCGGGCGTGGCAGTGATCGCACTCGCCTCCACCGCGACGCGCCTCGACGTGTACGCGCTGTTCGCGCTGGGGCAGGCGCTCGGGATCGTGCTGATCCTGGCCGGGCTGGTCTGGCGGCGCGGATCCGCGGAGGCGGCCCGGCCGCCTGCAGACTAGGATCGGCCCATGCATACGCCCACCGCCGTCACATCGGCGCTCGCCGGCACAGGCCGGACGCGAGGCCAGGCCGGCCCGCCGCGCGGCATGAGCCGCCGCTGGGTGGAGGCGCTGCAGGCCGTGCCGCTGTTCGCCGGCGTCTCCGAACGCCACCTCCGCAAGCTCGTCCGGTCGGCCGAGGAGGTTCGTGTGCCGGCGGGCTCGCCCGTGATCTTCCGCGAAGACGCCGGCCGCGAGTTCTTCGTCATCCTCGACGGCACGGCCGTTGTCGGCCCGCCCACCGGGCGGCGTGCCGTCATCGGCCCCGGCGCCTTCTTCGGCGAGATGTCCGTGATCGACGGGCAGCCGCGGTCGGCCTCGGTCCGCGCCGAGACGGACATGACGCTGATGGTGCTCGGCCGGCCCGCGTTCCTGCGCCTGCTGAAAGAGGAGTCGTCGGTGGCGCTCGCCGTCATCACCGAGCTCGCGGCTCGGGTGCGGAAGCTGGAGGGGGCTACGCCTCGGTCGTGACGCCGGAGGCGATGCGCGCCGCCTGCGACTTCCGGCGAGCCGCGGCGTTCTTGTGGATCGCCTTGCGGGCGGCCGCCCGGTCGAGCAGCACGACGAGGCGCCGGTGCGCCTCGGTGATCTGCTCCTGCTCGCCGCTGTCGGCCGCCTCGCGCAGCCGGCGGAACAGCGTCTTGATCTGGGTGCGGTAGCGCAGGTTCTCCAGCCGCTGCCTGGCGGCCAGCCGTACCCGCTTCCTCTGCTGCTTCGAATTCGCCATAGAAAAGCCCCTCCGCGGGGCTGTCGGACTATAGCACTAGACTCCTTCGCTCATGGCAGACACGCGCCGCCTGGCGACGTCCACCGCCGTCTTCGGCGCGGCAACAGCGATCTCCAGAGTGGCGGGGCTGGTGCGCGAGAGCGTCGCCGCCGCGGTGCTCGGTTCCGGCCCGGTGTACTCGGCCTTCACCGTCGCCTTCAACCTGCCCAACCTGGTGCGCGCGATCGTCGCCGACAACGCGATCAGCGCAGCCTTCGTCCCGGTGTTCGTCGAACTGCGGGAGCGCGGGGAGGAGCGCGAGGCCTGGCGGGTGGCCGGCATGGTGCTCTGGACCACCGCCGTCGTGCTCGGCGCGGTGTCCGCCTTCTTCATCCTCTTTGCGCCGCTGCTCGTCCCCATCCTGATGGTGGGCAGCAGCAACGTCAGCGCCGACCTCGTCGTCTCGCTGACGCGGTGGCTGTTCCCGATCGTCGTGCTGATGGGCCTGACCGGGGTCGTCACCGGCATCCTCAACGCCGAGCGGATCTTCGGAGTGCCGGCCTTCGCACCGGTGGCGTGGAACCTCGTGATCATCGCCGCGCTGGTCATCTTCGGCCGGGACGGCTCGCTCGAGCACCGGGCCCACGTCTACGCCATCGGCATCCTGGTCGCCACCGTCGTGCAATTCCTGATCCCGCTGCCGCTGCTCCGCGGCCGCGGCACCGGCTGGGCCTTCCGGCTCGGCTTCGGCAACGAGCACGTCAGGCGCATCCTCAAGCTGATGATCCCGGTCTCCCTCGGCCTTGGCCTGATCAACGTCAACCTGACGCTCGACACACTGATCGCGACGCACCACAGCGGCGCCGCTGCAGGCGATCTGGGGTTCGCCTTCCGATTGTTCATGCTGCCGCAGGGGCTGTTCTCCGTCGCCGTGTCGACGGTGCTGTTCCCGGAGCTGGCCCGCGCCGCCGGCGCGCGGGACATGGGCGAGCTGTCGCGCATCGTCGCGCAGGGCACGCGCGCCATCGTGTTCCTGCTGCTCCCCGCCGCCGCGATATCGATCGTGCTCGCCTATCCCATCGTTCGCCTGCTCTACCAGCACGGCCAGTTCGACGCCGGGGACACGCAGCGGGTGGGAGCGGCACTCATCACCTTCTCGCTGGGGCTGGTCGGCAACGGGCTCTCGCTGCTGCTGACGCGCGCCTTCTTCAGCCTGCAGGAACCGCGCGTTCCGACCATGGTGGCGCTGGTGAACCTGTTCCTCAACTTCGTGCTCGACGTCGCGCTCCTGCGCTTCGGCGCCGCCGGCATCGCGCTCTCCACCGCCATCGTGACGACGTTCAACGCCGGGGCGCTGGCGGTGCTGCTGCGCCGGCGCGTCGGGCTCCTGCACGGTCGCGAGGTGGCGCGCGCGACGGTGTTGACCGGCGTGGCGACGATCTACTGCGTGATCGCGGCGGTCGGCATCTGGTACCCGCTCGACCAGCTGCTCGGCCGCAGCACGCCGGCACAGATCGTCTCGCTCGGGGCGGCCCTGGCCGCCGGCGCCGCCGCCTACCTCGCCGCCGCGCGCTTCCTGCGGCTCGAGGAGGTCGATGTGATCGCGAGCATCCTGCGGCGTCGCCGCAGTGCCACGTGACCGTTCACCTCTAGGCTTCCACCGTGGCCCTCTCCCGCATCCGCAACTTCTCCATCATCGCCCACATCGATCACGGCAAGTCGACGCTGGCCGATCGCATCCTCCAGGTGACGAAGACCGTCGCCGACCGCGACATGCGCGAGCAGATGCTCGACTCGATGGATCTCGAGCGCGAGCGCG
>DATAHR010000202.1:0-4000 GCA_036263035.1 Gaiellales bacterium | reverse complement strand
CGAATCCGGCGTTGAACACCGCGAACCTCTCGAGCGCCGCCCCGGCCAGCAGCAGCCCGCCGCCCGCCCGCCGGACGAGCCCCTTGCCTGCCACCGTCGCCACCAGCCCGAGCGCCGTCGACGCCTTCGACGCGCGCATGTACATCCCCGGCCTACCGCGGCGGTACGGCTCACCGACCATGCCCAGGCGCCTCTCCATCAGCTGCGACAACCCTAGCCCCGCCGCTCCGCCGAGCACGGCGAGGCGCCGCGCCGGGCCGGTCGAGCCCTCGTGCCCCAGCAGGACGGCCGCCGCGCCCGCGCTCGCGCACGAAGAGGCCGCGAACACCGCCGGCAGCTCCCGGTGGGCGTCGTGCCAGACCGGCACCGCCGTGTCGGCGATCAGCGCCGCCGTGTACGTCGACAGCGCCGGCCCGAGCAGCCCCGCCGCCAGCTGGGAGGTGACCCGCACCTTCGGCAGCACGCCGAGGATCTCGCACGCCGCGGCCACGCTCTGCGCGCTTCCGCTTGCCGCGAGGATCCACGACCCGACGCTCATCGGCGACGTCGGCTTGAAGACGCGAAGCATGTTCAGGAACCGCTCCGGCCGCCCCAGATCCTTGATCAGCAGCGCCGGGCTCACGTTGACAGCCGCCGCCGCGATCAGGCCCGACGTCCGCGCCAGCCGCCGGTTCCCGCTCACCTCGGCCGCGAACGCCAGCGACGCCGACGCCCCCGCCAGCCCACCTGTGAACAGGTACCAGCCGATCTCATTCTTCCACACCGGCGGCTTGATGATCGGGTGCCCGTAGTAGGAGTCGCGTGTCGTCATCGCCGCCTCCCGATCAGCGAGATCACCACGGCCGCCGCCAACCCGGCCGCCGCGGTGCCGACGGCCCGCCACATCTCGGGCAGGTCGCGCGTCGTCACCACCGGGTCGGGGGGCAGCCCGTACACCTCGGGCTCGTCCAGCAGCAGGAATAACGCGCCGAAACCGCCCACCCCGTCCGACGTGTCGCGCCCGTACAGCCGCGCGCTCTCCTCGCCCTGCGCCTGCAGCGTCGCCAGCCGCTCGTCCGCCCGCTCGTGGAGCTCCTCCAGCGGCCCGAACTGGATCGACTCGGTCGGGCACGCCTTCGCGCACGCCGGCGTCTGCCCGTCCTGCAGCCGGTCGTAGCAGAGTGTGCACTTCCACACCCGCCCGTCGCCGTCGATCTCGCGCTTGTCCAGCACCCCGAACGGGCACGCCGGCACGCAGTACCCGCAGCCGTTGCAGATGTCCTCCTGCACCACCACCGTGCCGAACTCGGTGCGGATCAGCGCCCCGGTCGGGCACACGTCCAGGCACGCCGCGTGCGTGCAGTGCTTGCACACGTCCGAGCTCATCAGCCAGCGGATGCCGGCCGTCTCGCTGCCGTCGTCGACCGGCACCTCCTGCTCGACGAACGCCACGTGCCGCCACGTGTTCGCGCCCAGCTCCCCGGTGTTGTCGTAGGACTTGCCCGTCCACACGAGCCCGTCCTCCGGCACCATGTTCCACTCCTTGCAGGCCACCTCGCACGCCTTGCACCCGATGCACACGGTGGTGTCGGTGAAGAACCCCATCCGCTGCTCGGTCTCGGCGCCGTAGGTGGCGTGCGCGTCCGCGTGCTCCTCGATCATGGGATCTCCCCGCGATAGCCCCCGCTGAGGCGGCCTGGGCGGATGTCACACGTCGCCGCCTTGACCTCCTGGATGTGCACGTTCGGGTCGAGCGCGATCGACGTCACGTCGTTGGCCGCGCTGCCGGTCGACAGGCCGCGCCATCCCCAGTGGTAGGGGAGGCCGACCTGGTGCAGCACCCGGTCGCCGATCCGCAGCGGGCGCAGCCGCTCGGTCACCAGCACCCGCGCCTCGATCTCGGCCCGCTCTGTGGCGATCGTCGCCCACCCGCCGTGCTCCAGGCTGCGCTCCCGCGCCAGCTCCGGGCTGACCTCGCAGAACATCTCCGGCTGCAGCTCCGAGAGGTACTCGAGCGTGCGGCTCATCCCACCCGCCGTGTGGTGCTCGGTCAGCCGGTAGGTCGTGAACGCGTACGGATAGCGGCCGGCATCCGCGGCGCCGTTCGACGGGTTGTAGTGGTTGCCGCTGCGCGGGTAGACCTGCCGCACCGGATTCGCGCGCTGCCCGTAGAGCAGGTTGCCGAACGGCGACTCCTCCGGCTCGTAGTGCGTCGGCAGCGGCCCGTCGACCAGGCCGGCCGGCGCGAACAGCCACCCGCGCCCGTCCGCCTGCATGATGAACGGCCGGCTGCCGCCGATCGCCGCCGGCCCCTTCGCGCCGTCAGGCGGCACGTAGTCCGGCGGCTTCGTCGGCTCGAAGTCGGGCACGTCCGGGCCGGTCCATGTCTTCTCCTGCGGATCCCACCAGATCAGCTTCTTGCGCTCCGACCAGGGCCGTCCCTGCGGGTCGGCCGACGCGCGGTTGTAGAGGATGCGCCGGTTCGCCGGCCACGCCCAGCCCCATTCCGGCGCGAGCCAGTTCTGCTCGGTGTGCGGCTTGCGCCGCGCCGCCTGGTTGACGTCGTCCTTGAACACCCCGCAGTAGATCCAGCAGCCGCAGCTGGTGGTGCCGTCCGCCTTCAGCTCGGTGTAGGCGGAGAGCGCCTTGCCGTCCGGCCCAACGCCGTTGATCTCGCGCAGCACCGCCTCGGCGCTCGGGTCGGCCGTCTCGGCCGAGGTCGGGTAGTACCACTGCAGCTCCTTGACCGGCCGGTCGCGATCCTCCTGGGAGTCGGCCAGCTTCTGCCGGATCAGGCGGCCGAGGTGGTAGTAGAACCACAGCTCCGACCGGCAGTCCTCCTTCGGCTCCACCGCCTTGTGGTGCCACTGCAGCAAACGCTGCGTGTTCGTGAACGAGCCGTCCTTCTCGACGTGCGAGGCGGCCGGCATGAAGAACACCTCGGTGCCGATGTCCTCGGTCGTCAGTTCGCCCCGCTCGATCTCGGGTGAGTCCTTCCAGAATGATGCCGTCTCGATCTCGAACAGGTCACGGACGACCAGCCACTTCAGCTTCGCCATCGCAAAGCGGTGCAGCCGGCCGTTGGCAGATCCGACAGCGGGGTTCTCGCCGGCCACGATCATGCCCTCGACCTTCCCCTCGAGCATGTTCAGCACGGACTGGTAGATCGAGTGGTCACCTGTCAGGCGCGGCAGGTAGTCGAAGCAGAAGTCGTTGCCCTTGGTCGCGTTCGGGCCCCAGTAGGCCTTGAGCAGGCTGACTGTGTAGGCCTCCATGTTGCCCCAGTAGCCACCGGGCGAGGTGTTCATCTCGACGAAGGTGCGCAGGTCCTGGTGCGCGTGGGCATTCGGCATCGGGATGTAGCCGGGCAGGATGTTGTAGAGCGTCGGGATGTCGGTCGACCCCTGGATCGACGCGTGCCCGCGCAGGGCGACGATGCCGCCGCCGGGCCGGCCCATGTTGCCGAGCAGCATCGAGATGATCGCGGCGGCGCGGATGTACTGGACGCCGACGGTGTGCTGCGTCCAGCCCACCGAGTAGACGATCGCCGAGGTGCGCTCGCGCCCCGAGTTGTCGCACAGCGCCTTGGCGACGCGCAGGAAGTCGTCGCGCGGCACGCCGCACGTGGCCTCGACCAACTCCGGCGTGTAGCGCTGGTAGTGCCTGCGTAGCAGCTGGTAGACGCACCGCGGGTGCTCGAGCGTCCTGTCCTCCCTGGGCGGCTCGCCGTGGTGCAGCGACGCCCCCTGACCGCCGTGGCCCGCCTGCTCGCCCGCGGTCGCTCCCATCTCCCGCTGGCCCGCGCTTGGGTGCACCTCCATGCCGTCGTACTGCCAGCTGGTGGTGTCGTACGTGCCCTTCTCGGTGTTCCAGCCGGAGAAGAAGCCGTCCAGGTCCTCGGCGTCGGCATAGCTCTCGTCGATGATCACCGGCGCGTTTGTGTACTCGAGGACATACTCGCGGAAGTCGCGGTTGTTCTCGAGGATGTAGTTGATGATCCCGCCGAGGAAGGCGATGTCGG
>DATAHR010000201.1:0-1994 GCA_036263035.1 Gaiellales bacterium | reverse complement strand
GCCCGCGAGTACATGCTGCTCGAGCAGGCGATCGCGCCGCCGGCCGGGTGCTCGGCCTCGACGCCGTCGCCTTCGTCCGGCTGTCTCCCGAGGGGATCACCTGCGACGGCCGATGGGCCCGCCCCGGCGCCCGGCCGAATCGCGTCGGGGAGGCGCGCATGGCGATGGCGGTCGAGATGTGCGAGGACGCGGGCGGCACGGTCGCGCAGCGCGTGTTCGGCCGGCTGCAGCTGGTCGCGATCCCGGTGCACGTGGACGGAGCGATCTCCCATGTCCTGGCCGGCACCGCGCGACCGAACCGCGTTCTCACTGAGGCGGAGCTCGCCGATGCCGCCGCCATCGGCGCGCATGCGGGTGCCTGCATGGAGATGATGGCCGCCGTCACCGCGGCCCGCGAGTACATGCTGCTCGAGCAGGCGATCGCGCCGCCGGCCGGCACCCGCGGCGATCGCGCGCTCGAGCAGATGCAGCTCGTGCAGTCGTCGTCGGCCGCGCTGATGGGAGCGCGCTCCTACTCCGAGGTGGGACAGGTGGTCGTCAACCAGCTGCGGACGCTGATCGACTACCAGTCGTGCAGGTTCTACGTCCTGTCGCCCGACGGCGACACGCTCGAGCCGGTCGCTCTGCTCGGCATCGGGACGGCGTTCGGAGACGAGCACCTCGCCGACCTCGTCTGCGCGCCCGGCGAGGGCATCACCGGCCAGGCCTTCGTTGACGGGACGCCGGTCCGTATCGACGACGCAGCCGCTGTACCGAATGCCGTGCAGATCCCGAACACCGAGCAGATCGACGAGTCGATGCTGGTGGCGCCGATGGTGGCCGACCACGCCCCGCTCGGCGTGATCACCCTCAGCAAGCAGGGGCTGTCCGGATTCGACGACGACGACCTGCGACTGCTTGAGGTGATCGCCGCGCAGGCGGCCATCGCCTGCGAGAACATCCGGCTGATCGCCGAGCAGCGGCAGGCGGCCGAGGTGTCGGAGGCGCTGCTCGAGCTTGGAGCTGCGCTTGCGATGCAGGACAGCATCGACGGCATCGCCTCGATGCTCGCGATTGCGATCGACCGGCTGGTGGAGTCGGCCGCCATCTCGGTCTGGCGGCGAGACGGCGATCGCCTGACTCCGGCAACGGCCGTGGGGTACACGCCGCGCGAGCAGCAGCGGCTGATGCGAATCACGCTCGACGCCGCCGCAGAGCCGGTTGTCACCGCGCTCGCGACCCGCCGCATCTCCGCGCTTCCCGTCGAGCAGCTGCCCGCGCTCACGGGCTGCCTGGACGCAGCGCCGTCGGGAACGACGTTTGCCGTCGTCGCAATCGGCGAGCGGGCGGCCAACCGGGGGGCCGTGATCGTGCGGCGGGGACCGCGTCAAGGGCGGATCTCGGCCCGCGACGAGCAGATGCTGCTGGGCATCGCCGACCAGGCGCTGCTCGCGATGACCAACCGCGCGCTGGTGGACGAGCAGCAGGAGACCTTCCTCGCCACCGTCCAGGCACTGGGCAACGCTCTCGACCTGAAGGACGCTTACACCCACCACCATGCCCAGGCGCTGGTCGGCCTGTGCACCGAGGTGGCCGAGCGGCTGGGCATGCCGGCCACGGAGGTGCGCGACGTCAGCTTCGCCGCGGCCCTCCACGACATCGGCAAGATCGGGATCCCCACGGCGATCCTCAACAAGCCCGGGCCGCTGACAGCGGAGGAGCGCGAGCTGATCGAGACGCACCCGGCCCTGGGCGCCCAGATCATCGAACCCGTGGAGGCCCTCTCCGGTGCCGCGGCGCTCGTCCTCGCCTGCCACGAGCACTGGGACGGCAGCGGGTATCCGCTGCACCTGCGCGGGGAGCAGATCCCGCTGGGCGCACGGGTGATCCTGGCGTGCGACGCCTACGACGCGATGACGACCGACCGCGCCTACCGGAAGGGCATGAGCCCCGCGGAGGCGATCGCCGAGCTGCGGCGGTGCTCGGGGACGGACTTTGACCCGCGGGTCGTCGAC
>DATAHR010000200.1:0-9082 GCA_036263035.1 Gaiellales bacterium | reverse complement strand
GAGGCCGATCCGATGATGCGCGACATCGAGCGCTCGTCGAACCCGTGGGGCAAGGCGCAGCAGGAGCGGGCGGACTGGAGCGAGGGGCTGGGCGTGCGCGTGCTGCAGCCGGGCGAGCCGGCGCCTGAGGTGCTCTACTGGGTCGGGTGCGCCGCGTCATTCGACGAGCGCGCGCGCCAGACGGCGGTGTCCACGGCGAAGCTGCTGCAGGCGGCGGGGGTCGACTTCGCCATCCTCGGCCCACGTGAGTCCTGCACCGGCGACCCTGCGCGGAGGATGGGCAACGAGTACGTCTTCCAGGCCTTCGCGGCGGAGAACGTCGAGACGTTGAACGACGCCGGGGTGACGAAGATCGTCGCCAGCTGCCCGCACTGCTTCAACACCCTCGCGAACGAGTACCCGGACTTCGGCGGCAGGTATGAGGTCATGCACCACACGGAGCTGCTGGCGGAGCTCGTCCGCGACGGGCGGCTGGCGCCCACGGCCGGCACCGAGCAGATCACGTACCACGACTCCTGCTACCTGGCCCGGCACAACGACGTGATCGCCGACCCGCGCACGCTGGTGGAGGCGGTCGGGACGCCGGTGGAGATGGCGAACCACGGCAAGCGAACCTTCTGCTGCGGCGCCGGCGGCGCGCACATGTGGATGGAGGAGCGGGGCAGCGGGATCAACGAGGAGCGCGTGCGGCAGGCGGCCGAGACGGGCGCGAAGACGCTCGCCGTCGCATGCCCGTTCTGCACCGTGATGCTCGACGACGGCGTGCGCACGAGCGGGAGCGACCTGCGCGTGGCCGACGTGGCGACGCTGCTGGCCGAGTCGCTGGACGAGCCGGGTCAGCCCGGCTAGAGCGCCTCGTTCAGCTCCACGAGCAGGGCCCGGAGGTCGGCGAAGCGCCGGCGGCCGAGCACGCCCTCCCAGTCACGCTCGACCTCGCCCACCACGTCGCGGATGGCGTGGGCCGCATCCGTGCCTCGCTGCGTGAGGGCGATGCGCCGAGAACGCTGGTCGTCCGGATCGGCGACCCGCTCCAGGTAGCCGAGCCGCTCGAGCTGGCCGAGCAGGTAGTTGACCGCCTGCTTGCTCATCCGCAGCCGAGCCGCGAGCTCGGACGGGCGCAGCCCCTGCGGGCCGGGATACTGCAGGATGGCGAGATGCGCCTGCTCGATGTCGTCGAATCCGCGGGCGTGCAGGCCGTCCAGCATGTGCCGCCGGACACGGTCGAGCGGCATCCGCAGCAGCGCCCCGATCAGGGGCGGGCCGAGCGCATTCGTAAAGTCACTTGACGAAGTCTTGGACATCGTGTATCGTCAAGTCACTTTACCAGATCGGAGGAGCGACAATGATTGCGACGATGGCAGAAGACATCCAGGTCGGCCCGCTGGCGATCAGGTTCCTGATCGACGCGGAGGCGTCGTCCGGATCGGCGACGGTGTTCGAGTTCACCGTGCCGGCCGGCTCACGGGTGCCCGTGCCCCACAGCCATGACGCCTACGAGGAGACCATCTACGGCCTCGACGGGGAGCTGACCTGGACGGTCGACGACGAGGAGATCGGCGTGGCCCCGGGCCAGGCGATCTGCATCCCGCGCGGGGTCGTGCACGGCTTCGAGAATCGCGGCACGGTGGACGCCCGCGCCCTAGCCGTGGTCACGCCCGGCGTGCTCGGTCCCGAGTACTTCCGCGACCTGCGCGCGGTGGTCGAGGCCGCCGCCGGGCCGCCGGATCCGGCCGCGATCGCCGAGGTAATGCAGCGGCACGGCCTCACCCCTGCGCCCTAAGATGGTTGGTTCCACGGCGCCGTGCGGTCTGAGCGATCGGTAGGCAAGCAGCGCAAGGATCGAGGGAGGGCCGATATCGGGAATATCGGCCCGACCGAGGACGCCGCGATGCGACGTCCTACCGCTCGCAGCCCCCACACGTTTGGCACCTGCCCACAGTCAGGCGGTCAGACGTGCGGAGTCGTGGAATCAATCATCCAGGAACCATCCGCGTGCCTCCATGGTCATACGTCCGTACGGACAACGACGGAGGTGCGGGATGCTCAACGGACGATGGATCGTGGTACCGACGGCGGCCCTCGCGGCCGCCGTCGCCCTGTCACTCGGCGGCCGCGGGGCGGCACCGCCGGAACCGGCGCAGGCCGCGCAGGGCGAGCAGCCCCCACCCTCGCTCGCCAGGTACCTGCGATTCACCGGAACCGGCACCGTGCAGGTCAAGCCGGATACGGCCGGCATCTCCTTCACGACCGACGGAACCGGTGCGTCGAAGGCCGACGCGGTCGCCCAGGCGGGCTCCGCCATGCGACGCGTGATCGCCGCCATGCAGAGCCACGGCGTCGAGCGAGGCGATCTGCAGACATCGAGCGAGGTCTACCGGGACACGTCGGAGGGAGTGTGGCGGGCGAGCGAGTACCTTCAGGTCACCGTCCACGACGTCCACTCCGCCGGCAGCCTGGTCTCCCGCGGGCTGGCCGCCGGAGCCGACAGCGCGTCGGGCCCGCAGTTCTCCCTGTCTGACCGCAGCGCCGGCTATGACGCCGCCCTGCGATCGGCCATGGCCGACGCGCGCGCCCACGCGGATGCGGCGGCGGCGCTGATCGGCGCTCACGTGACCGGCGTGATCTCGGTCGACGACGCCTCGACGGGGCAGGTGCAGCCGGTGTACGGGGCAGCCATGGACAGTGTGCAGGCGATGCCCGCGATGCCGGTTCGGGAGGGGAAGCAGGAGGTCATGGTCGCCGTCACGGTGACGTTCAGCTACAGCGAGTGAGCGACGTCAGGGCGAGGGATCTGCGCCGGACACGGCCGCCGACCCCTCGTGCCGCGGCAGCCCGTCGTCGGGCAGGTCGTACCAGTCGCCCTTCTGGCTGACGTACCAGTGGGCGGTGGTCCGCACGCCGGTGGGCCCGTCGACCGACCCGGCGGCGATCGCCACGTAGTCGCGCCCGGGAGCGTCCCAGAACAGGCTGGAGCCGCACTCGCCGCAGAACCCTCGCCGGGCGTGCGCGTCGCTGCGCGGGCTGTCGACCCAGCGGAGCCCCCGCTGCTCCGTCAGGTCGAACCGGTCGCGCGGTGCGGCCGTGCTCTGGGCCGGGGCTCCGTGCCAGCGCCGGCACTCCTCGCAGTGGCAGACGAGCACGCTTCGCAGCGGGCCGCGCACCGCGTAGCGCACGGCCCCGCAGAGACAGCCGCCCGTCGACGGCTCCATCATCGTGCCCTCGCCAGGTCGAGCACGACGCGCGTCGCCTCCCCGGAGCGCACCGCATCGAAGCCGTTCTCGATCTCGTCCAGCGTCAACCGGTGGGAGATCAGCCGGTCGAGCGGCAGCGTGCCGCGGCGGTATGCCTCGAGGATGAGCGGGAAGTCGCGGTCGGGCCGGGCGGACCCGTAGATCGAGCCGAGCACGCGGCGCTCCATCCGCGGAATCGACAGTGCCGGGACGGAGAACTCCGCGTCGGCACGCGGGATGCCGGCCATGACGGCCGCGCCGCGCTTGCGGGTGGAGAGGAACGCGGCCCGCATCGGCCCCGGCCGGCCGGTGCACTCGATCGCGTAGTCCACCCCACCGCCGCTCGCCTCCACCACCTGCTCGGCCACCGCCTCCGGCTCGCCCCGGAACGGCACCGCCGCTGTCGCTCCCAGCGAGCGCGCCTTCTCCAGCCGCTCCTCCCGCCGGTCGACCGCAACCACCACCGAGGCGCCCGACGCGACCGCGCCCATGATCGCCGAGAGGCCGGTGCCGCCGGTGCCGATCACGGCCACCCGGTCGCCCGGACGGACTCCCGCCGTCCGCCACACGGCGCAGACGCCGCTCGTGACGGCGCAGCCGAGCAGGGCGGCCACCTCGAACGGAACGTCGTCCGGGATGCGGATGCACGAGCGGGCCGGAACCACGGCGCGCTCCGCGAAGGAGGACAGGAAGCAGTAGTGGTGCACCTCGGCGCCCCCGAACCGCAGGCGGGTGGTGCCGTCGAGCAGGCCACCGGCGAGCATCAGCGGCCACGCCGTGCCGCAGAGGTGGGGCAGGTCGCGCAGGCACTCCTCGCAGGTGCCGCAGTACGGCGCCCACGAGAGGGCGACGTGGTCGCCCGGCGCCAGGTGCGCCACGCCCTCGCCGACGGCCTCCACCACTCCGGCCCCCTCGTGCCCGGGCACGATCGGCGACGGCACGTCGACCGTCCCGTCGAGCACGTTCAGGTCGTCCTGGCAGACACCGCTCGCATGCAGGCGGACGAGCGCCTCTCCGGCCCGCGGCGCCTCCAGGTCGAGCTCCACGACGCGCAGCGGCGTGCCCGGCGCGGGCAGCATCGCGGCGCGGACGCCGGCTGCGCTCATGCCGCCACCAGCCGCTCGAGCTGCTGCTCGAGCCCCGACTCGCCGGCATCGACGATCTCGAGCGGCAGCTGGAGGAGCTCCGCCGCCCTCCGGGCCGATGCCTCGAGCCCGGGCGTGCGCTGCTGTGCCAGCCAGATCACGCGCGTGTAGGAGTGGAAGTAGTCGTCGCGGAGCTCGGGATGGCGGTCGAGGCCGAGCGACCGCCAGACCGTCCGCTCGAACGTGCGCGCGAGGAAGTCGGTCAGGAAGTACGTGCCCGGCTGGTCAGCGAGCGCCTCCGCCACGCCGGCGCGGGCGAACACGTCATAGCAGTGGTCGCCCTCGAGGCGAGCGACTCCGCGCGCTGCAAGCACCCCGTCGAGCGCGCCGTAGCTGCCGCAGTCGGCATAGGCGACCGCGAGCCGGTCGTACCGGCCGTCCAGGCCGTCCAGCAGCTCGGCCACCGCCGGGGCGATCCGCTCGGGGCGGTTGTGGAGCTCCGGCGGCAGCGGGTGCACCTCGACGTCCCAGCCGCGGCGCTGTGCGATCGCAGTGACGTGGATCGCCAGTGCACCGCATGCGACGACGCCCGTGGTCATCCGGGGAACCCCAGCTGATCCATGAACAGGTCGTTGAAGTCGGCCCGCCCGGACAGCTCGACGTATTCGACCTCGTCCAGGATGGCATCTGCCGCGGCCCGCTCCCGCAGCGACAGGGCGGCCATCTTGGCGCCCTCCCCAGCGACGTTGCCCGCGGAGATGATGCGTGGCAGCGCCATCTTCGGCACCAGCCCGATCCTGACGGCGCTGGCCGGGGAAAGGTATGAGCCGAAGCTGCCGGCGAGCAGCACCTGGCCGATGTCCTCCACGCTGATGCCGAGCTCCTTCAGCAGGATCGTCCATCCGGTGGCGATCGACGCCTTGGCGAACTGCAGCTCGCGGACATCGCGCTGCGACAGGTACACGGAGTTGGCCGGATCGTCGCCCCGCCACGCCAGCACGAACACCCGCTCCTCACCGACCGCGACCAGGCGCTTGGAGAGCTCTGGGTGCTCCTGTGCCGCCTGCTCGTCGGGGATGAACCGGCCGCTGTGGTCGAGGAGGCCGCACGAGACCAGCTGCGCCACCGCGTCGACCAGGCCCGAGCCGCACATCCCGACCGGCGCCGTGTCGCCGATCACCTCGAGCGTCAGCTCGTCGCCGGCAATGGCAACACCCTCGATCGCACCCTCGGCAGCGCGCATGCCGCAGCGGATCTGCGCGGCCTCGAACGCCGGGCCGGCCGGTGCGGCGGTGGAGACGACCCGCTCGCTCGAGCCCAGCGCGATCTCGGAGTTCGTGCCCACGTCGATGAACAGCCGGATCCGCCGGTCGCGGGTGAGACCGGTTGCCAGCATGCCGGCCACGATGTCGCCCCCGACGTAGGCGCCGAGCGCCGGGAACACCGCCGCGGGGGCGCGCGGATGCACCTTCACCCCGAAGTCGGAGGCCCGCGACGGCGGCAGCCGGCGCGCCGTGATGATGAACGGCGACATGCCAAGCGGCTCGGGATCGATGCCGAGCGCCAGCTGCATCATCGTCACGTTGCCGCAGACCACGATCTCGTAGACCTCGTGCGGCGCCAGGCCGGCCTCCTCGCAGACCTCCGTCGCGAGCTGGTTCATCGTCTCATGGGCCCGCTGCTGGAGCATCTCCAGCGCGTCGGGATCCATCATCGTGGCGGACACACGGGAGATCACGTCCGCGCCGAAGGGCTGCTGGCGGTTGAGCATCGAACGCACGGCCAGCGGCTGGCCCGTGGACAGGTCGAGCAGCGTGGCCACGACGGTCGTGGTGCCCAGATCGAAGGCGATGGCGTGCCGCCGTTCGGTCGTGTCGCCCGGCTCGACGTCGATCAGCACGTCGTCGCAGATCACGGCCGTCACCTTGAAGTCGGCCTGGCGCAGCGTCCGGCCGAGCGTACGAGCGGCTCCCAGCTCCGCCCGCAGCTCGAAGTCGTCCACCGCGGCGATCACGCGCTCGAGATCGGACGTCTGGTCCTCGAGCGACGGCTCCTCCAGCTCCAGGTAGCGCTTCTGCACCGCCGGGCGCAGGATCACGTGTCGGCCGACACCGACCAGCGCCGCCTTGGGCCGGGTCTCGAGCGGCGGCACCTCGATCTCGAGGTCGTGGGTCGCGAGCGCGCGGCACGCCAGCCGCCAGCCCAGGTTCAGCTGGTCGGGCGTGAACGCGCGCGGATCGAGCGTGTCGATCGGGACGGTGCCCGACGTGATCCGCACCTTGCACTTCCTGCACGTGCCGTGGCCGCCGCAGGTGGAGTCGATGGCGATGCCGTTCCAGCTCGCGCCGTCGAACACGGTCGTGCCGGACGGAACGCGGACCTCGCCGCCGTCCGGCTTGAACGTCAGCCGGACGCGGCCGGTTCCGGCCTCGGGTGTCTCTGGCTCGGCTGCCACGCGCGCCTACCCCCCGGCGGCGGCGGCCTGCTTGGCGCGGTGGTCTGCGATCCAGCGGGTGCCCCACTCGTCGTCGCCGAGCAGGAAGTCGGCAGCGCGAACGCCCTCGACCACCTGCGGTGACCGCGCGTCCATGATCGCGCTCGTCAGCCCATAGCTCTTCGCGATGCCGAGGAACATGGCATTCAGCGCGTGGCGCCCCGGCAACCCGAACGACGTGTTCGACGCGCCGCAGGTCATGTTGACGCCGATCTGCTCGCGCACGAGGCGCACCGTCTCGATGAACAGCGTGACGGCACGCGGCTCCGCACCGACCGGCATCGCCAGCGGGTCGATCACCACGTCCTCGGGCGGGATGCCGTGATCGCCGGCCGCGGACACGATCTTCTTCGCCACCTCGAGGCGGCGTTCAGCGTCCATCGGGATCTCGTCATCGTTGGCCAGGCCGATGACGGCTGCGCCGTGCCGCGCGACGATCGGCAGGATCTGCTCGAGCCGCTCGTCCTCGCCGGTCACCGAGTTGACGAGCGCCTTGCCCTGGTACACCGACAGGCCGGCCTCGAGCGCCTCGATCACCGAGGAGTCGATGCAAAGCGGCAGGTCGACGAGCCCCTGGACGAGCGGCACGGCCTGGCGCATCAGCTCGACCTCGTCGGCAAGGGGATCGCCGACGTTGACGTCGAGCACGTCGGCGCCGCCCGCCACCTGCTCGGCCGCGTCGATCTCGATCTGCGACAGGTCGCCCGCCTGCAGCTGGACCTGGAACGCCTTGCGCCCGGTTGGGTTGATCCGCTCGCCGATCACGCAGAACGGAGCACCGTCCCCGATCACGACCGTCTTGCTGGCCGATTCAAGAACCGTCCGCATGCCCGTCCTTCCCCTTCGAATGGTGTCGCATCGTGCTCACGCCGGGATCGTCGCCTCCGCACCGCGGATCTCCGCCAGCCACTCCGCGGACCGCTCGACCCCGCCGAACGGAAAGATATGCAGCCCGCGGATCAGGCTCTGCGGATCGTCGACCGTCGACTGGGCGATGCCCTCCGCCACCTCGTCGGGCTTCCACAGCCGCGTGGTTGCCAGCTTGATCAGGCCGCCGGACTTCTTGCGTAGGACGTTGACCGATGGGCCGACGCCGCAGGCGAGCGCGTACTTGAGCAGCGTCGCCGGCGATGTCACGCCCGGGATTCCGGCGATCACCGGCAGACGGTTGCCGTGCTCGCGCAGTTCGCGCTCCCATGCGATGTACGGCGCGCTGGCCAGGGCGAACTGCGAGACGATGCGAAGCTCGATCGACGAGGACTCGGCGAAGGCGTTCTTGTCGCGGACCGCCTGGAGCGCAGCCTCCGGCGGGATGTCGGGGCTGCCCTCGGGATGGCCGGCCACGCCGACCCGGACGACGCCGTGCCGCTCGAGCAGCCCGGAGCGCAGGACGTCCATCGAGCTCGTGTACTCGCCCGCGACCTCCTTGGCGCCGCCTGCGATCACGAGCACGTCGTCGACCGCCGCCGCCTCGACCAGGCGGCCGAGCAGCCGGTCGAGTTGATCGGGCCCCGAGATGGCGCGTGCCGTGATGTGCGGCACAGGGCTGTAGCCTGCCGCGCGAACGGCGGCGGCGCCCGTGACCAGGTTCTCGAGGTCCGCGCCCGGGAGCGCGGTGATGTAGACCGACGTGCCGGCCGGGAGCACGCCGGGAGCGAGCTCCGCGGCGTGGCGCGGCGTCACCTCGACGCTCGTCGAGGCGGCGAGCTCGCGCAGGCGGTCGGCGGCGGCGGTCATGCCGTGGCTGCCGCCGATCTGCGGTTCTCGATCAGCGACTTGGCGAGCCGCACGGCGGTCGAGGCGTCGGCGGCGTACCCGTCGGCGCCGACCGCGTCGGCGTACTCCTGCGTGACGGGGGCACCGCCCACCATCACGATCACCTTGTCGCGCAGGCCGGACTTCTCGAGGGCATTGATGTTCGCCTTGAACATCGGCATCGTCGTGGTCAGGAAGGCGGAGAAGCCGACGATGTCGGGCTCGTGCTCCTGCACCTGCTCCACGAACTTCTCCGGCGGCACGTTCACACCCAGGTCGTGCACGGTGAAGCCGGCGCCCTCGAGCATGATGTTGACCAGGTTCTTGCCGATGTCGTGGACGTCGCCCTTGACCGTGCCCATCACGAACGTGCCTACCTGCTGCGCGCCGGTGTTGGCGAGCAGTGGCCGCAGCAGGTTCAGCGCGCCGCTCATGGCCTTGCCCGCGATGAGCATCTCGGGCACGAAGAAGTCGCCACGCTCGAACCGGGCGCCCACCTCTTCCAGCGACGGGATCAG
>DATAHR010000199.1:0-17404 GCA_036263035.1 Gaiellales bacterium | reverse complement strand
CGTCCACCAGCAGAAACGGGGGCACCGGCGCGCCCAGCTCGCCGGCGGCGGTTGGCGCGGACGACTCCGCTGCGGGCGCCTCCTCGTCGAGCGTCGCGTTCGCGTCGCCGCCCACCAGGCAGACCGCCGCCACGATGCCGCTGACCAGGCACCCGAACGCGACGATGCGCAGCGTCTCCCCGGTCGTGAACCGATTTGCGATCAGCGGCGCAAGCGCCAGGCCGACCACCATGCCGATCGTCTGCACTGAGTTCACGAGTGCGAACACTCCCATTCGCAACCGCCGCTCCGTGTTCAGCTGAATCAGGCTGTCCCGCACGACCTCCGTGATGCCGTCGCTCGCTCCGAACAGGAACAGCATCAGGTACGCGATCGGCGCCGTTTCCGCGCCGGACAGGATGTACATGGCTCCGGCCGTCGTCATGAATGACAACCCGACCGACCTGCGGGCAACGCTCTGGCGCCGCATGTACCCGGTCAGGATCTCGCTGCAGACGTAGCCGGCGCTGATCACCGCCAGGATGTACCCGTACGCGTGCGCATTGCCGAGCTGCTCGTCGAACACCTTCGACGACGCCGAGTTGAGGATCCCGACCGCTCCCGTCACCAGGGTGAACGATGCCGCCAGCCCGAACACCACGCGGTTCAGGAGGATCGCCCGGGCGAGCTCGCGACGCGACGTCCGGGGCGCCTCCTCGGCCTGCTCGTGCGCCGCGGGACCGGCCTGCCGACCATAGCGGCGGTACAGAATCGCCGCGACCAGGAACGTCGCCAGGTCGATCGTGAGCGCCCACTGGATGCTGAACTCCACGACCGCAAGGCCGCCCACCAGCGCTCCCACGACCGCCGTCAGGCTGCGCGCCATCTGGTGGATGGCGTTGCCGGCCTGCCGCTGCTCGGCCGGCAGCACGTCCGGGATCATGCCCTGTGCGGTCGGGCTCGTCGCCGCCGAGAGCAGCGATGACACGGCACCCAGCCCGATCACGGGCCACACCTGGCCTGCCGCGGCGAACGGGATCATGGCGCACGCCACTGCGGCCCGCAGCGTCTCGACCATCGACAGCGTCGTGAAGGCCGGTATCCGGTCGAGCAGCGGCGCGGACGCCAGCCCGCCAAACGCCGACGAGAGCATGCGCACGATCAGGAACGCGCTGACCAGTGCGACCGAGCGCGACGTCCAGTAGATCCAGGTCACAACCGCGGCCTGCGTCAGGTTGTCTCCGACGGAGGACACCAGGCGGCCGGCGATGACCCGGCGAAACGCTGCTGACCGAAGCGGCGCAAGAATGTTCGCCGTCTGAGGGCCGACGCTGGGCGCACAGCTCCGGTAGACGAAGGCGACGGTACCGAGCACGATCAGGAGGTCGCCGATCGACAGCACGCTTGCGGTCGGAATGCGAATCGGAAGGGCGAAGACGTCGCCCAGCCAGGGCAGGCGCGTACCCGGCCCCATGAGCACGCTGTTCGCCGAGAAGCCGTGGCTGTTGAAGTCCGACAGCGTTCCTCCCGCGGCCACCCACCCCTCGGCCGTGATCGGCATGTGACCGCCGTTGGCGAAGATCACCGCGGTGTTCGCGAGCAGCCCGAACCCGACCAGCCAGAACGCGGGCACCCGCAGGTTGAGCAGGAAGAACCCGATCAGCATCAGGTAGCTGAAGAGATGGAGCGGCTTGTCCAGGCTATGAGGGATGTGCGCGGTCAGGGGCGTGTAGATCGCCAGCTGGATCCCCAGCGCGCCGAACACCAGCGCCGAACCGCGGAACCGCACGTCGGCCAGCCTCATGGGATTCGCGCCCAGCATCCAGGCCACGCTGAGACCGATCACCAGGGCGAAGGCGACGACCATCTAGCCCGCCTTCCGTGCCCGGTCGGGTGCATACTGGGCGACCAGCGCCCGCAGCTCGTCGTCCGTGCGGAGCTCGGCGTCGCTGGGCACCCGCAACGTCGGGCGGATCGGGTCGGCCCGGTGCGGGACGGGCACGTCGCGCAGCGAGGCGTCCATCCGGCGAACAACCGCGTCGACCTGCGACCGGTCGGTGACGCCGATGACGACGCCGAAGCGGTCCTCGCCGAGGTGCGCGATCACGTCGCCGTCGCGGAGCAGCGACTTCAGCCGGATCCGCGCCTCCGCCACCACCCGCTCCGCGGAGAGCTGGCCGGAGACGACGCGGACGTTCTCGAAGGCGTTCAGATCGACGACGATCGCGACGGCCTGCCAGGCGCCTGTCTGCTTGCGCTGGTCGCCCTCGAGGACGGTCAGCTCAACCGGCTGCGCCGAAGGCATCGACGCCCTCGCCTGCTCGGCCACCTCGGCCACGAGGGACGCCTCGAACGGCGACGGCCGCCGGTCGGACGCAACAGCGAGTCGAAGCGTGTCCACGTCGCCCGCCGTGATCTCGATCCACTCGCCGGTCGACAGCTGCCCACGCTCGCCACGCGCCCCGGGCCGCAGCGCGCGCTTGCAGATCTCGGCCACCGCCTCGTCCGAGCCCACCCGCCCGGATGGGTGCACCGGGTCGTACTCGAACGACTCACGCCTGAACCGCAGCCACACGGTCCAGCACTGGATGCCGGCGGCGGCAAGCGCATCCGCAGGCGCCGCGCCCGCCTGCAGGGCCGCGAGTGCTGTCGACCGCCTGCGACGCGAGGAAATGTCCGAGGCGATCGACCAGCCGGCGGCGCCCACGGCGGCCGCGGCGAGGACGCCTGCGGCCGAGACGGGGATCGCGGGAACACCGAAGGCGACCAGCGCCAGCGCCGCGAAGTTGACCGCGAGGTGGCCCGGCGTGAGCAGCGCGGACATGTTCGGCCGAGGCAGGGTCGGGATGCGCGAGAACTCGGCGCGGAGCGCGTTCAGCTGCTTCTTGCCCATCGCCTCCGGCACGTCGGCGCCCTCGATCATGGCTGCGAACGCCTGCGCCACCAGAGGATGGAACTGGCTGCCCGCCTTGTCCCTCAGCTCGGCCACCGCCTCCTGCGGCGTCAGGGCCGGGCGGTAGGCGCGCTTCGACGTCATCGCGTCGTAGCTGTCCGCAGCGATCAGCACGTGGGCCTCGACCGGGATCTCGCGCTGCGAGACCGCGTAGTAGCCGCGGCCGTCGTAGCGCTCGTGGTGCAGCTCCGCGTAGAGCGAGATCTGCTCGGCGAACCCGAACGGCGCGAGCAGCCGGGCGGACAGCCGCGGGTGGCTGCGGATGGCGCGCAGCTCCTCCTCGGTGAGGCGCCCCTCCTTCGACAGCGTGGCCACGTCGACCGCGACCTTGCCCAGGTCGTGGAACCGGGCCGCGTCGACCAGCCGCTGGGCCTCACGCTCCGGAAGCTGGATCGCCGCCACGAACTGCTCGACCAGCGCGGCCACCCGCTCGGAGTGCTGGGTGGTCAGCGGATCGCGCTCGTCGATGACGCCGGCGAACGCGTCGAGGGCGGCCTTGGTCTCGCGCTTCAGCCGCTCGAAGCTGGCCTGCGCCTGGTAGAGCGCCGCCAGCAGCGGGAGCAGGAACGGGAGGATCACCCACCGCTCGCCGGTGTAGCCGAATGCGAGCAGCACGCCCAGGCAGCCCTCCCCGACGCTCTGGCCGAACGAATCGCGCAGGTTGTCGCGCAGGACGCGCGGGAACGAGGCGCCCATGGTGGCGAGCGCGCCCGAGAAGATGGCCTCGTTCACGACCAGGCGCGTTGCCACCATCGCCATCAGCGGGAGCGCCTCCGCCGGTGTCACCGCCCCCACCGTGCCGCCGGTGGCGATGAACACCGTGCCGGCCGCCCAGGCCGCGATGCCGAACATCGACGAGTTCATCAGGATGAACATGGTCTGGCGGGTGCGGATCCCGTCCACCAGCACGACCGCGAACGCGGCGATGGCGGCCGCCGCCACCGGGCCGAAGAGGATGGCGGTCGCGAGATGCGCGACGGCCGAGAAGCCGATCGTGTTCTCCTGCTTGCGGACGCCCATCGCCTCGACCGCCACGGCCAGGCCGAACAGCGGAGCGAGCAGCGCCGGATCGTGGATTCCCTTGAGCGATCCCGTCGCGATCGCAGCGACCAGCGGCCCCCAGAAGGCAGCCGAAACGATGGCGATGTAGATCCTTAGGGAGCGATTCACGGGACGGGGGTGGGACGAGGCGGCTTAACGACTGGATATATCGGCAATTTCGCCGCAGTTCCGTAGCCGCAGCGCTACAACGTCTCGGGGCCCACCCGGCGTGTGCCGGATGAGCCCCGAACGTTGCAGCGAACCTGCCCTACGGGCCGAACTTGTGGCCGGCGCCAGAAGCGACGACGAAAGCAGCGAGCAGAGCCAGCAGGTAGGCCGACCGTGTCAGTCGGTACTTCATGTACGTCTCCTTGGGGGAGGGGTACACCGCATGTCTCATATGGGGCACAAACCCGTCCCCCGGCGACACCCTTTTGGGTAGACCGGTTCCCCGGTCTGTGGTGGGCCGCTGCACACCCGGATGGTGGGGCCCGCTTAGGCGGAGGTGAGAACGGTCGTACGGCTGCCGTTCGCACGCTCGAGCGTCACCCAGCAGTGCGTCCAGGTCATGCCCGCGGGGAGCGTCGTCCGGGCGTCGACGTGACCGTTGCTGTTGGTGTCGAAGGCGACGACGCCGGTCGGCTCGTCGCCGCCCTTCGGCTGCATCCACAGCTCGTAGTAGCCGCCGGCCGGTGCAGCCGTCAGGCCTTCGACGTGGACGACCACGTCGCGGACGTTGCCGCTGGCCGTGCCGATGTCCATCACCGCACTCGCCGAATGCGCCGGGCCGGCCGCGGACAGGTGCACGGAGCGGTCGACCTGCATCCGGCTGCCGCCGACGCCGATCACCAAGGCCGCCGCGGTCGACGCGACCAGCACCGCAGCCGCCAGGGCGAAACGGCCGCCCCGCGCGCGCAGGCGCCGGCGCGTCCGCAGCTCCACCACCTCCGGCTCGCCGAGTGCTGCAGAACGTGCAGCGGCGTGGAAGTGGGCAGGCGGCGATTCCGGCCCACCCGCCTCGCGCAGCATGTCCTCGATCTCGCTGATCCGACGCTCGTCGCTCATGACACCACCCGCTGATCGGCCAGGCGCGTGGCCAGCCGCGCCAGCCCGCTCCGTGTTCGTGTCTTCACGGTACCCAGGGGCAGCGAAAGCCGCTCTGCCACCTCGCTCTGGGACAGCCCGCCGAAGTACGCCAGCTCGATCACCTCGCGCTCCCGCTCGGGCAGGGCGTCCACCGCGGCGTGCACCGCGAACGCCTCGAGCCCGGCCGCGGCCTGGTCGTCCGGGCCGGCGGCCGGATCGGCGTGCTCGGGCAGCTCGCCGATGGCGATCGGCGTGCGCGCTCGCAGCACGTCTGCGGCGGCGTTCCGTGAGATCGCGAACATCCAGCCGGCGGCCGACCCGCGCTCGCGGCGATAGCCCTTCGCGGCGCGCCAGACCGAGGCAAACGCCTCCTGCACCACGTCCTCGCTGCGCCCGCGGTCGCCCAGGGTGCGTCGCACGACCGAGAACACCGCACGTGCGTAGCGCTGGTAGAGCACCTCGAACGCCTCGGCGTCGCGTCGCTGCGCGACCAGCTCGAGCAGGTCCTCGTCGCTCTGTGCCGACAGGTCCACGGCGACCAGCCTAGCCGGGCGGGCGCGGGCGGTGCGGGTGCAGACCTCGGTGAGCGCGATCGAGTCCATCGAACGACCTACGGATCAGCGCCTCAAACGGATTGGTAGGCCCGGGCGGCGCCGCCGGAGAGGGCGGGGCCTACGCCCGCACCCGGCAACGGCTGCACGGCGTCGTCCCAGAACGCAATGGAGCGTCTGCGGGTGGGCGGCGCCGCCCGAACCTCGGCGATGCCCGCCGCTCGGACACGACGCCCACGCCCGGCAGAGCCGGTGCGTCAGGAGCGTCCGTGGAGCCGGGCGGGGAGCACGTGCTCACAGGATGCGGCCGTGTTCGCAGGCGCGCGATCCCCCGAAAGCGGGTGCGCGCTACGCTCGAACTCAGGGGAAGTCGCTGCCGACGTGGGCGTCGTCGGGCACCATCTGCAGCCCGGCACCGACCAGGTCGCGAATGCTGACGATGCCGACCAGGCGGTCGCCGTCGACCACGGGGATGTGCCGGAACTTCCGCTCGCTCATGATGCGGGCTGCCTCGCTGGGGGAGTGATCCGGCGGCAGCGTCAGCGGGTCGGGGGTCATGTAGGACTGCACCTGGCCCTGGTCGGGATGCCGGCTGTCGGCGATCGCCCTGAGCAGATCGCGCTCGGTGAAGATGCCGACGATGCGCTCGCCCTCCGTGACCACCGCGGCGCCCACGTTCCGTTCGCGCATCCGCCGGGCGGCCTGGCCCAGCGTGGTGTCGGCCGGGATGGTGAGCACGTTCTCGCTGGTCATGAAGTCGCGCAGCGTGACTGCCATCGAAGCTCAGACCTCCTGGTCGGTCGGTTGATCCCGAAGCCGCATCTCGAGCAGCAGTTCGGCGTCGAGAGCGTCCGCGATGCGCATCAGCGTGTCAAGCTTCGGAGGCCGGCCGCCGCGTTCCAGGCGGGCGATGGCGGACTGGGTCGTGCCGCACAGGATGGCCAGCTCCTGCTGGCTCATGCCACGGGCCTGACGGTTCTGGGCGACCATGCGGCCGACGTCGGCAAAGCGGCGCTCATGGTCGCGGCCGAGCGCCTCGGAGCGCTTGCGGATGCCGTCCCGCATGCGCTCGAGCGTCTGGGCGGTAAGACGCTGGCGCTGGACGTTCGACTGGCTGGACATGACCGCAGTGTATCGCACAGGCGCTATCGCGCCAGCCGGGGGCCTGCTTCAGGCTGGCCCCTCAGAGCCTCCGTCCTGTCACCATTTGCAGATGAGCCGCCGCGCCGTCGTCGTCAAGCTCGGGTCGAGCACGCTCGTCGACCCGCGCGGCCGCGCGCGGCAGCGTGTGTTCCGTCAGGTGGCCGCGGACGTCGCCGCCCTGGCCGCCGCCGGCACACCGGTCACCGTCGTCAGCTCCGGAGCCATCGCCCTCGGGCTTGGGGCCCGCGGCCACACCACCCGGCCGAGACGGCTGGCCGAGCTGCAGGCTGCCTCCGCGATCGGGCAGTCGCTGCTGCTGCGCAGGTGGGAGGCCGCGCTTCGACGGCACGGCCTGGGCTGCGCGCAGGTGCTGCTCACCGTCGGCGACATCCACCGGCGTGACGGCTACGTGAACGCGCGCCACACGCTGGAGACGCTGCTCCGATGGGGCACCGTGCCGGTCGTCAACGAGAACGACTCCACCGCGACCGACGAGATCACATTCGGTGATAACGACGCCCTGGCCGCGCAGGTCGCGGTGCTGCTGCGCGCCCGCCTGCTCGTCCTGCTCACCGACATCGACGGGCTCTACGACCGCGACCCGCGCGCGCCGGACGCGCGGCAGATCGCCGAGGTGGCCGACCACCGACTGCTCGCCGACCTCGAGGTGGACGGCGCACCCAGCTCCTGGGGATCGGGCGGCATGCGCTCGAAGGTGGTGGCCGCAGAGATGGCCAGCACCGGCGGAGTGGGCGCGGTGATCGCCTCCGGCCACCGCCCCGGTGCGCTGCTGTCGGCGGCCAACGGTGAGCCGGGCGGCACGCGGTTCCGCGCCGACGCACGCCCGATGCCCGCCTACAAGCTGTGGGTCCGCTACGGCAAGCCGGTGCGCGGCCGCCTGGACGTCGACGAGGGAGCGCGCGCCGCGGTGGTCGAGAAGGGAACCAGCCTGCTGGCGGTCGGGCTGCGCGGCGTCGACGGCAGCTTCACCGCGGGCGACGCGGTGCACATCTGCCTCGACGGCCGGCCATTCGCGGTCGGCATCTCGCGCTATCCCGCTCCCGAGCTGCGCCGGCTCGCGGGCGTGCGCGGGGTCGCCGAAGCGGTGCACCGCGATAACCTTGTGGTGCTGTGAGCGCAACCGCCACACCCACCGTCACCGCGCGCGCCCGGGCCGCGGCCCGCGAGCTGGCATTCCTGAACAGCGACACCAGGAATGCCGGTCTGCTGGCCGTTGCGGATGCCATCGACGGTGCCGGCGATGCGCTGGTCGCGGCCAACCGGACGGATCTCGAGGCGGCGGCCGGCGAGCGGCCGGCCATACGCGACCGGCTGACCCTCGACGGCGCTCGCTGCGCGGCGCTCGCCTCGGCCGTGCGCGACATCGCCGCGCTGCCGGATCCGGTCGGCCGTGTGCTGCGCGATCAGACGCTCGACAACGGGCTGCGGCTGCGGAAGCTGAGCGTGCCTCTGGGCGTCGTGCTGATCGTCTACGAGGCCCGGCCGAACGTCACCGTGGACGCCGCGATGCTGTGCCTGAAGGCCGGAAACGCGTGCATCCTGCGCGGCTCGCGGCTGGCGGAGCACACCAACCGGGCGCTTGCAGGCCTGATGCGCGAGGCGCTGGCCGAGGCCGGCCTGCCGGCGGACGCGGTGCAGCTGCTGTCCACCGACCGGGCCGAGCTTGCCGGGCTGCTTGCCGACCCGTCGGCTGCTGATGTCGTCATCCCCCGCGGGGGTGAGGAGCTGAAGCGGTTCCTGCTCGAGACGTCGCGGATCCCGGTGCTGGCCGCCGCCGGCGGCAACTGCCACGTCTACGTCGATGCGGCGGCGGATGCGGACAGGGCCGTCGCCATCACGGTCAACGCGAAGGTGCAGCGCCCCGGCGTCTGCAATGCCGCGGAGACGGTGCTGGTCCACCGCGACCGGGCGGAGCTCGTCGAACCGATCGTGGCGGCGCTGGAGGCCGAGGGGGTCGAGGTGCTCGAGGGCGAGGAGGCGTGGGCCACCGAGTTCCTCGACATGAAGATCGGCCTGCGCGTGGTGGACGACCTCGACGCGGCGCTCGACCACATCGCGAGGTACGGCACGGGGCACTCGGAGGCGATCGTGACCGAGGACGCGGCGGCCGCCGAGCGGTTCACCCGCGAGGTGGATGCGGCAGCGGTCTACGTGAACGCGTCGACGCGATTCACCGACGGTGCGGTGTACGGCATGGGCGCGGAGATCGGCATCTCCACCAACCGGCTGCATGCCCGCGGGCCGCTCGGGCTCGAGGAGCTGACGACGACCAAGTACGTCGTGCTGGGCGACGGGCAGATCCGGTAGCCGAAACCCCGACGCAACCCGCGGCGCGCATCCCCCGTCTCAGCCTCAATATGCGGCGTGCAGTGATCACCGGCCTGGGCGCAGTCACCCCGGTCGGGAACGACGTGCCCACGACCTGGTCGAATCTCGTGGCCGGGAACAGCGGCGTCGTCGAGATCACCCGGTTCGATGCGAGCGAGTACCCGGTCAGCATCGCCGCGGAGGTGAAGGGCTTCGATCCGACGCAGGCGATGCCGGCGAAGGAGGTGCGCAAGACCGGCCCCGACGTGCACTACGGCGTGGCGGCAGCGATGGAGGCGGCGCGGGACTCCGGCATCGGCGAGATCGAGCCAGGGCGTGCGGGCGTGATCATCGGCAGTGCCGTGGGCGGCCTGCCCCAGGTGCTCGAGCAGCAGAAGGTGCTGGAGGAGCGCGGGCGCGAGCGGGTGTCGCCGCACTGGCTGCCGAACATGCTGGTCGACACGACGACCAGCCATGTGGCGACGCAGCTCGGCTGGCGCGGTGTGAACTACGCGATCGTGTCGGCCTGCGCGAGCGGCTCCCACGCGATCGGCGACGCAGCCGAGGTGATCAAGCGCGGGCAGGCGGATGCGATTCTGGCCGGCGGCACCGAGTCGGCGATCGTGCCGCTGATCCTGGCCGGGTTCTGCTCGATGCGCGCGCTTGCCGACGGGGGCGACAACCCGGCCGGAGCGTCACGCCCGTTCGACGCGACGCGTTCCGGCTTCGTGATGTCGGAGGGCGCGGCCGTGGTGATGGTCGAGGAGCTGGAGCATGCGCGAGCGCGCGGCGCGCGCATCTACTGCGAGGTGGCGGGCTACGGGGCGTCGAACGACGCGTTCCACGTGGCGACGCCGCATCCGGAGTCGATCGGGGTGATCGAGATGATGCGGGCGGCGCTGGAGTCGTCGGGCGTGCAGCCAGACGAGGTGGACTACATCAACGCGCACGGCACGTCGACGCCGTACAACGACGCAGCCGAGACGCTGGCGATCAAGACGGTGTTCGGCGACCACGCCTACCGGCTGGCGGTGTCGTCGATCAAGTCGATGGTCGGGCACCTGTTCGGAGCGGCCGGTGCGATCGAGGCGTTGTCCACCGCGCTGACGATCCATCACGGCGTGATCCCGCCGACCATCAACTACCGCCACCCTGACCCGGCGTGCGACCTGGACTACGTGCCGAACGAGGCGCGCGAGGTCGACGTGCGGGTCGCGCTGTCGAACTCGATGGGCCTCGGCGGCCACAACGGGTGCGTGATCCTGAAGCGCTACGAGGGCTGAGCTGCTCGCTACCCGGCGAGCCCCGCCACCCGCTTTCCGTTGACCGGCACGCGGATGTCCATCACGCGGTCGATCAGGCCGTACTCCTTCGCCTGCTCCGCGGTCATGAAGTTGTCGCGCTGCGTGTCCTCGTGGATGCGCTCGGGGGTGTGGCCTGTGTCCTCGGCCATCAGCTCCTCGATCCGCCGCTGCAGGGCCAGGATCTCGCGCGCACGGATCTCGACGTCGGTCGCCTGCCCCTCGAAGCCGGACGTGTGGCCCTGGTGGATCATGATCTTCGAGTTGGGCAACGCGATCCGCTTGCCCTTGGCCCCGCCGGCGAGCAGGATCGCGCCCATCGACATGGCCATCCCAAAGCAGATCGTCTGCACGTCCGAGCGCACGTACCGCATCGTGTCGTAGATGGCCAGCCCCGCGTACACGTCGCCGCCGGGCGAGTTGATGTAGAGGCTGATGTCCTTCTCCGGGTCGTCGGACTCGAGGTGGATCATCTGCGCCACGATCAGGTTCGCGATCTCGGACGTGACGGGCGTCCCCAGAAAGATGATGCGGTCGTTGAGGAGCCGCGAGTAGATGTCGAACGAGCGCTCGCCGCGGCCGGTCTGCTCGACGACCATTGGGATCAGTGGTGACATCGTCGGCCTCCTGTATAGTGCAACCGTTGAGTTGCGCATGCTAGCCCGGCGAACGATCATCCGCAACCTTGTGGTTGCGCATTGAGGAGGAGCGATGGCGGACGACACGGCGGTTGAACGGGAGATCACGGTTCCGGTGGAGCCGGAGCGCGCGTGGGAGCTGGTCACCGACCCCGAGCACCTCGAGCGCTGGTTCGCCGACCACGTCGAGCTGGATCCCACCCCAGGCTCGCCCGTCCGGGTGGTTGATGACGACGGCGGCGAGCGACACGGCGTCGTCGAGGAGGTGGACGCCCCGCGGCGGCTGCGGTTCGTCTGGTACGCCCCGCCCGACGGCCCACCGTCCACCGTCGAGATCGAGGTCGCGCCCGATGCGGCCGGCTCGCGCATCTCGGTGGTCGAGCGGGAGCTGGTCACGATCGAGGCGATCGGCCCGGTCACCGCAGCGCCCTCGTCGCCTGGCGACCTGCTCGCCCTGGCCGCGTGACCGACCCGGTCGGCGCAACGTTCGCGGCGCTCGCCGATCCCAGCAGGCGCAGGATGCTGAGCCTGATGGGCGGATCGGGCGCGACGGCGACCGAGCTCGCGCGGGAGCTCCCGATCACCCGCCAGGCGGTCGCGAAGCACCTGTCCCACCTGGCCTCTGCCGGGCTGGTCGCTCCCACCCGCCAGGGCCGCGAGACGCGCTACCGCATCACGCCCGAGCCGCTCGAGGACGCCGTTGCCTGGATCGTCCAGGCCGGCGGCGAGTGGGACGACCGGCTGGCGCGGCTGGGCGCATACGTGCGCGACGATCGCACCGCGTAGCGGCCGGCCGCCGGTATCCTGCCCGCATGTCCGCAATCCGCCAGGCCGAACCGCTGATCTCGGCAGCCGAGGCGTCCGAGCTCGGGCTCGACCGGGACGCACTGCTGCGCATCTACCGCAACATGGCGGCCACCCGCGCGATCGAGGAGCGGGGCAACCTGCTGTTCAAGGCCGGCCGCCTACCCGGCAGCTACTACACCGGCCGCGGCAACGAGGCCGCGTCGGTCGGCGTCGCGAGCGCAATGGGGCCTGACGACATCGCCTCACCGCTGCACCGCAACATGGGCGTGCACGTGACGCGCGGCGTCAACCCGGCGGCCATCTTCTGCCAGTTCATGGGCCGCTCCGGCGGCGCCACCGGCGGAAGGGACTCGAACCTGCGGACGAACGACTTCTCATCCGGCAAGGGGCTGCTCGCCGGCGTCAGCCACCTGCCCGCGATGATCCCCGTCATCACCGGCATCGCGCTTGCGTTCCAGCTGAAGCGGGAGGCGCGGGTGGCGGTTGGCTGGTGCGGCGACGGCGCCGCCGCGCGGGGCGACATGCACGAGTCCATGAACCTGGCCGGCGTGCGACGGCTCCCCATCGTCTACATCATCGACAACAACCAGTACGCATACTCGACGCCCAACAGGCTTTCGTACGCTGTCGAGCACCTCGCCGACCGCGGCCCCGCCTACGGGTTCGAGGGGATCGTGGTCGACGGCACCGACGTGCTGACCGTCTACCGCGAGGCCTCGCGCGCGATCGAGAAGGCTCGCGAGGGCGGCGGCCCCACCCTGCTCGAGCTGATCACCCTGCGGATGGAGGGCCACGCCGTCCACGACGACGCGTCCTACGTGCCACGGCAGCTGTTCGAGGAGTTCGAGGCGCGCGACCCGCTGGCCCGGTTCCGGGCGTGGCTCGAGGTCAACCTCGAGGTCACCGAGGAGCAGTTCGACGCGATCGCCGCCGAGGTGCACGAGACGATCGAGCGGGGCGTGACCGAGGCGGAGGCGAGCCCGCTGCCCGATCCCGGGACGCTGCTCGAGGGCGTCTACGCAGATCCCACGGAGGTGTGAGATGAGCGAGTTCCCGTTCGGCATGTTCGGCGGCGGCGACCCGGAGGAGATCCAGCGGCAGCTGGCCGGCTTCATGGAGCAGGCGCAGCAGCAGCAGAAGGTCGCGTTTGCGGATCAGGCGATCAACCTGGCCGTCAGCATGACGGTGGCCGCGATCGGCCGGCTGGAGCTGACCGGCAGCCCCGACGAGCAGGCGATGCAGGTGCGTGACGCGATCCGGCTGCTGTTCCCCGAGGCCGTGACGCTGGTCAGCGAGGCGCGGCAGGGCCTGGCGTAGCCTGGCCTACTCCGTAATCCGCCAGGCCGCCTCGACCTCGGCCGTCGTCGAGGCCGTGATGAAGCAGTCGCGGTGCGCCTTGTCGGTCAGGCTCTGCGCCAGCGGCGCGTGGCCGCCGGCCACCACCACGTTGATGATCAGCGCGATCCGCTGAAAGGCGTACCGCCGATCCTCCTCGCGCCGGGAGAGATCGCCGCTCGCCTGCGAGCGGTAGCTCACCACCTCGACGCCGCTGTGGGCGCAATGCGCCAGGAACGACAGCATCGTGCAGGACTGCAGCGAGGCCAGGAACAGGTGCTCCGGGCTCCAGTCGCCGTCCTCCCCGCCAGGGAAGTCGGCCGGCGGCACGACCAGCACGGGCGGCCGTTGGCCGGCGGTCACCTCGCAGCTGCGCCCGCCGCGCCAGGCCAGCTCTGCGTCGTAGCGAAAGGTTTTTGATTCCAGCGGCATTCCGGCCTCGGTCCCGCTCGCGATCGGCCAAGTCCGATTCCCCCATTGGGGTATGTCCAATCGCCCTCGGCGCGGACGATACTTGGTGTGAGGCGTCTGCCCGACCGGCTCGGCTACCAGTAATTTCGTTCTCTTCCGGGTGGCCGCCTCGTGAGGAGGCTGGAGGATCAAATGGAACATCTGGGAGAGCTGCGCGAGGAGCGCGGCCAGACGATGGCGGAGTATGCAGTTCTGCTGACGGTGATCACGGTCGCCGTCGTCGCCTCGCTGGCCCTCCTCAGCACAAGCGTCACAAACGTGCTGAACACCGTCGTCACGGTGCTCTAGCGGGCAAGCAGCGCCCGCACCGCGGGCGGCGTGATGTCCGACCACGGCCCGGCGTGCCACGCCGGGTCGTGGTATTTCCCCTCCGCTAGCCGGACCGCGGCAGCAGCCTCCTCGGCGCTCAGCTCCGCCGCCTGCGCGCCGAACGCCTCCACCATCGCCGCCTCCCAGGCGTCTCCGCCGGTGTTGACCACGTGGTCGGGCCGGCTCGGAGCGGGTCGCGGCGCGCCCTCCAGATCGCCGCCCCGCGGCCCGGCCAGACAGGCGCGCAGGGCATCCAGCTCGGCGTCGACCAGCAACGTGCCGTGCACGAGCATCCCGCCCCGGCCGCGGTGGGCGGCAATACCGGTCACCTTGCGCCCCGCGACCCGCACGGTGCGCTCGTCGCGCTCCGCCTCCACCCCGCGCAGCCCGCACGCGCGCACGATCCCGTCGAGCAGCGGCGCGTACATCTGCGGAACCCCGAGCTCCGACCACGGGTGCCCGGGCGGCGCGGCCAACGCGATGCACAGCGTGCCCGCATCCAGGTACACGGCGCCGCCTCCCGTGAAGCGCCGCCAGACGCCGACGCCGCGCTCCGCGCACACCGCGGGGTCGACCTCCCAGTCCGCCCGCTGGAACCGCCCGATCACGACGGCCGGCCGGGCGCTGCGCCAGAGCAAGAGCGTCGGCGGGCGGGCCGGATCGCGGCCGAGCGCCTCGTCGTGCGCGAGCGCGGCGGCTGGGTCGAGCAGCCCGAGGTCGACCGCCCGAAGCGCCGGGCTCACACGCGCCGGCCGGTGACGCGCACGCCGGCGCGCTCGAGCCGAAGCGCGCTTGACGGCGGCGCCGACTTCGGCATCTCGACGGCCTCCGGGAGCGCCCGCTCGAGCTCGGCGATCCGCTGCGCGAGCTGCTCCGGGTCGCCAAGCTGGGCCAGCTCGGCGCGGGCGGCGGCCAGCCGCTGCTCGGCCTGCTCGCGCTCGTGCTCCGAGGCCTCGATCGCGTCACCGGCCACCTCGAGCAGCGCCAGCGCGTCGCGCCGTGCGGCCTCAGGGCGGCCGTCGTCGCGCACCGGCGGCGGGTCGGGCAGCGGGAACGGCGCGGTCGCGATGGCGTCGACCAGCGCCTCGCGCTCTCCGCAGAGGCGGTCGAGCGCCTCACGGGTCTGGAGTCGAGCCGACTCGACCTGATGCCTCGCCCGGTCGGCATCCGCCCGGTACTCGGTCGTGTCGGCGCCCGCGCCGTCGGCCAGCTGGGTGAGCTCGACCGCCCGCTGCCAGAGCGACACGAGCGGTCCCTGCGCGACCCACTGCCGCTCGAGCTCGCGGGCCAGCTGCTCGATCGGCGGGCGGTGCCTGTCGACTGCTGCGACCACATCCGGCGCGCGCGCAACGGTCTCGGCATCGCCCCGGATCTCCTCGACCAGCGCCTGGATGTGGGCCTGGCTAGCGCGCGCGGCGACCAGCTCGTCGGCCGCCTCGAGCAGCCGGTCCAGATCCTTCGATCGCATGACGGACATCGTACCCACCGGCCGGAGCGCCGGCCGCTCGCCGGTACCCTTGCGGCGGTGGAGCAGTTCGACGTCGTGATCGCCGGAGGGGGCCCCGCGGGGCTCGCGCTGGCCGCGCCGCTGGCAACGGCGGGCTTCGCCGTGCTGGTCTGCGAGCGAAACGCGGAGATCGGGGTGCCGGTGCGCACATCGGGCGGCTCGTGGCCGGCCGACCTCCGGCGGCTGGGACTGCCCGACTACCTCTGGCATCCGATCCACCGGCTGAGCTTCCGGTCGCGAACGCAGGCATGCACGATCGATTGGGGAGGGCCGACCGGGTGCTCGCTGGACGTGACGGCGACCTGGCGGTACCTCGCCGCCGAGGCGGAGCGGGCCGGCGCCACCGTCGCCACCGGAACGCTGGCCCGGCTGGAGCGGACGGGCCGCCTCTCGCTGCGCACCGGCGAGGGCCAGGGCAGCGTCGGCTGCAGGCTGGCGGTGGACGCGACCGGCACGAACGCGCTGCTCGCCCGACAGTCAGGCGTCCATGAGGGCTTTCGACGGGTCGGAGTCGGCTACGAGCGGGAGCTGTCGGCTCCCGCCTTCGGCCAGGAGGAGGCGATGGTGATCGTCGGCGGCGTTGCCCCAGCCGGCTACGCATGGGCGTTCCCCCGCGGCGGTACGCGGGTGCGTGTCGGCGTTGGCCTGATCCAGCCGGACACGGACGTGAACCCGCGGACGATGTACGAGCCGGTTGAGCGGCTGCTGGCCGACCGGCTGGCAGGAGCCGAGGTGCTCGAGCTGCACTCGGGCCGCATCCCCAGCGAGGAGGCGCCGGAGCGGTTGACCGGTGACGGCCTGATGGTGGTCGGCGATGCGGGCGGCCAGTCCAATCCGCTGCTGGGCGAGGGCATCAGGCACGTCATCCAGGCAGCCCGCAGGGCGGCACCGATCGCGATCGCGGCGCTCAGCCGGCAGGGCGTGGTGCCGGTCGAGCGCCTGCGGGCTTGGGAGCGCACCGGGCGGCGGGTGCGAGGGACGTCGTGGGGCCTCGCGATGCGCGCCAACCGCTACGTTGCCCGTATGGACGACGACGATTGGGATCGCGCGGTGGAGCTGCTTGGCCGGCTGCCCGTGGAGGTCGCGACGCCGATGCTGCGCGGAGACATCCTCGACCCGCGGATGCTCTCGGCGGCGCTGCGGACTGGCCCGTCCATGGCGTGGCGAGTGCTGCGGCCCTTCGCGCTCGGCGGCGTTGCGCGCGGCGGGGCCCCGGGTATCTCCCCGCAGTGACGAGACAGGGAGGCGGCATGATCAGAGAGTTCCGGCAGTTCCTGTTGCGCGGAAACATCGTCGAGCTGGCGGTTGCGGTGGTGATCGGCACCGCGTTCGTGGCCCTGGTCAACGCGTTCATCACGGACATCCTGACGCCGCTCGTGGCAGCCATCTTCGGAAAGCCGGACTTCTCCTCGCTGAACTTCCACATCAACGGCAGCACGTTTCGGTACGGCAGCTTCCTGAACGCCCTGTTCACGTTCTTCACGGTGGCGCTGGTGATCTTCTTCCTCGTGGTCAAGCCGATGAACGCGCTGACCGCGCGCTCGCGGCCGGACGAGGAGAAGCCGGCCACGCGCGAGTGCCCGGAGTGCCTGAGCGTTATCCCGGGCGCGGCCAGGCGCTGCTCGCACTGCACGTCGCAGGTCACCCCGGTTACGGCGACGTGACGACCCCGTTCTAGACTTCGCGACCGTGGACGACCGACAGATCGAGGTCAATGCCATCGAGGTGCGCCGGGCGCTCGCCCGGTCGTTCTCGGGCCATGAGGGTGGCGACCACGCCTGGGTCGGCGGCATAGGCATCGGCGACGTGCGGGTGGTGGTGGACGTGCTGACGTCCGAGGACGGCCGACCCTACGTGCACGTGGGAGCCGCGGTAACGGCCGCCCAGCTCGACGGCCGCACGGCGCGGCTCCTGGTGATCGAGAACAACGAGCTCGTGTTCGGACGCTTCGGCCA
>DATAHR010000198.1:0-7842 GCA_036263035.1 Gaiellales bacterium | reverse complement strand
CGCGCGGCTCCTCGCCGAGTCGAAATGAGTGATCCCACGACCACGCACGTCTGACCGTCCGGGCCCACCGAGTCGGCCAGCTGCTCGGTGGCTGCGGCCGCATTCGCGATCTGCGTGTTCGCAGATCGCTCATGACCGGTGCAAGGCGTACCGCCTTGCACCTCGTCGCATCGCCGCGTCCTCGGTCGGGCCGATATTCCCGATATCGGCCCGACCTCGATCCTTGCGCTGCTTGCCTACCGACCCCTCAGACCGCACGCGGCCCTGGGATCAATCATCTACGCGGTTCGGGCGACCTCGCGCACGGTGTAGACCTCGAGCACGTCGCCTTCCTTGACGTCGTTGTAGCCCTCGATCGTGAGGCCGCACTCGAAGCCCTGCTGCACCTCGCGCACGTCGTCCTGGAAGCGGCGCAGCGTGCCGATCCGGCCGTCGTGGACGATCGTGCCGTCGCGGATCAGGCGCACCTGCGCGCCGCGCGTGACGACGCCGCTTGTGACCATGCAGCCGGCGATCGTCCCCAGGCGCGAGACCTTGAACGTCTGACGCACCTCCAGCTCACCGATCACCTCCTCGACCTGCTCGGGAGCGAGCATGCCGATCAGCGCCTGCTGGATGTCCTCGGTCAGCTGGTAGATCACGCGGTAGGTGCGGATGTCGACGCCCTCGCGATCCGCGAGCGCCTTTGCCTCGCCGTTCGGGCGGACGTTGAAGCCCACCACGATCGCGTTCGAGGCCGCGGCCAGGTTGACGTCGCTGGCGGTGATGCCGCCGACGCCGGAGTGGATCACGCTGACCGTGACCTCCGGGTGCTGGATCTTCGCGATCTCGCCCTCGGCAGCCTCGACGGAGCCCTGGACGTCGGCCTTGATGATGAGGCCGAGCTCCTGCACCGCGCCCTCCTGGACGGCCGAGAACAGATCCTCGAGGCTGACAGCCTTGCTGCGGCGGGCCAGCATCTCCGTGCGAATGCGCTGTGCGCGCTTCTGGGCGAGCTGCCGTGCCACGCGGTCGTTCTCCACCACGCGACAGAACTCGCCCGCCGGCGGCGGCTTGTCGAAGCCGAGGATCTCGACCGGGACGGCCGGGCCGGCCTCCTTCACGCGCTTGCCGTTGGCGTCGTTCAGCGCCTTGACGCGGCCCCAGGCATCGCCGGCGACCACCGCGTCGCCCACGCGCAGCGTGCCGCGCTGCACGAGCAGCGTGGCGACCGGGCCACGGCCCACGTCGAGCCGCGACTCGATGATCACGCCGCTGGCCTCGGCCTTGGGATTCGCCCTCAGCTCGAGGACGTCCGCCTGCAGAAGGAGCATCTCGAGCAGCTGGTCGAGGTTCTGCTTGGCCTTGGCGGAGACGTCGACGAAGATCGTCTCGCCGCCCCACTCCTCGGGCTGCAGGCCCTGGTTGACCAGCTCGCCGCGCACCCGCTCGGGGTTCGCGTCCTCCTTGTCGATCTTGTTGACGGCCACGACGATCGGCACCTCCGCCGCCTTGGCGTGGTCGATCGCCTCGACCGTCTGCGGCATGACGCCGTCGTCCGCCGCGACGACCAGGACGGCGACGTCGGTTACCTTCGCGCCGCGGGCGCGCATGGCCGTGAACGCCTCGTGGCCCGGTGTGTCGAGGAAGGTGACCTTGCGGCCCCCGTCGACGTCCACCTGGTAGGCGCCGATGTGCTGGGTGATGCCACCAGCCTCCGTCTCGACCACCGAGGACTCGCGGATCGCATCGAGCAGCGTGGTCTTGCCATGGTCGACGTGGCCCATGATCGTGACGACTGGCGGCCGTGTCACCAGGGACTCGGGCGCGTCCTCGTAACCCGCTTCCTCTGGCTCCTCCTCGTCCGCGGCGTGCTGGATGATCACCTCGCGGCCGAACTCGAGGCCGATCAGCTGCACGTCGTCGTCGGAGAGCGAGACGGTCATGGTCACCATCTGCCCCTCGCCCATCATGTAGGCGATGATCTTGGCGGGGCTGATGCCGAGCTTCTCGGCGAGATCCTTGACCGTGACGCCGGACTCGACCTTCACCGGCCCGGTGGGCACCTCGGGCTCGCGCTTGGCCTCGGGCCGCGGGCCGCGCTCGCGCTTGCCCTGCCCCGGGCGGCGGCCGGCCTGCGAGTCGATCACGACACGGCGGCGACGGCCGGGCTGGGCACCGCGCTGCGGCCGCGCATGGCGGGCCGGCTGGCCGGGCTCCTGGGCGGGCACCGTGGCCTTGGCGCCGAAGGCGCGGCGGACGTCGTCGTCGTCGACCAGGTCGTCAGCGGGCGCGGCTGCGCCGGCCTCGTCCAGCTTCTGCTTGACCTCGGCCTCGGAGACGCCCTGCTCGCGGGCGATATCGGTCACCGTTTTCTTTGCCATCTCACCTCAATTCTCCCAAACACCGGGCCCGGCCTCAAGGCCGACCCGTTCCTCCAACCCCGCCGCGGCGTCGGCGCCGACCCGCAGCCTCCGGGGCAGCGCGCCGCGCTTGAGCGCCTGGCCGAGGCAGCTGCGATCGGGGCACAGATAGGCGCCGCGCCCCGACAGCCGTCTGGTGGGATCGGCCACGATCACCTCGTCGGCGACCGCGAGCCGCACCAGCTCTGCCTGTGGGCGGCGCCGGCCACACCCGGCGCACTGCCTGATCGGATCGCTTACGACGCGGCTGCTCCCTCCTCCTTGGCCGCCAGCTCGCGGTGCGCGGGCACGCCGCAGTAGCGGCTCCCGTCGAGCGCCTGGTTGGGGCAGCGCTTGCCGGACGAGGTGACCGCGATGCAGCGGCCCGGGAACTCGTCCTCCTCGCCCTCCGCCCCGGTGTAGGGCACGTCCTCCGCTTCGGCGTAGTGCTCGGTCTCCGAGACGATGTCGATCCGCCACCCGGTAAGCCGGTGCGCCAGGCGGGCGTTCAGGCCCTCCTTGCCGATCGCGAGCGACAGCTCGCCGTCGGGGACGACGACGGTCGCCTGCTGGGCATCGTCGTCGACGTAGACCTCGCGCACCTTCGCGGGTGCAAGCGCCTTGGCGACGAAGCGGGCCGGCTCGTCGTTCCACGGGATGATGTCGATCTTCTCGCCCCGCAGCTCCGACACGACCATCCGCACGCGCGACCCGCGCGGGCCGACGCACGCGCCCACCGGGTCGACGCCCTGGACGCGCGACTCGACGGCGATCTTGGCGCGGTAGCCGGGCTCGCGCGCGACGGCGCGGATGCTGACCAGGCCGTCGGCGATCTCGGGCACCTCCAGCTCGAACAGCTGTCGGATCAGCTCGTCGCTGCGGCGCGACAGCACCACCTGCGGGCCCTTGCCCTCGGAGCGGACCTCGATGATCACGGCCTTGATGCGGCTGCCCTGCTCGTAGCGCTCGCCCGGCACCTTCTCCGAACCGGGCAGGATCGCCTCCATCTTGCCGAGGTCGACGAACGCGTAGCGGTTGTCGTCCTGCTGCACGATGCCGGTCACGATCTCGCCGACGCGGTCCGCGTACTCGTCGTACATGATCGAGCGCTCCGCCTCGTGGATGCGCTGACGCAGCACCTGCTTGGCGGTCTGGCCGGCAATGCGGCTGAAGCCCTCGGGCGTCACGTCGACCATCTGCGCAGGCTGGAACCAGCCCCATTCGATCTCGGGCTCGGGCTCCTCCTCGGCGGGCTGCTCGCCCTCGGCTCCGGGCGCGGCGGGGGCGTCCACCGGCTGCTCCGGCTCCTCCTCCGGCTCGGCCGGGCGGTGGTGCGGATGCACCTCCAGGTACGCCTCCCAGGCGTCCGGGGTGACCGACCATACGACGTAGTCGCCGGACTCGCGGTCGAGGTCGACGCGGACCGGATGGCGCGCATCGGGCATCTTCTTGTACGCCGCGAGGAGCGCCTCCTCGATGGCGGAGAGCAGCGTCTCCGCCTCGATCCCGCGCTCCTTCTCGAGCAGCTTCACGCCCTCCAAGAGTTCCTTGCTCACCGCTTGCCTCCCACCTCAGCGACCAGATTCCCCCGGCGGATAGCCGCATACGGCAAGCTCGTGCGCTCACCGTCGAGGTCGATCTCGATCTCGTCGTTCCCTGCGTCGATCAACGTGCCAGTGAACTGCCGCCGCCCGTCGAGGGGCTGCTCTGTCCGCACCTGCACGCGGTTGCCAACCGCGCGCCGGTAGTGCTCGGGCTTGACGAGCGGGCGGTCGAGGCCGGGCGAGGACACCTCGAGGGCGTAGCGCTCGCGGACGGCCGAGAGCTCGCGCGTGACGCGCTCGCACAGGTCGAGGTCGACGGCTCCGCCCGGACGGTCGATGGTGACGCGGACGAGGCCGGGGCTGGGCTGCTCCGCGAGCAGCACCTCGACCTCCGGGACGCGGTCCCGAAGAGTCGTCTCGATCTGCTGCGCGAGCTCTGCTGAGCGTCCCATGTCCACCTCCTCAAACGGCAATGAGGGCGAAAAAAAGGTGGGTTCACACCCACCTGCTCGGCCCGCCCTCTCGCACTGACAGTGAACGGAAGGATAGCAGGGACTTCTCCCCGGAGGGTGAATCCGGACGCCGTGCGAGCGCTGCTGCAGCGGGTGGTCGAGGCCTCGGTGGAGGTCGGCGGCGAGCGCATCGCCGCGATCGGACCGGGCCTGCTCGCGCTGGTCGCCGGAGGCGAGGGCGACGACGACGCCGGCGCGGTGCAGCTGGCCGGGAAGATCTCGCGCCTGCGCGTGTTCGCAGACGACGAGGGCCGCATGAACCGTTCGGTGGTGGACGCCGGCGGCGAGGTGCTGGTCGTGTCGCAGTTCACGCTGTATGCCGACGTGTCTCGCGGGAACCGGCCGGGGTTCACCGGGGCGGCGGAGCCGGAGCTGGGCCGGCGGCTGGTCGACGCGGTTGCGGAGGAGCTGCGCGCGCTCGGGCTTCCGGTGCAGACCGGCCGCTTCGGCGCGCACATGCAAGTGGCGCTCGTCAACGACGGGCCGGTCACGATCTGGCTCGACATGTGACACGGCCGCCGCGACGGTGTCAGACACTCCGGAGGCGGCCGGCGCAGCTCCGTGACGGTCACGCAACGCCAGATGCCCATGGTTGAGCGGCGCGACCGCTCAGGCCCAGCGTGGTGTCAGACACTCCCCGCGCGGGCTACACACTGGCGCGCGTGGTTCGTGACGAGATTCAGGCGCTCAGCCGGTCGACCGCTTCGCGGTAGTAGTCGACCTCGGGCCGAAGCCACAGCGCCATCTTGTAGTGCCCGGCGGCCAGCCCGTCCTCGCCCATCCTGGTCAGGCAGCGTCCCAGGCAGTAGTGCGCATAGTCGTTCGCCGGGGCCGCGTCGAGGATGTACTCGAACTCGGCCGCCGCCTCGCGGTAGCGGCGCAGCCGCAGATAGGCGAGGCCAAGTGCCTCGCGGATCGACGCCTTGTCCGGCTCGCGGCGCTTTGCCTTCTCGAGCGACACCGTCGCCTGGGCGTTGTCGCCGCGCTCGAGATGCGCGCGGCCCCGCTGGAACAGGTCGTAGGTGTTGTCGTCGCCGTGCATCCGCAGCCTTCCGAGATCATCGGGCAAACCGCCCTCGAACTTCACGATAGCGCCGCGGGCAAATACCCTTCGGCCCGGCGCGGGTCACTCCAGATGGGTGGTCTGGGCGAGCATCGAGCGCAGGCGCAGAGCCCCCATCGCGCGTTCGCGGAGGCTGAGGGCGGCACGCATCTCGCGGCGTGTGCGGCGAAGCGCGGGACGCACCTGGCGGCCGGCCTCGCGTGCCACCGTAGGCGGTGCGTAGCGCGCCGCGCTGCCGGCCGACGCCAGACCCGAGGCGTCCACGCCCCACGCCGCGTCGACGATCGAGGCCAGTTCCTCGAACGTCGCGTTCGGCGGCACCTGCACCCCCTGGTCACCCAGGTACGTTGCCATCTCGTGGTAGGCGGCCGAGGCCTGGCCGCGCGGACCGCGTCGCAGGTAGCGCCAGCGCACGGCCACCAGCTTCACCGCGGCCACCACCAGCAGCACGACCATCGTGGCCGACACGGCCCAGACGAAGAAGCTGGCGTGCCCACCCGCGGGAGCGGCGGTCACGGAGACGCCGCGGCCGCTGGGACGAGATGCGCCACCTCGCCGCGCGTCGGGGTTTCCGCCCGCCGACCGCGAGGAGGGCAGGCCGAGCGTCCTTTGCAGCTTGATCGGCAGGCCCAGCTTCGACGCCTCCTGCCGGTTCGCGACCAACGTCAGCAGCTTGTCGTTGGTCGTCGAGGTGAGCACCGGCAGGTGCCGCGTGGGCGTCGGCTCGAACGGCATCCAGCCGTAGCCGGGGAAGTAGGCCTCCACCCAGGCGTGGGCGTCGCGGTCGAGCACCTTGAAGTCTCCGTCCGTGGTCTCGTGGCCCTCCGTGAACCCGAACGCGACCCGGGCCGGGATGCCGTGCAGCCGCAGCACGAGCGCCATCGCGCCCGAGAACATCTGGCAGTAGCCGCGGTGCGACCGCAGCATGAAATCGGCCAGCACGGGGCCCGTGCCGCGCGGCGGGGTCTGGTCGTAGTGGAACTGCTTGCCGTGGAAGTAGGACTCGAGCGCCGCGACCGCCCCGTACTCGCTGGCCGCCGGGTCGTCCGCGCCCGATTCGTGCCAGGCCTGCCTGGACGCGCGCACGAGGCTCGGGTCGATCGGTACCCGGCGGACGTCCTCCGTGCTCCCCCAGACGGGGATCCGCTGGTGGGCGACGATGATCCCGGCGGCGACGTCGGCCGGGAAGCGCGTGCCCGCGTCCGCCAGCTCCTTCACCGTGGGATTCGGCGCGTACGACCGCACCGTGTAGGTGGCGTCGCGGGGGAGATCGGTGCTGGTCACGGCCGTTCCGTCCGTGCTGAGCGTGGCGTCCACCCGCTGTGACGTGAGTGTGAAGCGCATCGGCTGGCCGGTGCCGATCAGGTGCGGATCCGCCAGCCCGTCGATCTTGATGCCGATCTGCACCACGTCGTTGCGCTTCGGCCTCTGGGCGTTCGGCGGCAGCATGCTCGGCGGCGCCGCGAAGCTGTCGGTGTCGTGGTAGGGGGCCTGGGTCACGTCCTGCTGCTGCCAGGCGCTCCCGTTGAACTCGGTCAGCACGCCCGCCTTCCAGTAGTGCGGATTGATGGACGACACGGTGAACACCGTCGTCGGGTCCTTCGGGAAGTGCAGCGGCCCGTAGGTCTCGTTCCAGACGTAGCCGACGCTCACCCGCGCGCCTCCGCCCGCGAGCGGGTTCCAGTGCCGCCAATCGAAGAACGCGCCCTTCGCCACCCCCGGCGCCGACCCGACCACCACCCCGGCCACCATTGTCGCCGCTCCGATCGCCGCCAGCTGCGCGATCGCCGAGCCTCCGGCCGGGATGCGCCGCTGGCACACCGCCAGGATGGCCAGGGCCAGCCCGAGGAAGATCGCCGCGCGCAGCCCACGGTCGCCCATGCCCACGGCCGTGCTCGGGATCGCGAACAGCGCGAAGGCGGCGGAGACGGCGGTGAGCGCGAAGCGCCCGTCCAGCAGCAGCCACGCGAACAGCGCCAGGAGCAGCGCGAACGACAGCTGCACCAGGCCGTCCGTCTGGGCGAAGCGCCCGGGGTCGAACGGCGTGATCGTGCCGAACCAGGCCTGGGCGCCGTCGTGGACAGCGGAGGCCAGCCTGACCGGGTAGAGCGCGTGCCCCCGCTCCCACGGCAGGTAGCCGAATGCCCGCCAGACCACCACCACGAAGGCTGCCACAGCCGTTCCGATCGCCGCCGCCCACCGCCTGGTCGCGGCGAGCAGCGCCGGGGCGAGTGCGAGCAGGATCAGCAGCGTCATCTCGGCTGCGGGGATCTCGGGGCGCTCCAGCCGCTGCCAGTGCCACGCGCTGAAGACCGCGACCGCGAAGAAGACGACCAGCCGCT
>DATAHR010000197.1:0-3495 GCA_036263035.1 Gaiellales bacterium | reverse complement strand
CCCGCGGTGTTTGCAGCAGAGGTTACGCGGCGAGCGCGGCCCGCCGGCGGCGGCCCGCTGTGCGGTAGACGAAGGCCAGCACCTCTGCGACCGCCTGGAAGAAGCTCTCCGGGATCATCTGACCCAGCTCCACCTCCCGATGCAGCGCCCGCGCCAGCGGCGGGTTCGACAGCACCGTGACCCCGTGCTTCTCCGCCTCCTCGCGGATCGCGGCGGCCACCAGGTCGACGCCCTTTGCGATCAGCTCCGGCGCCGGCTTCGACCCGTCGTAGCGCAGCGCCACCGCGAAGTGGGTCGGGTTCGTGATCACGACGTCCGCTGTGGCAACGTCCGCGATCATCCGCTTGCGGGCCTGCTGGAACTGCCGCCGGCGGATAGCGCCGCGCACCTCGGGCGCCACGTCGGACTGCCGCTGCTCCTGCTTCACCTCGTCGCGCGTCATGCGCAGCTGCTTCTCGTGACGGCGGCGCTGGAAGGCGTAGTCGGCCGCGGCGATCACCGCGAAGGCCAGGCACACGTAGAGCGCGATGCGGCCGATCATGCCGGCGAGCATCATCATCAGCGCGCCGGGCGGCAGTCCGGTCATGGCCGCCAGCTCTCCGATCCGGGGATACACCGCGAGGCCGGCCGCGACTCCGACGACGACCGTCTTCGCCGTCGCCTTCAGCGTCTCGAACACGGCGTTGATCCCGATGATCTTCTTCACGCCCTGACGCGGGTCGAGGCGGCTCCACTGCGGGGTGATCGCCTGCGCCGTGATGCGCGGCCGCACCTGCGCCACGCTCGCGAGCAGCCCGCCGGCCATGGCCGCGATCGCGATCGGGGCGGCCAGCGTCAGGACCGAGCGCATCCCCCAGAGCGCCAGCTGTCCGACGCCGTCTGGCGTGACCAGCTGCGGGCTGGCGGTCTGCGCCAGCCCCTGACGCAGCACCTCGGCGTAATCGTTCAGCAGCCGCGGGCCGAACAGCATCAGCGTGCCCACGCAGGCGATCAGCACGACGGCGGTGTTGATGTCGGCCGACCGCACGACCTGGCCCTTCTTCCGGGCCTCCTCCCGTCGTTTCGGGGTGGGCGCCTCGGTGCGGTTCTCGCTCATGCCTTCAGCAGCTCCAGCGCCTGCACCACGGAGGTCTGCAACTCGCTGGTCAGATGTGCGGCCACGAACGGCAGCGACGCGCCGATCACCGCGAAGCCGAGCAGGATCTTGGCCGGCAGGCCGACGAAGAAGACGTTCATCTGCGGCACGGCACGCGAGATCAGCCCGAACGCGGCGTCCGAGATGACGAGCGCGATCACGACCGGAGCCGAGATCTCGAGGCCGATCACGAACACGCGCTCGAGGCTTGCGGGGACGCTCGCTGCCAGCGCGTTGATGTTCGGCATGCGGCCGAGCGGCAGCAGCCGGTAGCTGGCGCCGAGGCCCTGGATCATCAGGTGATCGCCACCGGTGAGCAGGAACACCATCGTCGCGAACAACGAGTAGAACTGGGCCATCACGGCGTTCTGCTGGTTGGTGATGGGGTCGATCTGCGCCGCGAAGCTGAAGCCGATGATGGTGTCGATCAGTCCCGCCCCGGCCGAGACGGCGGCCCCCAGCACTGCGAGCGGCATGGCAAAGGCGATGCCCACGAGCAGCTCGGTCAGCAGCATCGTGACGACCGCGCCCGGATCGGACGGGACCTGCTGCCCGTGCGTGGCGATCGGCATGATCGCCAGCGAGATGGCGAATGCCAGCATCAGCTTCGCCCGCACCGGGATCATCTTCGAAGAGAACCCGGGCGCGAGCAGGAACAGCCCGCCGACCCTCGCGAGCACCAGCATGAAGCCCATCAGCTGCGCCCCGGCCAGGTGGTCGAGCGCGATCTGGTCGCCGCTGATCACGGCCCGACCATGCTGGGGATGCTGAGGTAGAGCTGCTGCGTGTAGGCCAGCATCTGCCCGAGCATCCAGGGACCGGCGATCGCCATCACCGCCCCGGTCACCAGGATCTTGGGGATGAAGCTGAGCGTCTGCTCCTGGATCTGGGTGACCGCCTGGAAGACCGACACGACCAGGCCGACCACGAGGCCGGCGAGGAGGAACGGCATGGAGACCTTCAGCGCGACGATCAGCGCCTGCATGGCCAGATGGATGACGGTGTCCTGTGTCATGGCGTCCCCGGTCGTCAGGTGTGGAAGGACTGCACGAGCCCCGCAATCACGAGGTGCCAGCCGTCGACCAGCACGAACAGCATGATCTTGAAGGGCAGCGAGATCAGGATCGGCGGCAGCATCATCATGCCCATGGACATCAGCGTGGAGCTGACCACCATGTCGATGATCAGGAACGGCAGGTAGATGAGGAAGCCGATCTGGAAGGCCGTCTTCAGCTCGGAGATCATGAAGGCGGGGATCAGCACGTACGTTGGGATGTCCGCGCGCGTCTTTGGCTGCGGCAGGTTCGCCATCTTCACGAACAGCCCCAGATCCGAGTCGCGCGTCTGCTTGAACATGAAGGTGCGCAGCGGCTGCTGCCCGCGGTCGATCGCGGTCGAGAGCGAGATCTGCTTGTGGAGATACGGCTGCACGGCCACCTCGTTCGTCGCCTTGATGGTGGGGGCCATCACGAACAGCGACAGGAACAGCGACATGCCGACCAGAACCTGGTTCGGGGGCATGGTGGGCGTGCCGAGGGCGTTGCGTACGAAGCCGAGCACGATCAGGATGCGTGTGAACCCGGTCACCATCAGCAGCGCCCCGGGGATCACGGACATGAGCGTCAGCAGCAGGAAGACCTGCACCGGGGTTGAGAGCCCCTTGGTGCCCGTGATGTTGATCGTCGGCCCGTGCTGGGTGACGAGCAGCAGGGTGCCGGTCATGTCCGGACCGTCCACGCACGCAGCATCGCGACCGGGCTGCGGCCCCTCGCTGATGCGGCCGCCGGCGGGGCGGACAGCAGCATGGGCGCGGGTGCGTCGTCATCGAGCAGTCCGGCGGCGAGCGCGTCGTCATGCGTGTATACGCGCAGCGGCGTGACGCCGGCCTCGCCCGCTCCGACCAGGATCATCTCGTCACCGCAGCGGAGCAGGTGCAGGGTGCGGTTCGGGGCGAGCTGCGCCGTCGCGACGACCTCGATCCGGCCGCCGCTGTCGTTCGTGCGTCCGCGGCCGACCGATTTCAGCAGCCAGTACAGCCCGTAGACCACGCCCAGCACCACCGCGAGACCGACGATCGTGCGTGCGATCGTGCCGGCCCCGCTGCTGCCGGCGATGCTGGTTGCGCCCCCCGATCCGTCGGTGACGGCCTTCGGGAGCGGCGTCTCGTCCTGCCGGAAGGCGGCGAGCGCCTGGGAGGGCATGGCAAGCCACAGCCACGCGGTGGACAGGGCTGCTGCGGCGCTCGCACGCAAAAGGGGACGACAGCGAGATCGCAAGGCGCACCGGTAATCGGCCGCGAGGGTGGGCGCTTGAGAGAGCCGGGCAGCCGGCCCGGATGGGATCAAGACGCGCGTTTACGA
>DATAHR010000196.1:0-7260 GCA_036263035.1 Gaiellales bacterium | reverse complement strand
CGCCCGGTGATGGACGCCGTCGAGCGCGGGCGTGGGGCGGCGCTGCACCTGGTCGGGCTGGTGTCCGACGGCGGCGTCCACAGCCACATCGACCACCTGCTGGCCCTGATCGACGTCGCCCGCGCCGGCGGCGTCGAGCGGCTGCACGTCCATGCGTTCACGGACGGCCGCGACGTGTCACCGACCAGCGGCGCCGGATTCCTCGAGCGGGTGCCCGACGTGGCAACGGTGTGCGGGCGGTACTACGGGATGGATCGCGATCGGCGCTGGGATCGCACGGCCCGCGCGTACAACGCGATGGTGCACGGGGTGGGGGAGCGGGCGGACGATGCGGCGGCCGCCGTCCGTTCGTCCTACGAGCGCGGCGTGACTGACGAGTTCGTCGAGCCGGTCGTGATCGGTGACCCGTCCGCCGGCCGCGTTCGCGGCGAGGACGCCCTGATCTTCTTCAACTTCCGGCCGGATCGCTGCCGCCAGCTGTTCCGCGCCTTCCTCGAGCCGGGCTTCGACGAGTTCGACCGCGGCGCGGATCCGCCGCTCCCGGCGTTGGTGCAGATGACGGAGTACTCGGACGACTTCCACGCTCCGGTGGCCTATCCGTCGGAGAGCGTCACATCGGTGCTGGCGCAGGTGCTGGCCGCGGCCGGCGTCTCGCAGCTGCACGTCGCCGAGACGGAGAAGTATCCGCACGTCACGTACTTCTTCGACGGCGGCAGCGAGCATCGCAGCGAGGGCGAGCGCTGGGAGCTGGTGGACTCGCCGCGCGACGTGGCCACCTACGACCTGAAGCCGGCTATGAGCGCGGACGGTGTGGCCGACCTCTTCTGCGGCGGGTTCTCGGCCGGCAACTACGGGTTCGGCCTGGTCAACTTCGCGAACGCCGACATGGTCGGGCACACAGGGGTGATCCCGGCGGTGATCGAGGCGGTGGAGACCGTCGACGCCGACCTCGCACCGGTGGTCGAGTCGGTGCTCGGCCGGGGCGGCGTCTGCCTGGTGACCGCCGACCATGGCAACGCCGAGCAGATGCTCGAGCCGGACGGCAGCCCGCACACGGCGCATACGACGAACCCCGTGCCGCTGATCTGCGTCGGCTGGGACGGCGGCCTGCGTGAGGGCGGGCGCCTTGCGGACATCGCTCCGACGGTGCTCGAGCTGCTTCGAATCGCGAAGCCCGAGGCGATGGAGGGAGTCAGTCTGCTGGACAGAATGGCGTAAGCATCATCGCGCTGTACTGCACATCTGCGGGGTGTATGGTTCCCGGCGGTTTTCGTAACCACATCGACACATCGTGGCTCTTCCTCAGCCAGACCCCGACATCCTGAGACTCGCTCGCCGCGGTGATGAGCGCGCCTTCGCGCTGATCGTCCGGCAATATCAGGCGCCGCTGTTCAACTACATCACGCGGGTGCTCTCGGGCGACCGTGCACTGGCCGAGGACATGTGCCAGGAGGTGTTCCTTCGCATCTACCAGGCGCTGCCTCGGTTCGACGCCCGCTGCCAGTTCACGACCTGGATGTTCCAGGTGGCCAAGCACCGGGTGGTCGACGAGCTGCGCGCCCGCGAGCGGCGGGGGCGGGCGGCGGTTGGGCTCGACGTGGTCGCGCACCTGCACGTGCCGGCATCCGAGACCGACTCGGTCGAGGAGATGGACGCGGTCTGGCGGTCGATCGGGTCACTGACGCTCGACCTGAAGATGGCACTGCTGCTGCGGGACGTGGTCGGGCTCAGCTACGTGGAGATCGCCGAGGCGCTGGAGACGACGCTCGCCACGGTCAAGTGGCGGATCTACAAGGCGCGCGAGACGGTCGCGGCCGATCTGCTGCGCGAGGGCTACGGCCGCTCGACGCGGCCGGGCAAGCAGACGGCGTAAGCCACCCCTCGGCTACTCCGTCCTGTCCTGCCCCGTCTCGTGCTCGAACCAGGTCTCCGCCCGCTCCAGACGGCTCGCGCTTTCCGGCTCGATCTGGGCGCTCTCGGGCGGATCGTGCGGTGGCAGGTGCGCCGCCTCGTCGGCAGGGATGGAGAGCGTCACCCGGCCCGGGTCAATCGAGGCCACCTGCTCGGCGCTGACGTAGTGCGGACGGTCCTCGTAGTTGTGGAACACGAACTTGCCGCCGTGATGGGTGATCGCGAGCCCGTCGAAGATGTCCTCGTTCTCGTCGCCCACGACGAGGAAGACCTTCCCGATCTGCTCGCCGCCAGAGGCATACACGTCCCAGTTGTGTTGGATGTTCTGCCAGGCAACGGTCGTCATGAGCCCCTCCAAGTCGATGTCTCGCGAGTGTACGGTGAACCGGGTCAGGGGGAAGCCCGACCCCCTCTTCAGCGCCCCTCCGCCAGCCGCCAGGCCAGCGACCCAGGCAGCCCCGCCTCGACGATTGCCCGCTGCGCGCGCTCGACGTCGTACTCCAGCCGCCGCCATGTCGCTGTGCGCTCGGCGAGGTCGAGCACCATGTACGCGGCGCGCGGATCGCCGTCACGTGGTTGCCCGACGGATCCCGGATTGAGCAGCCATCGCCCGTCGCCGAGCTGCAGCGTCCCCGGCTCCGCGTAGCCGCCCTCCGCTCGTCCGCCCGCGCCGGTCGTGTAGGCCAGCGGGACGTGGCTGTGGCCGATAAGACCCAGCTCGTGCCGCAGCAGCTCCAGGCAGCTCTGCGCCGTGCGCTGGTCGATCACGTACTCCCACACGGGATCGCGGGGACTGGCGTGGTAGAGCTCGACGCCGGCGCGCTCGCCACTCGGCTCGAGCGACCGCAGCATCGCGAGTGCCTCCTCGCTCAGCACCTCCTGCGCCCACCGGGCCGCTATGGCGGCGTCGTGCGCGAACACGCTGATGTCGACGCTCCCGTTGACGACGAGATCGTGGTTGCCGGCCAGGCAGATGTCCGCCAGCTCTACGATCGTCGTCGTGCATGCCTCGGGATCGGCGTTGTAGCCGACCAGGTCGCCGAGGCACCAGAGCTCGGATGCGTCCTCGCCCCCGACCCCCTCGAGCACCGCCTCGAGCGCCGGCAGGTTGCCGTGCACATCGGAGAGGACGATGACCTTCATGCGACATCCCGCGTCTGTGGGTGCAGGCCGGGGTGCATGTGCCGGTACTCTATCCGCGCTGTGCGCCGCGCTCTTCTGCTCGTGCTGCCGCTGGCCGGGCTCGGCGTCTGGCTGTGGACGTCCGCGCAGCTGCCCGGCGTCACGAGCTCTGTCCCGGCGGCGGACGTCTTCACCCGTACCCAGATCGACAGGGCGCAGGACTACCGCACCGCCGGCTATGCCATCACGCTGGCGGCGCTGGCGGCGCAGCTCGTCGTCGCCTGGCTGCTTGCGTGGCGCACCCGCGACCGATTCCATCGGGTTCCCGCCGTGGTGGCGCTGGCTGCCTCGGCTGCGCTCGTGCAGCTCGCGGCCCTCCCGTTCGCGTACGCGCTTCACCGGCGCGCCGTCGACGCGGGGCTCGATCTGCAGAGCGACGGCGCCTGGCTCGTCGACGCGCTGGTCGCGGCCGGCCTCACAACGCTCGCTGTCGCGCTGGTGTATCTGGTCGCCCGGCCGCTCTACCGCCGCTGGGGCTCCGTTGCGGTCGCGCTGGCGGCCTGGGCGGCCGTCGCTGCCTTCGCCCTCATTCAGCCGATCGTCGTCGACCCGCTGTTCGCATCGACGTCGCGGTTGCCGGCGGATGCGGCGCGGACGGTCGCCGACATCGAGCGGCGGATGGGAGCGCATCCGGCCTCCGTCACGGTCTCGGATGCCTCCAGCCGGACGACGGCCGAGAACGCGGAGGTAGACGGGCTCGGTCCCACCGTGCGGGTGGTGGTCGACGACACGGCCCTGCACGAGCCCCCGCCGGCCTTCCGCGCCCTTGTCGCCCACGAGCTTGCGCACGTGAAGCGCAGCCATACGCTCGAGGGGGTGCTCTGGTTCGGCGTGATCGGAGTGCCGGCGATCCTGCTGATGCTGGCCGCCGCGGGCCGCCTGCACCGCGGGTCGCTGCTCGACGCCGGGGCCGCGCCGGTGCTGGTGGCGTGCGCGGTGACGGCGGCCACCCTGCTGCTGCCGGTCCAGAACCTGATCTCGCGGCGGATCGAGTCCGAGGCAGACTGGGTGGCGCTGCGGGCGACGAGAGATCCCGCCGGCGCGGAGCTGCTGCAGCGGCGGCTGGCACTGCGCAACCTCTCCAATCCGGCCCCGCCGCGGTGGGCCGTCTGGCTGCTGTTCGACCATCCGCCCGTCATGCAGCGGATCGCCGTGGCCAGGACCTACGGCTCCAGCTCTTCGTCCTCGTCGACCTCGTCGTCGCCGTAGTCGTCGTTGCTCTCGCCGTCGAACTCGGGCAGGTTCTTGATGCCCTCGCGGGTGCGCCACTTGGAGTAGTTGTCCTCCATCGCCTCGATCAGCTCCTGCATGAACCGGGGCGAGAGATTGACGCGGGCCACCACGACGCCCGGCACCTCCTCCTCCTCGACCTCATGGTCGACGCGCGCGAAGGTGATTGTGAACTCGTACGGCGAGTGGCTGACGTTGGCGAAGTTCGCGTAGACGCCGGCCATGATCTCCGGGGTGAAATGGATGTTGAGATGCCGTTCCGGAGTCGCGTCGTCCATCGCGCCACCCTACTACGATGGGTCGATGAGCGGTAGCGTTCTGCAGGAGCTCGCCGGCCCGCTGGAGGCTGCCGTGTCGGCGGCCGGGGGCGACCGCGAGCCGGTCCGGCTCGACCGGCCTTCCGACGTTGCCCACGGGGACTACGCCAGTGCAGTTGCGCTCGCGCTGGCGAAGCCGCTGAAGGCTCCGCCCCGCCAGATCGCCGAGCGGATCGTGGCCGGCATCGACTCGCCGTGGATCGGCTCGGCCGAGGTCGCGGGGCCGGGCTTCATCAACCTGCGGCTGCAGCCGGCCTGGTACGGCCATGTCGTCAATCGCGTCCTGGACGAGGGCGACCGGTTCGGAAGCGGAGCCGCCACTCGGCGCCAGCGGATGCAGGTGGAGTTCGTCAGCGGCAACCCGACCGGCCCGGTCACCGTCGGCTCCGCCCGCAACGCGGCATACGGCGACGCGCTCGCCCGGCTGTTCGCGTTCGCCGGGCACGACGTGCAGCGGGAGTACTACTTCAACGACGCCGGCCGTCAGGTCGAGCTGTTCGGTGCGTCGCTGCGGGCGCGGGCGCGCGGGGAGGAGCCGCCCGAGGACGGCTACCAGGGCTCGTACGTGGCCGAGGTCGCGGCCGAGCTGGATCTGTCGCCCGACGCGCCGGTCGAGGAGTGGACGCGCCGGGGCACCGACCGGATGGTGGAGCTGATCCGGGCCAGCCTCGACCGGTTCCGGGTGACGTTCGACTCCTGGTTCCTCGAGCGGTCGCTCTACGAGGACGGATCGGTCGACAGAGCCATCGACCGCGTGCGCGAGGCGGGCTACACGTACGAGAAGGACGGCGCGCTGTGGCTGCGGACGACCGAGTTCGGCGACGACAAGGACCGCGTGATCATCCGCTCCAACGGCGAGCCCGGCTACTTCGCCGGCGACATCGCCTACATCGTCTCCAAGATGGAGCGTGGCTTCGACGTGGCCGTGTACGTGCTGGGCGCCGACCACCACGGCTACATCCAGCGGCTGAAGGCGGCGGCGCAGGCGCTCGGCTACGACCCGAGCCGCATCGACGTCCAGATCTACCAGCTGGTCAACCTCAAGGGCGGCCGCATGTCGAAGCGCGCGGGGCGGGTGGTGACGCTCGACGACCTGATGGACGCGGTCGGCGTCGACGCGGCCCGGTTCGTGCTCGTCCAGCGATCGCACGACCAGACGATCGAGCTCGACCTCGACCTGCTCGTCCAGCAGAACGCCGAGAATCCGGTCTACTACTGTCAGTACGCGCACGCGCGGATCGCCTCGATCCTGCGAAATGCGGGAGCGGCGGGAGAGACGGCGCGGCCGGCGGAGTCGTGGGAGCCGGAGCCGGCCGAGGCGGCGCTGGTCAAGTCGCTGGCGGGCTTCCCCGACCTGGTGGCCGAGGCGGCGGAGCTGCGCGGCCCGCATCGCGTGGTGGCGTTCGCGCAGGAGACGGCGAAGGAGTTCCACCAGTTCTACAACCAGTGCCGCGTGATCGGCGAGGCGCCGGACGTCGAGGCCAGCCGGCTGGCGCTCTGCCGTGCGACCAAGCAGGTGATGGCCACGGCGCTTGGGCTCGTGGGAGTCGAGGCCCCGGAGCACATGTAAGTGGGTCAGGCTGAACCCTGACCCCGTTTCGAGTCGCTGCTACCCTGGCTCCCATGAGCGTTCCCGAAGCACCTTCCGTCTACGAGGTCGACGAGCTCTCCGAGCTGCTCTCCGGCGACGCGGCCGACACCAAGGACGGCGACTGGTATGCCATCCGCACCGATCCGTGGCCCTGCCCGGCCTGTGGTGAGGTGTTCGACTACATCACCGCCTGTCATCACGTGGTCGTCACGCCCGAGCGCGACGACCTGATCGACCACGCTGCGCGAGCGGCGCAGGTCGGCCGCAACCCGAAGATCGTGCGCTACGAGGACTCCTTGCCCACGATCACGCTGTGGCAGTGGCGTGCGCTCGGTCGCCCCGTGCACGGCATCAAGAGCTAGATGCAGCTGGGGATCGCGGTGACGGTGGCGGCAGTCGGGCTGGCAGTGCTGCTCGCCGAAGGCCGTGGCCCCGCGCTGGATACGGGCCACGACCGCCCACGGCTCCCGATCGCCGTGTCGCTCGGACACCGGCAGACACACCCGCTGACCGCGTCGGCGTACGCCGCCTTCGCGAGCGCGCAGGACAGGTTCACGATCGCCGGCCGCGTGCTGAGCAAGGCGCTCGGCGGGTGCCGGATGCGGCTCGGTAGCTTCCATGCCTGCGCCCTTCCGGCCCTGTCCGAGATGGCGTTCGAGTCCGAGAACCTGGCCGGCGTCACGACCACCTTCGAGCGGCGGGGCGGCCCCTGCGGCCACGCGCTTCAGCTGTTCAAGGCCCGCTTGCGCGCGTACATGCAGGCGGCCGAGAGCTTTTCGCGCCTGCCACACAGCGATCCGATGAGCGCGTTGACGCGGCTCCAGCGGAAGCTGCTCACGGCCCAGGAGGCCTACGCCCTTGCCGGCCTGCGCGTCCGCGGAACCTGCCGCCCGGGCTAGAGATGATTGATCGATATCTCTCGCGTGCCTGGGCGCCGCGAGAGGTAGGTGGTTCGAGATGGTTCGGGTGGCTACGGCTGCGAACCGTCGCCTCGCGGCGTCCTCGGTCGCGCCAATATTCCCGATATTG
>DATAHR010000195.1:0-13248 GCA_036263035.1 Gaiellales bacterium | reverse complement strand
CGCTGTCGTGGTGGGCGCATTCTCCGCGGAGCAGGTCGCCGCCCACCCGCCCGACACCCTGACGGGCCTGATCGTGCTGCTGGTGGCAACTGGCACGGCCGCCGCCCTCAGCGAGGGTCGCGCGCGCGTGGTCGCCCTCGGCCTGATCGGCATTGGGCTGCTGGCATCCGCGCTGCGGGATCCCGGGAACTTCCCCTTCCTGGCCGTGCTGCTCGCGGCTGCCTGGCTGGCGGGCCGCACGGTGCATCAAGGCCGGGTCACGGTGGGTCTGCTGGAATCGCGGGCCCGGACGCTCGAGCGGGAAGGCGACGAGCGCGCTCGCACGGCGGCCATCGAGGAGCGTCTGCGCATCGCCCGCGAGCTCCACGATCTCGTGGCTCACCACATCAGCGCGTTGGTGCTGCAGGCCGGCGCCGCCCGTCAGGTGATCGATTCGGACCCGGGTCGCGCCGCGCGGGCCATGTCGATCGTGGAGCAGGAGGGCCGCGAGGCGCTTGACGAGATGCGGCAGCTCCTGCTGCTGCTCCGTGCCCGCGACGAGCCGGCCGCCCGGGATCCACAGCCCGGCCTGCAACGCGTCAGCGAGATGGCCGATCGCATGCGCGTTGGGGGAGTCGACGTGCGCGTGCACACGAGCGGCGAGGTACGCCCGCTCCCGGCTGGAGTCGATCTCTCGGCCTACCGCATCGTTCAGGAGGCGCTCACGAACGCCATGCGCCACGGGACGCCGAGCAGCATCGACGTCGCGGTGCGATATCTGCCCGGGCAGCTCGAGATTGAGATCGAGGACGACGGGGGCGGGGGCAGCCCCACCCCGGGTGGCAACGGTCTCACCGGCATGCGGGAGCGGGCGGCGTTGCATGGCGGGCGCGTTGATGCGGGCCCGCACGGTGAAGGATTCCGCGTGGTGGCGCTGCTGCCCACGCCCGGCGCATGACCGACGTGATCTCCGTGGTGGTCGTCGACGACGAGCCGGTCGTGCGGGACGGCATCTCCCTGATTCTCACGGGCGCGGGCGGGTTCGCGCTGCTCGGGGAGGCCGCCGATGGAGCCGCGGCTGTTGAGCTGGCCCGAACGGTCGGTCCCGACCTCGTGCTCATGGACGTGCGCATGCCGAGGATGGACGGCATCGAGGCGACGCGGCGGATCACCGCCGAGCCGGACGCGCCGCGGGTGGCCCTCCTGACCACCTTCGACCTCGACGAGTACGTCTACGAGGGGCTGCGCGCGGGGGCCAGCGGGTTCCTGCTCAAGTCGCTTCCCACCGACCAGCTTGTCAGCGCCATCCGGACGGTCGCGCGAGGCGACCTCCTGCTCGCCCCGGAGGTGACGCGACGGCTGATCGAACGGTTCGTGCAGGTGCCGCCGGTGCCGCCCGCCGAGCTGGCCGAGCTCACACCACGGGAGCTGGAGGTGCTGCGCGAGCTCGGGAAAGGCCGGTCGAACGCGGAGATCGGGCAGGCGCTGTTCATCAGCGAGACCACCGTGCGCACCCACGTCAACCGCGTGTTCTCGAAGCTCGGGCTTCGCGACCGTGCCCAGGCGGTGGTCTACGCCTACGAGGCCGGGCTGATTCGCGTCGGCGACGCGCCCTAGGGATCGATCAGGCGCATCAGGTGCGTCGTCTGGGCGACCAGGTCGTCCAGCTCACCCGGCCCGTCGGCGACGCCTGCATGCGCCACGGTCAGGAACGACCCGTGCTCGTCGTGATCCTCGACGTCAACGAGCACATCCGACGGCTGCGACACCCACCAGGCCGCGAGCTCGTCGGTGAACAGCCCGTGCAGCCGCTCGTCGGAGATGTCCGTCGAGGCGATGACGCGATAGCGCTCGTGAAACGCCTCCGGGAGATCGTCGAAGTCGCGGTCGGAGCGGATCAGCCGGCGGAGCCACTGGTGATCCGACAGCGACCGCGGGTGCACGGTCAGGCGAGGCCATCGCCCGGGGTCGACCGCAACCAGCATCACCGTGAACACGCTCGAGTCCGTCCCCGAGCCGCCGAACTGCTCGGACCAATCGGGCGAGCCGATGCTGAACTCCGCCACCAGCACGTCGCGATCCTCCAGCCGGCCGCGGTAGACCTGGTCGGTCGTGTCGATCAGGCCGCTGCGCAAGAGCGGCGTCGCCCCGCCGATCTCCTCGTCGCTCGGGGTGTACCCGTGCGCGGTCGCCCAGGTCTCGAGTGCGGTGCGTGGCTCCTCCATGAGCACACGACGATAGCGGAGCCGCTCCACGGACGGCCCCGCAGTGCCGAGCCCGGGTGACGGAAAAGTGCCTGGCACTTTTCCGTCACCCGCAGCGTCCGCTCAACGGCGGGTGTAGACCGCCTTGCTCATGTCGAACGACCTGGTCGTTGCCGCCGCGCCTGACAGCAGCACCGCGACGGTGGACGCGCCGTCGCCGACGGTCACGTTGTCGACTCCGACCTGGAAGAAGAACTGGTTGTCGACCTCCGTGATCCGAAGCCGCACCAGCTGGCCGGCCAGGGCCGAGAGGTCATAGTGGATCTGCCGGGGTCCCAGCGAGGCCGGGTCACCCGGCTCCGTCGCAAACACCGTCGCCAGGACGTCCTGCGATTTCAGCGAGTACAGGCCGGCATCGGGTCGCGTGATGGTGATGCGCAGCTGCTGGTTTCGCGCTTCGCCGGGCACGAGCATCTGCGGCGAGAAGAACACGCCTGCGCGATTTCGGTACCAGAGCGTCATGCTCAGCGTGGCATGCGCCGGCACGCGGAACGTCTGGAACAGCGTGTTCGATCCGGGCCCGATCTGGTCGCTGACGGCCTGGAACCGGCCGCTCGCGGGCGCTGGGATGACGAACCCGCTGGGTGAGACCCGCCCGTGGACGGCAAACCAGCCGTGGCCGGCGCTGAACGGATGCCCGGGTGCGTGCCCCCAGCCGGTCAGGGAGCCGGTCTCGAAGCCGCCGTTGACGATGGCGTTGCCGGTCGCCGACGCCGCGGGTGCCGCGACGGCCAGCAGGACGACGGCCAGAACCCCTGCGGACGCGCGACGCGCGCGCGCCGTGAAACGCTTCATGCCCACGACCTCCTTGGATGGGAACCACCGCCGACCATACCGAACTGCGCCTCGCGGCGGGGATCGCCGCCCCGGGAGCTCAGTCGCCGAGCTCCGCGCGCCTGCGGCCGACGAACTCGGCCATCTCCTCCGCCACTCCCGGCGGCAGCCCCGGAGCCTCGTAGCGATCGAGCGCCTCCCGCCACAGCCGGTCGGCCCGCGCCGCCGCGTCCAGCGCCCCCTGCGCCTTCCAGCGCTCGTAGGACGAGGTGCTCGCGAGCAGCGGCCGGTGGAAGCACTCGCGAAACCGTTCGAGCGTGTGCGCGGCTCCGAAGAAGTGGCCGCCGTGGCCGACCTCCAGGTGCGCGTCAAACGCCAGGCTCGCCTCGTCCACCTCGATCGGCGTGAACTCGACCCGCAGGACCTCGAGCATCTCCACATCGATCACGGCCTTCTCGAAGCTCGCCACCAGGCCGCTCTCCAGCCAGCCCATCCCGTGCAGCACGACGTTCGCACCGGAGGCGAACGCTGCCCGGTGCGTCGTCAAAGCCTCGTACGCAGCCTGCGCGTCCGGACGGGGGCTCGACGTCAGCCCGCCCCCACCCGCCCGCCATGGCAGCCCGAACCGACGGGCGAGCTGCCCCGAGCAGAGCAGCCCGATCGCCGACTCCGGGCCGCCGAACCCCGGCGAGCCCGACTGCATGTCGGTATGGGACAGGAACGAGCCGAGGACGACGGGCGCCCCGGGACGGACGAGCTGTGCGAGCACCGCGCCGGCCAGGCTCTCGACCGTCTGCTGCACGAGGGCGGCGGGCAGGGCGACCGGGCTCATTGCGCCCATCAGCAGGAACGGGGTCACGATCACCGCCTGGTTCCGCTCGGCCAGCGTCATGATCACCTCGACCATGGGCGTGTCGTACGCGAGCGGCGAGTTCACGTTCGCGACGCCGTAGGTGACCGGACCCTCCTCGAGCGCGGCGGCGCCGCCGAACACGATTTCCGCGAGCCCGAGTCCGTCCCGAACCTTCGCGCCGTCGAACAGCGCGCCCATGTGCGGCTTGTCGGACAGGGTGAGTGCCGCGACCTGGATGTCGAGGTGGCGCGAGTCGAGCGGCAGGTCGGTGGGCTCGCACGGCAGGCACCCCTGCGAATCGATCACGTCGTACACATGGGCGAGCTTCAGGAACCGCTCGAGATCGTGCATCGTCGCATCGCGGCGGATCCCGTCCTCGAGCACGAACGGCGGACCTGCGAGGTTCGAGACCATAAGGTGGTCGCCGCCGATGACAACGCTCCGTTCGGGATTGCGGGCGCGGAGCGTGAACGACGTCGGCGCGGCGGCGATCGTCTCGAGCACGAACTCGGGGTCGAGGCGGACGACGCCCTCCTCGTCCACGCTCTGCCCGGCGCGGCGGAAGTGCTCAAGCGCAGCAGGATGGGCGAAGCGGACGCCGACCTCGGAGGCCAGCCGGCGCCAGCCCTTCTCCAGCAGCGCCATCGCGTCTTCGGAGAGCAGCTCGACCGGGGGCAGGCGGTGGACGAATCCCCGCGTGGTGGCGACCTCGGGCTGCTCCATCGCGGCGACTCGCGCGACCGGCCTCAGACCTCCATGATCTCGGCCTCTTTGGCCTTGAGCGCCGAGTCGATCGCCGCGACGTGCTCGTCGGTGACCTTCTGCAGCCGCTCCTCGGCCCGGCGGACGTCGTCCGCGCCGGCCTCGCCGTTCTTCTCGGCGTCCTTCAGGTGGTGGATCGCGTCGCGCCGGACGTTGCGGGCCGAGACCCGGCCCTCCTCGGCCAGGTGCCGCACCTGCTTCACCAGCTCCTTGCGCCGCTCCTCCGTCAGCTCCGGGATCGGCAGCCGGATCAGGTTGCCGTCGTTCGACGGCGTCAGGCCGAGATCCGACTCGAGGATGCTCTTCTCGATGTCCCGGATGATGCTCTTGTCGAACGGTGTGATCGTCAGCAGCCGCGGCTCCGGCACGCTGATCGTGGCCACCTGGTTGATCGGCATCTTCGTCCCGTAGGCCGACACCTGCACCCGCTCGAGCAGCGCCGCCGAGGCACGCCCGGTGCGGATCGTCGTGAACTCGTGCCTCGTGTTCTCGACCGTCTTGTCCATCCGCCGGCCGGCGTCGTTGAGCACGTCGTCGATCATGGTGTCACCTGCACGGGGAGACCTCCGGGAACGCTGCTGATGATGGTGCCGAGCCGCTCGCCGCGGGCAACCCGCGCGATGTTGTGCTCGTCATCCAGATTAAACACGTACAGCGGCAGGTTGTTGTCCATGCAGAGGGAGAGGGCGGTCGTATCCATCACCTTCAGCCCCTTCTCGATCGCCTCGATGTGCGTGAGCTGCGGGATCAGCTGCGCGTTCGGGTTCGTCCGCGGATCCGCGTCGAGCACGCCGTCGACCCCGTTCTTGCCCATCAGGATCGCCTCCGCCCCGATCTCGAGCGCCCGCAGCGCCGCGGCGGTGTCGGTCGTGAAGAACGGGTTGCCGGTGCCCGCCGCGAAGATGACGATCCGCCCCTTCTCCAGGTGCCGGATCGCCCGTCGCCGGATGTACGGCTCGGCCACCTCCGAGACGTCGATCGCCGACATCACCCGCGTGAACACGCCTACCCGCTCCAGCGCGTCCTGCACGGTCAGCGCGTTCAGCACGGTCGCCAGCATGCCGGCGTAGTCCGCGGTGGCGCGGTCCATGCCGCGCGCCGCCTCCTGCGTGCCGCGCAGGATGTTGCCGCCGCCGACGACGATCGCAAGCTCGACGCCCGACTCCGCCACCTCGGCGACCGCGCGGCCGATCGCGGCGATCCGGTCCGGGTCCTGCCCGTAGCTGCGGTCGCCCATCAGCGCCTCGCCGGACAGCTTCAGCAGCACACGCTGGAAGCCGCCCTCGCTCACTCGGCGCCGACCTCGAAGCGCGCGAACCGCTTGACCTCGATGTTCTCGCCGATCGTGCCGGAGAGCTCCGCCCGGAGCGTCTCGATCGTCTTACCGTCGTGCTCGGGCTTGATCGACGGCTGCTTGAGCAGCACCGTGTCGGCCAGGGACTTGTTCCACATCCCCTCGGCGATCTTGTCGAGCATGTTTTCGGGCTTGCCCTCGTTGGCCGCCTTGCCGCGGTAGGTGTCGATCTCCGACGCCCGGTACTCGGCCGGGATCTCGTCCTCCGAGACAAACTGGAGCAGCCGCCCCGCCGCCACCTGCAGAGCGACGTCACGGGCGAACGCCCTGAAGGTGTCGTTGCGGGCGACGAAGTCGGTCTCGCAGCCGATCTCGACCAGCGCACCGACCGTGCCGTTGTGGTGGATGTAGCTCTCCACGACGCCCGCACCCGTACCGCGCCCGGCGCGCTTGCCGGCGGCGGCCAGCCCCTTCTCGCGCAGCCACTTCTTGGCCGCATCCATGTCGCCCCCGGTCTCCTCGAGGGCGCGCTTGCAGTCCATCATTCCGGCCTGCGTCTCCTCGCGGAGCTGCTTCACCTCTGCGGGTGTGGGCCGATACGCCACGTCACTCACGATGCATCCTCACTCGTCGTCGCTGATTCCTCGCCGGCCGTCGCCGCAACCGGCTCGGGGGCCGGCTGCTCGGCGGCTTCCGCCTGGGCGGCGGCCTCGGCCTGGGCAGCAGCCTCGGCCTGCGCGGCCGCTTCCGCCTCCTCGGCGGCACGCCTGGCTGCCTGCTCCATCTCCTCGGCTCGCACCTTCGCCTGACCCTCGGCCACGGCGTCGGCGAGCACACGCACGATCAGCCCGGTCGAGCGGATCGCGTCGTCGTTGCCGGGGATGATGTAGTCGGCGTCGTCGGGATCGCAGTTGGTGTCCACCAGCCCGATCACGGTGATGCCCAGCCGGCGCGCCTCGCGCACCGCCAGGGCCTCCTTCTTCATGTCGATGATCACCATGGCATCGGGCAGGCGCCGCGTGTCGGCGAGACCGCCCAGGTTGGTCTCGAGCTTCTCGAGCTCGGCCATCGTCGACTGCCGCTCCTTGGTGGGCAGCAGGTCGAGCTGGCCCTCGGTCTTCTGGCGGCGCAGCTCGTGCAGCGCCGAGATGCGATCCTGGATGGTGCGGTAGTTGGTGAGCAGGCCGCCCAACCACCGGTGGTTGACGTAGGGCTGGCCGACGCGGCGGGCGTTCTCCTCGACCGCATCCTGGGCCTGCTTCTTGGTGCCGACGAACAGCACGGTGCCGTTCCGCTCGGCGATGTTCCGCACATAGTCATAGGCGTCCTGCAGCAGGACGATCGTCTGCTGCAGATCGATGATGTAGATGCCGCTGCGCTCGCCGAAGATGTTCCGGCGCATCTTCGGGTTCCAGCGCCGCGTCTGATGGCCGAAGTGCACGCCGGCCTCGAGCAGCTCTCGCATGGTGACTGCGGGCACGCGCAATCGCCTCCTCGAAACGTGGTTGATGATGAGGCCGGTGGAGACGCCGGAGCCTCGAGCTGCATCGAGACACCACCGGTCGCCGTGAGCCCACCGGGTCGGGGACGGTCGAACTTCAGCAAGCAGTCTAGATGATTGATCGATATCTCCGTGAAGTCCAAGGGGCAAGGCGGAGCCTTGCTTCGCGAGAGATATCGATCAATCATCTAGCCCACGGCGGCGCTCGGCCCCTGCCGTTCGGCCATCCATGCGGCCAGGGGCAGCTCCACGCCGGGCGGGACCCAGTGGCCGTCGGCCGCGTCGGCGGCGCCGACCAGCTGCCGCCTGACCGGCGACAGCGCAGCGAGCGTCTCCTCCGGGAGCCCGTGCGGCTCACGCTGTCGGATCCAGCGGTAGGTGTAGCCAAGGAAGACCATCCGCCGCACGGGGCCAGCCACGTTCACGCCGCGCGCATGCCAGAGGCGACGGTCGAACAGGAGCACGTCGCCCGGTGCTGCGTAGACGGGACATGCGCCGGCCGGTTCGTCGAAGGCACCGTCGAGCCGCTTCGGCCGGGGCAGCGTGTTGCGCTCGTGGCTGCCAGGGATCACCTCGATCGTCCCGCATCCCGCACGGCGCGCGTCGCTGAGGAACACCGCGGCCTTGATGGAGAGCCGCGGTCGCGGGTCAGTTTCCAGCTCGAGGTTCTGCCTGCCTCCGTCCTGGTGCCAGCCCCACCTCCGTGCCGGCCGCGCGACGCGCCGATGCGCGTCGAGATGCGAGTGGTAGATGTGGATGTTCCAGCCCAGGATGGCGACCACCAGCTCGAGGATGCGAGGATGATCGGTCAGCTCGAGGATGGCTCGATCACGTCCGAGCACGCCGAGCAGGTGCAGCGATCCGTCCTGCGCGGTGCGCCCCGACCGCAGCTCCTCACGATGGATCCGGCAATGCGCCCGGCGCAGGCGCTCGGTCAGCTGCGGCTGCACCGCGGACGGGAGCAGGACGAAGCCATCACGCTCGAATGCCGCCAGGTCGCCGCTGATAGCCATCGGGTGATCTACGGCTCAGGTGGGCGTCCGCGTCCCGGTGAACCACAAGTGCCTGGCACCTTTGGTTCACCCCCGGGCGGTCGCCAGTGCCTGCTCGAGGTCAGCGGGCAGCGGCGAGCTGACGTCGATCTCCTCGCCGGTCTGTGGGTGCGGGAATCGCAGCCTCGCTGCGTGCAGGAACTGGCGCTCCAGCCCCAGCTCGGGCCCGTGCCCGTACACGGGGTCCCCGACGACGGGCAGGCCGATCGCTGCCAGGTGCACCCGGATCTGGTGCGTCCGCCCCGTCTCCAGCTCGACGTCGAGCAGCGTGTGGTGCGCCAGCAGCTCCGCGATCGAGAAGTGCGTCACCGCCGGGCGGGCGACGTCCGAGTCCAGTGACACGCGGGTGGGGTCGCGCCGGTCGCGGCCGATCGGCGCCTCGATCGTCCCCCGGCGCGACGCGGGCCGGCCGCGCACGAGCGCCGCGTACGACCGGCTGATGCGCCGGCGGCGCAGCAGCGACTGCAGCCGCGCGAGCGTGCGGTCGTCGCGCGCGACCACGAGCAGCCCCGAGGTATCGCGGTCGAGGCGGTGGACGATCCCCGGCCGGATGCCATCGCCGCCCACCTCGTGGAGCAGGCCGTGCACGAGCGTCGGCCCGTTGAACCCGGGCACCGGGTGAACCAGCAGCCCGGCGGGCTTGTCAACGACCAGCAGGTGGTCGTCGCGGTAGAGCACCAGAATGTCGAGGTCGACGGGCTCGAGGGCCGTCGTGGCCGGCTCCGGCTCCGGAAACGACACCCGCTGGCCCTCGGACAGCCGCAGCGACTTCCGCGCGGCCGTGCCGTCCACGGTGACCGCGCCGGACTCGATCAGCCGCTCGGCCGCGGCCCGCGACCCCACCTCGTCGAGCGCCGCGAGGAAGCGGTCGAGGCGGCTGCCGGCCGCCTCCTCCGGCACCCGCAGCTCGTGCATCAGGCCGGTTCGCCGCTGCCCGGCTCGGGCTGCTCGGGATGCGGCGCCCGCTCCAGCCGGCTCAGCCCGAGCAGGAGCAGCGCCACGCCGATCACGATGAAGGTGTCGGCCAGGTTGAACGTCGGCCAGTGCGTGAGATGGATGAAATCGGTGACATAGCCGTTGCGCACACGGTCGGCCAGGTTGGAGATGCTGCCGCCGATCAGGAAGCCGAGCGCGACCGGGAACAGCAGGTGCCGCGATCCGGACCGCGCGAAGTGGACGAGCATCCAGATCACCGCGGCGGCGGTCAGCAGCGAGATCACCTCGAGCCGCCCGGGGAACACCCCGAACGCGATGCCGGTGTTGCGGACGTGGGTGATGTCGAGGAAGGGCGTCACCCGCCGCACCTCGCCCAGCTGCATGCGCTCGACGATCAGGTGCTTCGTCACCTGGTCGGCCACGACCACCGCGGCGGCCACGGCCAGCAGGCCGGCCCACTGCAGCGAGCCCGCCGCGCGCCGGTCCGGCTCACGCGGGGGCAGCTGCTCGATCAGCCCCGTTCCTCGAGCCGTTTGCACTCGATGCACCTGGTCGCGTAGGGCAGCGCCTCCAGCCGTTCCTCGGCGATCGGCTGGCCGCAGCGCTCGCAGCGGCCGTACGTGCCCTCGTCCAATCGGGCCAGGGCAGCATCGATATGGGCCAGGAGGTTCTCGGCGTTGTCCTCGAGCGACTGCTCCATCCCGCGGTCGAGCGTCTCGGTGGCGCTGTCTGCAAGATGCGAGTCGTTCCCGTCCTCGTCGACGAGATCCTCGATCGAGTGCGAGAGGTCGTCGCGCAGGGACTGCACCTCTGCGAGCACGCGCTCGCGCTCAGCCTGGAGCCGCTCGCGCGCGGCGTTGGTGTCGACGCTCAACCCCGATCCTCCCCGGTCATGGCCGCAGCCGCCAGGGCCGCGTCGGCCTCGGCAGCGTCACGTCCTTCGATCTCGACGATCTTCTCACGACCACCACCACCGGCGACGATCCGCACGTCGTCCGCGCGCACACGCAGCAGCTCCGCGAGGAAGGCGGTCAGCGAGCGGTTGGCGCGGCCCGATTCGGCTGGTGCGGCGACGCGCAGCTTCCAGCCGTCACCGTGGCGGCCGACGACCGCAGAGCGTCGGGCGTTCGGCGATACCCGGAGGGAGAGTCTGGTGCGAGAGTCGGTCACGGAGGGCTACGGAAGGCATCGCCAAACCGCCGCCAGTATAGCCTCGCCCGGTGATCTCCCCCCGGGCGTCGCCCCCCTCGCGCCTCCGCTACGACGCGACCGTCAGCTCGGTGGCGGATGGCTCGGCGATCTCCTCCTCATGATCGCGCACCGACTGCAGCGTCGCGCCCAGCAGCGAGCGAAGCCGCATGCGGAACTGCCGCTCCTCGCCGCGCAGCTGCTCGATCTCGCGCCGCACCTGCTCGCGCTCGGCATACGTCTTGTGGATGATCTCGCGCGCCCGTGCCTCGGCCTCGCGCACGATCAGCTCTGCGTCGCGTGATGCCTGCGCGCGCAGCTCGTCGGCCGTCCTCTGGGCCGTGACCAGCGCGTCGCGCATCGCCTGCTCCGTGTCACGGAGCTCGCCGAGCGAGGTCTCGAGCTCGTGGACGCGATCCTCCAGGTTGGCGCGGTCGCGCCACACCGTCTCGAAGGCCGAGGTCGCGCTGACCATGATCTCGTCCACCTCGGACATGCGGTAGCCGAGCAGCGACCGCCGCGGACGCTGGTGCCTGAGTTCTGCGGGTGAAAGTGCCATGCGGCCGGTGTTCGACACCGGACGCGGGCCTCCTGCTACTCGAACTGGGTCAGGACGGTCGCGAGGACTCGGTAGATCAGCTGCAGCACGATCAGGGCGACGATCGGCGACAGGTCGAGGCCGCCGAGCGGCGGGATGATCCGCCGGAAGACGCCAAGGTAGGGCTCGACCGTGTCGTGCAGGAACGTCCTCACGCGCCCGATCCAGACGTTGTAGGGCAGTTGCACCCACGACATCAGGATGTAGAGGAAGATGAGGATCGTGTAGACGTAATAGAGCGCTGTGAGGAAGTTGAGGGCGGTCGACACGGCGGATTACCCTAGCTCGCCGGCGCGCCGCATCGCCGCAACCACGCCGTCGATGATGCCCGCGCGCACGCCCTTGCGCTCCATCTCCGCAAGCCCGGCCGCCGCCGTGCCGCCCGGAGAGGTCACCATCCGCCGCAGCACGCTGCATGGCACGTCCTCCTCGCGCAGCAGGCCGGCGGTGCCGGTGATGGTCGAGAGCACCAGCGTTCGCGCATCGGCGTAGCTGAGGCCGCTGACGATGCCGGCGTCCTCGAACGCCTCGAACAGCAGCGCGAGGAACGCCGGCCCGGAGCCCGAGAGCGCGGTGGCCGCGTCGAACTGCCGCTCCTCGAGCGGCACCACCTCGCCCAGCAGCCGGAAGGCCGCGAGCACGCGCTGCTCCGCGTCGGTGTGGATGAAGCGGCCGGCCGAGTAGGCGAGCGTCCCCAGCCCCACCTGCACGCCCACATTCGGCATGAAGCGGAACACGGGCGCGTCCACGTCGAGGATCGTCTCGAGCGTCGCGGTGCGGACGCCGGCCGCGACCGAGGCGATCGCCTTGTCGACGGTGATCAGGTCGCTCACCTCGCGCAGCACGCGCTCGACGTCGACCGGCTTCACGCACAGCACGACCACGTCCGCCTCGCGGGCGACGTCCTCGTTCTTCGCGAGGTGGCGCACCCCGTGGCGCTCCGCCAGCTCGGCGGCCCGTCCGGAGCCGCGGTCGGTGACCAGGATCCGCCCAGCCATCGAGGCGTCGGCCCGCACCCAGCCGCGCACCATGGCAGAGGCCATGTTGCCGGCGCCGAGCAACCCGAGGGTGGTGGTGTCAGCCATGGGCGGCAGAGCGTACCCCGTAGGATCGTGTTCGTGGTGACGATCCCCCCGCAGCTGGCGGAGAACCTGCGTGCCTGGCACGGCGCCGAGGGTGAGGCGTGGCTCGACAGCCTGCCGGCTCGGGTCGCCGCGGTATCGGAGCGCTGGCGGGTCGAGATCGGCGAGCCGTTCGCGGACGGCGGTGCCGTCTCATGGGTCGCTCCCGCCATCACTGCAGAGGGCGCCCAGGCGGTGGTCAAGCTCTTCCTGGTCGGGCTCGAGAACGCCGACGAGCCGGATGCGCTCCGCCACTACGACGGCCGCGGTGCGGTGCGGATACTCGCCGGCGAGCCGGGCGCCATGCTGCTCGAGCGGCTGTCCCCCGGCACGCCGCTGTGGGAGGTGCAGGACGACGACCAGGCGTGCCTGGTGGCCGCCGGCCTGCTCCAGCAGCTGTGGCGGCCGCCCGCCGGGGGCCACCCGTTCCGGGCGCTGGCCGATGACGCCGCCGGGTGGGCGATCACCACCGAGGCGCTGTGGACGCAGCTCGGGCAGCCGTTCGAGCGGCGCCTGGTCGACGAGGCGCGGGCCGCCGCCGCCGAGCTGGCCCCGTCGCAGGGCGAGCAGGTCGTCCTGCACCAGGACCTGCACGGGGGCAACGTTCTGCGCGCGGCGCGGGCGCCATGGCTGGCGATCGACCCCAAGCCGGTGGTCGGCGAGCGCGAGTTCGACCTGGCGTCGCTGATCCGCGACCGCCGCTGGGCGATCGACGAGCGAACCGTCCGGCGGCGCCTCGACCTGCTGTCATCGGAGCTCGGGCTCGACCGCGAGCGGATGCGCCGCTGGGCGCTGCTCCATGCGCTGGCCTGGGGCGTGGACGAGACCGGCCCCTGGCCCGAGATGGTGGCCTGCGCGCGCTGGCTGGCCGCGATGCGCTAGCTGGGAGCCACCCACTCGGCCCCCGTCTGCTGCTGGTAGGCGTC